>JBEKGC010000228.1:0-10484 GCA_050013055.1 Streptosporangiaceae bacterium
ATCGAGGCGAAGACTCCGGATGACTTCGTGCTCGACCAGATCGGTCTTGATGAGGGCAGGATTCGTGATTGCGTGCACCAGATCGCTCGCGGCCGGACGCGGCCACCGAAGACTTACGAGGCAATCCTCGATGCTCTCGAACGGGCCGGCCTGGTCGGTTCGGCGGCGGCATTGCGGGACTGATCCGATGCAGACCTGATAGATCTGCAAGCACCTCTAACAGTACGATACGCTGCGCGGAACGTGCGACCACGGCCAGCGCGGCACCAGGGGACGTCGCGGTCCTCGACGTACACCTGCCACTCGTCCGGCCTGCACCGTTCCACGATGGTTCCTGGCAGCCACGGCCGCGCCGCCCGGTCACCGTGTTCCTCCTCGGCGACCAGCATGGCCGACGACGCGGCGGCGATCAGCCCGTCACCGGCCAGCGGCAGCAGCGCGGCCGAGGCGATGGCCTGCCCGTGGTCGCGGGCCAGCGTGTAGATGTGGGAGTAGGAGTCGCTGCCGGCGATTCTCTCGCACGTTTGAACTGTTGTTACCGTGATCCGAGAGAGCCGCCTTTCTGCAGGTCAGGAGCATTGCTGAAGCTGACGTGTCTGCAACAGCGGCAAACTCTCAGATTGCCTCCTGCTCGGCGAATGTCCACCGCACCCTCGATCACGACGACAGCAAGCACCGGGTCTCCCCGAACCAGCCCACGGCATGCTGGGACTGCATGGTGTCGGGCACGGTGAACCAGGGAAGCATGCTGAACTATGCGCCGTCTGCCGCGGCGCTGCCAGCCCCAGTCGGAGGCGAGGTCGCCGGGCACTTCTCCACCCTCGCTGCCGGCTTCGCCGTCTTCCAGGTGTTCACTGTTGACTATGTTGAGGCCGATGTCCCGAGGGCGAGGGCCTGGAACCTGGCATCGCCTGCGATCCCACTCATCTGGCCGTACCGCCTGCGCACAGCGATGTCTCTTGGCCGTCCGCTGGCTGGTCGGCGGGCTGATCGAAGGCTATCTGGGCGATTCTTTCCGGAAGTCCATCGTGCGGTGAGTTGTACCTGCTAATGTCAGATTTCCGCGAGCAGACCGATGAGGTGGGGGGTTTGATGGCGCGGCGTTTTGACTTGTCCCGGCCTGTGCCTCGTCGCTATCCGCTGCCCGATGGGTTAACCGGCGGACAGTGGTGGGCTGATGCCGAGCAGAGGTATGAGGAATACTGGCGAGAGTTCGCAGGTCCTCCAGAATCCTTCTCGGCTGGCGCACGATGGTTTTATATGTCTGGCGAGTTTGGCGCTGCTGCCTTGCTTTACCAGAAGGCCATTGACCTGCTCCATACCCTTTACTGCTGTGCTGACCTGGCTATCGTCTCCCAGGGAGCAAGAGGTCGGCAGCCGTCCTCAGCGGATCTAGTGATCACTGATGGATACCGCAATTCGCTTGGCGCCTCTTTGTCGCTGCACCCTGATGCCCCGGTCGGCAGCTCGATCACCGAGGTCGCGCACCGGCTGACTGAAATCTTTTTCACATGTAAGAGATCTGGAGTATCTGCCAGCTTGTATGGCAATGCTCTGCTTGAGCTCGAGCCGGCCGCTCGCCGGTACGGAATTCGCATCGACCGGCCCGCGTTCGCTGAGCCCAAGGCTACGGTTATCCACAACCAGGGCATCATGGCGGGTAGTGGCGCGGTCGTCTCCGGCAACGCGATTGCATCAGAGGCAGGTGCTCATGCGTCGGTCGCGGCTCCAGCTTCTGCCTCCGCTGATCAGGTCGCTGCACTGCTGCGCCAGTTCGTAAACGAGCTGTCGCGTTCGGGACACGCGGACGGGGCGGAGCTAGCCGCGACGGCGGAAGAAGCATGTGGCGAACTCGCCGCGCCCGCACCGCGGTGGGCCAGGCTCAAGGTCCTGACGAGTGGCCTGGCCTCGGCCGTCAGGGGAACAGGGACGCTGGCGGCGCTGGCAATTCAAATCGAGAAGGCAGTCCACGGGTTCTGACCAGCACAACCAGCGGTCCATCGTGAAGTTCTGCGGTGGTCAGCAGAAATGTATGTCACTAGGGGAGGAAGATTATGGGCAGACTGGATCATCGCCGTACCTGGCACTATGAGGTGACGGCTTCCCCAGCAGAGTGCATCAGCGCATTCGCAGCGGCGTTCAATGGCAAGGGCAGGCTGGCCACCAGGGGGCGCTGGTCCATCCGCACAGCGGCGGATTCAGCCACAGCAGCCTATGAAGGCAGGACGGGAATAGCTGCTGCCATAGGTGCTTTGTCCAAGACGTCCGGCCAGGAAGCCGAGACAGCCATCGGTTCCGAGGTAACCTTCAAGATCGACGGCAGCGACGCAGGCAGGACGCACTGCTCGATGTGGCTGGCATTCTCTGGCCGGTCAGGAATAGCAGGCTTGTTCGGAGCAACCTCTGACGCGAACATTATCCGCCCGTACATGCAAGCGGTCGCGGGCGAACTGCGCAGACTCGATCCGCAAACTCAAGTCCAGTCGTCCTAAGAACCTTTCGCGCGGCGGCATCCGGTCGCGGGGGCTTCAGATCGTGCGCCTTCGCGGGCGGCCTCGCCGGATCTGCGGGCCACGTGTCGCCCGTCACCTTGGCCATCAGGGTCGGCGTTCTCAAATGGCGAGACCGAGGAGGCTGGCGGCAATGTTGTGCCAGCCGTGAATGCGCAGGCTGGCGATGGCGTGGCTGCGGAAGGCAGCAATGGCGCTGGCGCGTTCCCGGTCCGGACGCGGGACGCGTCCTCGCCGAGACTGACGTCACGCGGGTAATGCAGGCCGTTCTCGATGGTCCACTCGGCGCGGGCTAGCGCAGCGAGCCACGCCGGGTTCGCCCTTGCGCTGGTCAGGCTGGTGACGCCCAGGACCGCGACGTCCTAGGGCTTGGGCTAGGGATCACGGGTCTTTCGCTTCGCCGCCTGCCATTGCCGCGCGGCGCTGCCTGCTGGCGTCCAGGCTTGCGACCTGGGCCTTATCGTCGGCGGCGGCTTTCTCCAGTAGCAGGAGGCTGATGACGGCGGCGTAGCGTGCCAGCTGTTCTTCCAGCCCGGCGCAGTGCTCGGTGAGCTTGACGTTCCTGGCTTTGAGCTGCTCGGTCTCGCTGAGCTGGTTCGCGGAGCGGTCGGCGGCTGATCCGGCGGCCTTGACCCTGGCCTGGAACATCTCCCTGAGATCGGTGTGCTGGTGGGTCAGGCGCCAGCGCGCGACGCCGGCTTCGACGGCCAGCTGGGATACGCTCAACCGTCCTGTCGAGCGCAGGGGCGTGCCCGCGAGAAGCCGTTCGGTCGCGGCGAGGATTTTCTTGCGGACCGGGTCGGTCTCGCGGGCCGCGGCCGATGTCATGATGCCGCCTCCACGTCATGGGCGCGCAGGACCGATTCGAGCCGTTCCAGTTCGGTCTTGTCGCGCTGGTGCCTGATCGGCGGGGCCAGCGGGTCGGCAACGATCTGCGCGAGCTGGTCGCGTCTGGCGCGGACGACGGTGATGTCGCGGTCGGTGCGGGCGATGTTCGGGCACCGCGGACGGCAGTCGTCGATGTCGGGCGTGACCGTGGGGTCATCGGCGGTGCCGCGCAACTGGCAGGCCGCCTGCTGAGGATCGAAGACGCAGGTCATTCCGTCACCGTGGAAGATCTTGAGCAGCGGGTTGGCGAGCAGGTCGCGGGCCTGCCGGCGGCTGGTGAGCACCCGCCCGGCGAACTGGCCGCCGGCCGCGGTGACACGTTCCCGGTAGGCGCTGGCTGCTGGGCCGGAGACATGCTCCCCGCTGCTGAGCGCCAGCTCGTCGGTGCCGAGCTCGTCCAGGCGCGCGAGGGCGTCCTCGAAGGCGTACTCGTCGGGGAACCCGGAGTCATAATCACCGGCATACCCCTGGATGAGCCGGGTGTGCACGTGCCCGTACTGGATCGAGCCGGCGACCAGGCCGCGCGGCCGGCGCCGGATGAACCAGGCCAGGGTGCGGCGGAACCGCGCGGTGGTCAGCGGGCCGTGGCGATCGGCCGGGATCGGTCCGGCGGCGAGGCGGCCGGCGTGGGTGTTGCACCAGCTGGTGAACTCGGACAGGTCGGCGACGATCAGCTGCCCGGTGCGGGACTGGCCCTTGCGCCTGATGTCCTGCGGGCGGCGGCGCGGCTCTAGCCGGCTGGGGAACAGCATCTCGTGGCCGTGCAGCCGTTCCAGGATCGCGACAGCGTCGGCGACGACCTTCACCACCACCCACGGGTCACGCCGCGGCGCCCCGGCGGGGAGCTTGCTGCCGGTTTCGTCGACGGCGTTCTTGAAGAACACCCCGGATATCAGCCACAGTTCACTGGTGCTGTCGTGGCTTATGCAGCCCCGCCGCAGGTTGAGGACCTCACCTGGGCGGGCACCGGAAAGATACGACACCACGACCAGGCAGGCAGTGCTCAGCAGCCGGGCCAGGCCCGGTGCCGCCTCGTAGCGGAACGAGCCGTCGTGCCAGGGCACGCCGCGCACCGTGGCGGTGACCGGTGTCTCCAGGTAGGCGTCCTCGGCGACCTCGATCCCCGAGGCAAGCAGCATCCGTCCGGCCGGGGTCGTGGCCATTCTCCTGTTGCCGGAGCAGCCGAGGATCTTGCCGACGTGCCGCCAGTCGATGCTGATCGTCCCGCCTGCGTCGCGCTGGCCCGGCAGGCTGCCGCCAGCTGCCCGCAGGCGGTCCAGCCATACGGTCATCCGGGTCTCGATCTGGCCGGCTGGGGGCCGGGTGACCGGCCCGGCGGCACGGCGGGCCCCGGGTGAACGCGACCGCAGCATAAGGTATTCGGCGTGGGCGGCCAGGATGTCGGCGGAGAAGTCTTCGGTGAACCGGATGGCCCATGCCAGCAGGGACTGCATCGTGTCCTCGCTGATCCTGCGGGTCAGGTTCTCCCGTTCCGTCCGCTGCCGGCCGAATAGCTCACTCGCGGTGTCCCCGTTCCACGGCGGCATCGGCGGCAGCCGCATCTGCTCGGGCAGCAGCACCCGGTAGCACCACAGCCTGCGGACCTCGTTCGCGCGCCGGAACTTCGCGTCCAGGTCCAGGCTGTCATCATCGATCAGGCTAGCCAGGTAGTCATCCAGCAGCGGCGGGTTGACCTGGGTAAGTGCCGTAACGCCGCGCGAGTGCAGCCACAGCGCGAACGCCTTGAAGTACACCCATGCGACGTGGATCGTCCCGATCGAGCTGCGGCCCCGCTTGATCGAGGGCGGCGTGTCGGCGTTGATCTGCTGCCAGAGGTAATGCTTGGCCATCAGCCGCAGCGGCGCCGGAATCGCCGTGAAGCTGATGCTGCAGGGTTTCGCGTCCTGCTCGAAGATCGCCTCATTCAGGTGCCACCGGTCCTGGCCGAACCGGGACAGCTTGCTGATGCTGGCCCCGGGCACCAGCTCGCGGTTGAGCAGGACGACAGTCTCCGGTCCCGGCCAGCTGGTACCGCCCGGGACCTGTGCCCAGGCTGGCTCTGCTGCGGCGATGCTCATCGCAGGTCAAGCTCCCGGTTCAGGAACCGTGCCACCACGGCACGGTCAGCATCGGTGATGGCGGCCCGGGCGTCGTCCAGGCCGGGCTGGTCGTGCTGGCCGAGCAGGTGGGTCAGCTGGGCGTGCGGCAGGGCGTAGCGCTGTGTCCAGGCCAGCGGGGTCAGCTCCGCCCGCCGGGCTTCCATCTGGTCACGGACCAGGACCTGGACCGGCAGGTGCCGGGGCAGTGCCCGAGCGCACGGACAGCTCAGGCACTGCATGAACGAGGCGCGGCACGGCTGGCCGGCTGGCGCGTGCGCGCTGGACTCGTTGGCGGTGCACGCGTTCATCACGGTGTCCAGTTCCCCGGCGATCATGCGCTTGAGCGTCACCGGATCCACACCGTGCCGGCGGGCGACCGATTCCGGGCTGGTACGGGCCTCGGCGAGGTCGGCGCTGGTCAGCTGGGCCATCACGCCCCGGACACGCGCCTTGCTCACCTCTTCCGCCAGAGCGGACGCGACAACTGCCTGGTATTCGCCCAGGTTCCCGCGGTTGCGGGTCAGGTAGCTGCTGGCCAGCGTCTGCTCGGTATGCGCGACTGGCTGCTGGTGCAGTTCCACGTAGGTCAGCCGGATCCGGCTCAGCGTCACCCTCAGGAACTCGCCGGCTCCGCTATCAGCAGATCCGGGACGAAGACAATGACGACTGGACCACCTGTCCGCGTAAAACCAGCCCAGGCTGCCTGTCAGGGGGCGCAGGCCGTAGGGCTGGCGGGGCCCGCCCTTGCCGATCCAGGCGGTGAGCAGCTTGCCAGAGCCAGCCGCGGCCCGGGCGGGCGCGGTCAGCTCGTGCAGAAGCGCGTAAACCCCGAACGGGGTGTGCAGCTGGTCGCGGGCCGAGATCGCCTCCGGCTCGTCCGGGATGCTGATCCAGTCCGGGACCTCGGACAGCGCCACGGTCATGTAGGCGCGGCGGCCCCGGCGCGGCTTGACGGCATCCACGATCGCGGTGGCCGGCGTACCGGTGTGGCCGTCGGCGCGGTGGTGAGCGGCGGGGGTTTCCAGCAGGACACTCTCGTTCTGCCCGGTCATCACGCCCAGCAAGATCGCGCCCGCTATCGCCTCCATGCTCGTCAGGTACGTCCAGGACGCGATTTCATTGATGGTGCCGAACGTGCACGTCCAGTGTTTCACCAGACCTCGCGTGCTGGTCCCGGTCCTGGCCGCATAGCGTGGCAGGTCGCCGTACCGGTCAATGAAGTCCATCAGCTCCAGCCGCCGGTCCGGGTCCGCGAGTTCCCCGGCCCGGTAGCGGGCCAGCTCGGCGCGGCTGGCCCGGATCCGTTCCGCCGCGGCTCGCAGGTCAGCGCGCGCGGCGTCAGCGATCCGCCTGAACTCGTCCCGGCTGTAACTGTCCCGCTTGTTCATCTCCGGCCGGGCCTGCGGCGGGCTGGGCTGGCAGCACCGGGCCAGCAGTTCCTCGCCTGGCCCGTCAGCGAGCCGCAGCAGGAACCTGATCTCGCGCGTTTCGCCTTCTGACCACCTGCTCTGCTGCGACCGCCAGGCACGGAAACCGTCGATGTGGCCCGGCATCAGCTCAGAGACGGTCACGGGAGGCGCGGCGAGCTGCGCCAGGTAGGAAGTGAAACGCCGGGCGGCCAGGAATACGGCGCACATGGAGTCGATGCTGTTCAGCCTGGTGGCGGGCGCGGTCCGGCGAGCGAACGCCTGGGCCAGCGTCCGCCGGATCGCCTCAGGTCCTGGCAGTTCCGCGAAACTGAAATCGCGTTGCTGGCTGCCGTCCTGGGAGTAGCAGCGCACCACCAGGCCGCCGTCACCGCGCAGGCCATGGTCGCCAGCGGCGGTGCCAGCTCCGGGAAGGCCGGCCTTGCGTCCGCGCAGGCTCACCGCGAGCACGCCAGCGGGTCGGAACGGACCATCGAATGGGAGGCGAACGCTTCGGCCATGAACGGGCCGACCGGGAACCCGTCGGCGTGGACGAGCAGCAATTCCACATCCAGCCGGCGGAAGGGCTCCAGGTACACGTTCTTCGTCGTCTCCACCGAACGGTGCCCGAGTATCGTCTGCACCAGGTGCCAGGTATCGCCGAACTGAGCACGGAAGTCGCGGGTCTCCTCCTCGCTCAGGTGCCGCAGCCGCGAGGCGCTGGCCAGCTTCCCGATCGCGAACCACCTGAGCGCGCAGCTGTGCCGCAGCATATGGGCAGTCACCGCAAAATCCGTCAGCCCCAGCTGCCTGACCCGGGCGTTCGCGTTCGCGAACGTGCCGTGCCAGCCGTGCGGATCACGTGGCAGCCCGTCTTCGTTCAGCCACAAATGCAGCGGCTCCAGACCCTGCGGTGTGGACCGGAACAGCGTGCGCCGCACCGCGGGGCCGATCAGGTTCCACGATCGCGTCACGGTGCCGCCGGAACCGTCCGGGATCACTACCAGCCCCCGCCGTTGCGTCTGCTCGGCGAGGCGGAGCCCACGCAGCGCATCGTAACGGCCCGCGTCCTGCGCGCTGCGGACCGCCCGGGCCCTGGCCCCCTCGATATAGCCGAGCACCGCGCTGACGGCCGCACGCGGAATCCAGTACGGGTGACCGTAACCGCCCTTCGCGCACGCATCCGACAGCGCGCACGTAAAGAAGGCCCGGTCCGCGGTCAGCCGAGGCAGCTCAGGCAGCACCACGCTGCCCCATTCGGTCAGCCGCAGCCCGGTGCCGTACAGGCCATCGGCGAACGCCGCATCGCGTTCCTCGTTACGGCCGCGCCAGGACCGGTCCGCGCGGCCCGACAAGTCCCGTCCCCGCAGCCCCAGATCCCGCCATCGCCTGACAGCCGCCGGGTCTAGCCACTTCACGCTGGCTTCCCGCCTGGCGACCGGGAAAATCATCTCATCGAACGGATCACAGACACCCGGGTACCTGTTGCCGATCCATCTGTAGAACTTCCTGCCCGCCGCCAGGTCCTTCGCGAACGCGGAGGTTCCTACCCGGTGATCGTTCGCCGGATCGGCCAGCCGCCAGAACTGGAACTCTTCCGCATCATCAACGCCAGCCTGCCACCACGGCGGACGGCCGACCGCGTGCAGGAAGTTCAGCCACAGCGCCAGCGAGTACGCGTAATCCCGGTTCGTCGCCTCGGACAGGTTCCGCATCCGCGCCGAACCCAGGAACGCGTTCACCCGCAGATCCGCGAAACCGTCCGGCCCGATCAGGAACCGCTGCCCGTGCCGCACCCCGGATTCCTTCGCCCACGACACCAGGTCCCGGCTGCATCCCAGCAGATCAGACAAGTCGCGCCCCGGGCGCTCCAAGTCGTACCGGAAAACGCGCCATACCCCGCTAGCATGTGTGCCCCCGCTCACGACGGAGCACTATAGCGGCAACCACGACCGCGTCCTAGCACCACCGCAACAACAGTTTTGGGACTATAGAACGGCGAAGAGCCCTACAGCCAGCACGATCCCGGTGGTCACTCGCCTGGTGGCGGTGTCGTTCGCGGTCATGGTCGCATGTCCGTCCCGGTGAACTCGGGACCTTAAAACATGAATCCTTGTCTGAGGGAAAGATCGCCAAGAACCGAGTGCACCTGGACATCATGCCCAACGACCAGACGCAGGACGAGGAACTCGCCAGGCTTATCCGGCTCGGCGCCACCACCGTCAGCGACCGGCGGCCTGACGTCGGCTGGGTGATCATGGCCGATCCAGAGGGCAACGAGTTCTGCGTCGAAATGAGCTGTGCCGAGCTAGACGCCGCCCTGGCGGGTGACAGGGCGGCGGAAAGCTCCGGATAGGCGCAGCCAGCTCCCCGATTGGCATGGTCTGCGGGGCTTCGGCGTGTCGTGAGGTGAGACAGGTCCGTTCTCCGGCGGCCCGCCGATTAGTATCCTTCTCATCTGTTGGATGGCCGGCGCTGGTGCGGCGTCAGGGAGTGGTGAGCGCGATGGCCGGTCGGCCGGCGGAGCTGGTGGACGTGCAGCTAGCCTCGGCTGGAGTGGCGCTGGTCACGCTGAACCTCCCGCAGCGCCGGAACGCGATGACCACGGAACTGACCTCGGCCTGGACGGCGGCGATGAACCAGCTCGCCGCCGACCGGTCGCTGCGGGCCGCGGTGGTCACCGGGGCGGGCAGCGCGTTCTGCTCCGGGGGGGACCTGTCCTGGCTGGACCAGGGCGACCGCAGCGACAACTCCCCCGACCGGCTGCGGGACAAGATGCTGCCGTTCTACCGGGCCTGGCTCGCGCCGCGGCAGATCCCGGTGCCGGTGCTGGCCGCGGTGAACGGTCCCGCGGTGGGCGCCGGACTGTGCCTGGCGCTGGCCTGCGACCTGCGGTACGCCTCGCCGTCGGCGACGTTCAGCGCGCCGTTTACCCAGCTGGGCATGCACGGCGGCATGGCCGTGACCTGGCTGCTGCCCGAGGCGGTGGGGGTGCCGCGGGCGCGCGAGATGCTGTACACCGGGCGGGTGGTGACGGCGGAAGAGGCGCTTGAGTGGGGGCTGGCCAGCGAGGTCGCCGGGGACGTGGTAGGCCGGGCGGTAGCGGTCGCCGAGCAGATCGCGCAGGCGGCACCGGTCGCCATCCGGCTGACCAAGGCGGGCCTGGCGCAAGGCTCGGGGGGCGGATTGGAGCTGGCGCTGCAGTGGGAGTCGCTGGCCCAGCCGGTGACCATGGCCACCGCCGATGTCCACGAGGGCATCCAGGCCCGCCGCGAGCACCGCGCGCCAAGCTTCGACGGCCGCTAGCGGCACCGCTCGGCCCTCGGCGTTCGGACGCGGTGAGACGGCTAGGTCCAGGCGAAGACCGGCTGGTCGTAGCGCGACACCCGGACGGTGGCGCCGTGCCGGGCCAGCTGGCAGAACTGGTAGATGACGGCAGCCGTCGGCGCATAGACGAAGCCGGTGAGTAGCGGCAGTCGCAGCACCGGCCGTTCGGACTCGGGAATGGCCAGCAGCTGAGCGGGCCGGTCCAGGTCCGCCAGCGGAACGACATGGAGCTGAGCGACCTCGGAGGCCCGGAC
>JBEKGC010000229.1:0-10472 GCA_050013055.1 Streptosporangiaceae bacterium
ACGAACGTCATGCCGTTCGGCGCCGGCGTGCAGCACCTGATCGACAAGGAGTTTGAGGACGGCCATCGCTACTACACCAAGGAGGCGCACGTCGCCGACCTGGCCGACGGCGCGATCGACCGGCTGTACGACTTCTGGAAAGACATGCCGATGGAGGGCGAGGTCGAGATCATCGGCCTCGGCGGCGCCATCGGTGACGTGCCGGAAGCCGACACGGCGTTCTCCAACCGCGGCTACCTGCTCTGGCTGAACTTCGCCATGCGCTGGGACGACCCGGCCGACGACCCGGAGTACATCAGCCGCACCAGGACGGTCGTCAAGGACCTGGCCCCCTGGGTCGGCCAGGGCGTCTACGTCAACATGCTCAACTTCGACGAACTCGACCGCGTGGTCGAGGCCCTGGGCGGCCCGGAGAAGCATGCCAAGCTAGCCCGTCTCAAGGCCGAGTACGACCCCCGCAACCTCTTCCGCATGAACTACAACATCCCCCCCGCCCCCTGACCCCTGACCCGTCCCCTGACCCCGTCCCCTGACCCCGTCCCCTGACCACGTCCCCTGACCCCGCCCCTGACCCCGTCAGCCCCGCACCCGCCGCTCCCCAGTCCCGCCGCACTCCAGCCGCCGCCCCCGCCGCACCCCAGCCGCCGCTCCCCGCACCCAGAACCCACCCGTCACAACTATCGAAAATGATCGTGGAATATTCGTCTTACCTGGAAGTTTTGGTACCCTATGATTGCCCGAATCATCCGTGAAAGCCCTATCTTCCACGAGAACCGGGCGGCCCGGCCCGCATCACGCCCGGCCGGACCAGGCACGGCATACACCTCGCATCACCACCCCCAGCAGCGACAGCGTCACCAGCAGCCACCGCGCCACCAGCACGACCGCGACGGACCCGCGTCCGGCGGCCGGCCCAGCGGACCCCCGTGCCATATGCCAACTGTGAACAGACCAACCCGGCCTGCCGGCTGACCATCGAAGCAACGATCCAGCTCTGATCGCCGAGGGTAACGGCCGCTTCCACAACCGTCCGGGAGCGGCCAACCCCGGCAGAACCCACAGTCAGCCCCGGCCACGCGGGCTCCGGAGCGCGACCGCATGACGGGGTTGAACAGGTCTGCAGGGCAGTGATGGAGGTGCCAGTTGCGTACGCGAGCGCAGAGCTGGAGGAGAGGTCCACGTCACCATCGTCGCACCGATGCGGAGCCGGGATAGCAGCAGAAGGCGCCGAAGGTAATCGGCTTGGCCAGGCCAGTCGAATGAGCGGATGGTTCGGGACCGGTGGATTATCGTGGTGGCATGATGCTTTCGTCCTCCGCCTTTGATAGCGAGCAGACCGTCTCAGCGTCTACCCCCCGTGAGATACGCGCCGCGCTGATCGGTGAGGAGAACGCCCACTTCGATCGTGAGTACCGGCAGGCGATGGCTGACTCCACTGAGTCTGGAGATCTTTCCTGCGTGCTATCGATGTTGCGGCGCTGGCAACGAGTCGCCTGGTCTGCCCAGGACGACTCAGAGGCGCACCGACACATGCTGGCCTGCGCGGACGAACTCAACGCGGGCGGCGATGTCGCTACCGAGTCCTGGCAGGCGACGAAGGCCAGGCTGAGCCTGTAGGTGTATTCGGTCGAATCGGAGCAGCACGCTCTGGACCAGGTCGCGGCGCTGCCTGCGGAGGCGCTTCCCCATTACGCCGAGCTCATGACCGTCCTCGAAACCGCGCCATGGGGCGGTGAGGCTTACGATCGTCAACGGCCCGACGGGAACATGCGCACGTCCCTCTTCGGGCAGCGCGGCCAGGAAATGGTGATCTACCTCATCCTTGATGACCAGCGACGGGTCGTCGTCCTGCGCGTCTTGTGGGCCGGATAAGGGTCGCGGGTGTCTTCTGAATCGAGCAGCGGCCCGCCACCGGAAGTCCGCTCCGAGAGCACCTGCGGATCGTTCGGCAGTTTTAATTGGTATAGGCCAAAGTGTCACGTCTACGAACAAACTCGGACGCCCTCGTCGCAGGGTGGTCATCCAGGGAACGATCCAGCTCTAACCCCACACCATCAACCACGGTAGCACCGCCTCCCGTCACCGGCGCAGGGACGTGGTGCTACCGGCTCCCAGCGCGCCCCCGGTCGCGTTCGCGCGGCTGGCGCCGCGCGACGCGCCCCGCACCTACCTGCCCGCCGGAGAATCGGCGGGCAGCGCCAAGAGAACCCCGGAAATGGTGCCCTGCGGGCGCTGCCTTCTTCCGGGCGGGACACGGCAAGCCGCGCCCCGCAGACCCGCCGCGCGAGCGCGGCAGGCGAGACCCGGGCCACCCCCGGGCCGGCCCGGCAAAAGCAGGCCGGCAATTCGTCACGCCGGCGGAACTTAAATGACAGCGCCCGGCCGGAAAAGAACGCGCCACGCTAACGCGCGGCGCTAATTCAAAGGGCCGCTTGTGCGCCGGGCGCAGCCCCGCGCACCCGATCCACCGCGAAATTCTCGCGAGGAACAGAGGAGCGCGGGAAACGGTCGCCGCGACAGGCGCAGCCGGCGCGACGGCCCGGCGCGACGGTCTGGGGCGGGACCGGCGGTCACATACAGGTGCGGTCCTCGGAGCGGGGGTCGTCGACGGGGGTGCCGCTGTGCAGGACGCCGGCCATGGCGCGGTCCCGCCAGGCCGCGGTCGAGTCGTACAGTTCGCGCTCGGAGTCCACGGTCGAGATCAGGACGCCGGGGACGTTGCGCCGCAGCCTCCCGGTGGTGATGCCGTCCGCCCGCACGAAGAAGGCCGGCCAGCAGCTCTGCGGAGCCGAGGAGTTCGGGCAGCTGATCCAGACGTGGTTGGCGGCAGCGGCAGCAGTCATCGAGGCCGGCATGGTGATGCCCGGGTAGGTGTGCGTGGCAGCGGACCGGTTGACCGCCGCGAACTCGGGCCCGATGGTCTGACCGATCGCGGCGATCCGCTCGGCCGGGAGGCGGGCCGCGTGGAAAGAGTGGAACACCAGCTGGACTCCGCGCCTTTTGTACTCGCGGTACAACTCGGGGAAGCGGTAGTCGTAGCAGATCAGCGCACCGCAGGCCCAACCGTCGATGCTCCACACGCTGAAATGCCGGCCTGAACTGTAGTGAGCCAGGTCGCCGGCCTGCCCGGCAGAGTCGCCTGCGCAAAACCTCTTGTCGTACCGCTCGGCGATCTGCCCAGAGTCACTGATGACGTACGAGCTGTTGTGCGGCTTATGGCCGTCGCCGAGTCGGTGGGCGGAACCGAGGACGACCCATATCCCGAGCCTGCGCGCGGCTTCTCCGACGTCTGCGGATGCTTCGTTCAACTGGTCCCAGCCGAAGCCGGCGAAGCTGGCGAAGTCCGTCCCGGCGTAGCCCGACAACGCGCCTTCGGGAAAGTGGGCGACCCGCGCTCCGCGCTGGCTGGCCAGGCCCATCTGCCGTTTGACAGAACGAAGGTTGGCACCGATGTCCGCGCTGACCGGGAACTGGCAGGTGGCGACCGTGAGCACAGCCATCCCCTTATGATGCTCATCGCACCGGCCCGGCGCCACGGATTTGCCGCCTAGCCCCTCCCCGGGCGGCCGAAGCGACGCCACCACCGAGAGCGCCGGGTTCCTGGCTCCCCGCCGTTGCGGTCGGCCGGCCGGGCCGGCACCGCTGGCGCCGACGCCTCCGACCGCTCCTGTGGCCGCCCAGGCCGCCCCTCGCGCCATCGCGCGACCATGGTTTCCTCATCGACGCGCGGCAGGAAGACCGGCGGCCCGAGCGGGATCCGCCGCCATTGGTCGATCTGCCGGTTAAGCTCCGCGACGAGCTCACGTACCTGCTGCTCCGAGGCCAGTTCGTGCACCGTACCTGTCAGCCGCTCGATCTCCTTGCGCAGCCTCAGCGGCGTCGGCAGGAGTTCCTCCGCCGATACGCCCTCGCGGCGCAGATAGTCCCGCAGCCAGGCATCCGTGGTTCCTCCCTGGCGGGGGAGAGGTTTGCCCGCGCCGGGCAGGTTGTCGAAGGCGCCACGCTCGGTCGCCTCGTGGATCTGCTGGTCGACCCAGGAGGTGAAGCTCATGTCCGGCGGCTTGCGTTCTGTCATTCCCATCGGCTCCATGTCCAGGTTACCGTGGTCCCGATTGTCGGCACGGCAGGCCGGCCGGTCATAACCCTCCGGTGCCTGCCCCGCGCTGAGCGCTAGTATCGGCGCATGTCCGGAAAATCCGGCCAGCCGCCGCCAGACGTCCCCCGCCGGGAGGACGCGACGGAGCTGGACACCAGGTATGCCCACTCCGCTCGGGTGTACAACTACTGGCTGGGCGGGAAGGACAACTTCGCCGCCGACCGGGAAGCGGCCGAGCAGGCGATCGCGGCCAATCCGGGGATCGTGACCGACGTGCGGGCAAACCGGGCGTTCCTGGCCCGGGTGGTGCGGTACCTGGCCGCAGAGTGCGGCATCCGCCAGTTCCTTGACATCGGCACCGGGCTGCCCACGGCCAGCAACACTCACCAGGTGGCCCAGACGGTCGCTCCGGCCGCGCGGGTCGTCTACGCCGACAATGACCCGGTGGTGCTGTCGCATGCCCGGGCCCTGCTCACCAGCACCGGCGAAGGCGCGACCGCGTACCTCGATGCCGACCTGCGCGACGCCGAGGCCATCGTGCGGGCCGCGTCCGCGACCCTGGACTTCAGCCAGCCGGTCGCGCTCATGCTGCTGATCATCATGCACCTGATCCCCGACGCGGACGACCCGTACGCCATCGTGGCCAGGCTCATGGCGGCGGTGCCGGCCGACAGCTACCTGGTGCTCGCGCACCCGGCCAGCGACATCCGGGCCGCGAAGATGGCCGAGATGACCAGGCGCGTGAACGAGCGGATGAGCGGGCCGAAGGCGACCATGCGTGGCCGGGACGCGATCACGCGCTTCTTCTCCGGCCTTGACCTGCTCGAGCCCGGTGTGGTCCAGCCCCAGCAATGGCGGCCCGAGCCGGGGATTCTCAGCCCGCCCCAGGTCACCGCCTGGTGCGGAGTCGCTCGCAAGCCGTAGCGTAGCTCAGGCAGGGCGCGCCCGGCCGGACCGGCGTTACGGGACTCGCAGCATGTGCAGGATCGTGGTCTGCAGGGCTCCGCGCAGTTCCTCATCGGTCAGGTCGGCTAGCTCGGGCAGGCACTGCGGGATGAAGAAAAGCATGCTCAAGGCGAGCCGTTCTGTGTCGGTGGGGTGATCACCGTAGAACAGGCCGAGAGCCCGCCGGGCCAGGGTGTTTTTCGTGCCGTCCAGGTCGTTCCGCTTCGCGACGGGATCGGTGGACGTCATCGATGCGTACAGGCGATGCTGGACGAGGAAGTCGACGAAACCCTCTACCAGGTGCTCCATCCGGGCCCGTCGTCCGCGTATCGCGGCCGCTTCATCCAGCAGAGCCTCGAGCCGCTGGATTCCGGGCTTCGTGGCCGCGTGCAGGATGTCGCTCTTGGCCCGGAAGTGGTAATAGACGGCGGCCTTGGTCAGGCCCATCTCGTCGGCGATCATCTGCAGCGAGGTGGCGTCGTATCCGAGGTCGGTGAACAGCCGCTGCGCGGTCTTCAGGATCTGCTGCCTGGTCCGCTCGGCCTGCGCGGCACGGGCGGACATACCCCTGACCGGCGTCGCCATGGAAGACTCCTCTGTATGGATCGCCTCGCAGTGTACCAGCCGCCGGCCGGTGAGTCACTAGCTGATTGGCAAGTGATTCACTGTACAAACGGCTAGCTATTCACTTGACGTTTGGCTAGTGAATGTCATAGCGTCGACCCTAGGTCAGTATCTGGTCCTACGGAAGTAAACCCCACTTGAGCTGTGGAGATGTCGCCATGTCGACGTATCTGTACCGAGTCGCACACTTCGCGTTCCGGCATCGGCGACTGGTTCTGTCGACGTGGCTACTGGTGGCCATCGCCGCTATTTCCCTGGCCCAGCTCAGCGGCGGGAAGACCAACGACACCTTCAGCATCCCCGGCACCGAGTCGCAGAACGCGGCGGCCGTCCTCACTACCAGGCTGCCTGCCTTCAGCGGCGGCTCGACCACCATCGTCTTCGACACCGCGGCGAAGGTCACCGACGCGGCCGATAAGGCGGCGATCGAGTCCGCCATGGCCAGCCTCAAGTTGATCCGCCAGGTCTCCGCCGTCACCACTCCTTTCCAGAGCAAGCTGATATCGCCGAGCGGCACGATCGCGCTCGGCACGGTGCAGTGGTCGGTACCGGCGACCAGCGTGACCGACGCCAGCCTCAGCGCCGTCACGGCCGCGATGAAACCGGCACAGGCGGCCGGCCTGCGGGTCGTGTACAACGGCAGCGTCTACCCGGGCTGGCGGTTCAAAATCTCCGAGACGCCCGAGCTGGTCGGCGTCGTCATCGCGTTCCTCATCTTGATGATCACCTTCGGCGCCTTCGCGGCCGCCGGGATGCCCATCCTCGGCGCGCTCCTCGGCGTGATAACCACGCTGATGGGCGTCACCGCCGTCGCCTCGGTGGTGACGATCGCATCGGCGTCCACTACGGTCGCGCTGATGCTCGGCCTGTCCTGCGGCATCGACTACGGCGTGTTCATCCTGTCGCGGCACCGGACTAACCTGCTCAATGGCATGCCGCCGGAAGAGTCGGTCCCGCTCGCCGTGGGCACGGCCGGCAGCGCCGTTGTGTTCGCCGGCCTGACGGTGATCATCGCTCTGTGCGGGCTGACCGTCGTCGGCATCCCGTTCCTGACCGTCATGGGCCTAGCCGCCGCGTCATCCGTGGCCATCGCCCTGCTGATCGCGCTGACGCTGGTGCCCGCGCTGCTCGGTTTCGCGGGCATGAAGGTGGCTACGTTCACCCGGCTGCCGCGGCTCGGGGCGCGGGCCGAGCGGACCGCCCGCCGTTCCGCCGCCGACCCGGACAGCCCGGCCGGCGCCCGCTGGGCGAGGTTCGTCGTGCGCCGCCGGTGGCCCGTGCTCATCGGCGGGATCGTGCTCCTGGGTGTGCTCGCCATCCCGGCGCTGTCGCTGCAGCTCGGCCTGCCCGGCGCCAGCTCGGACCCGGCGAGCAGTACCGACCGCCAGGCCTACGACCTCACCACGGAGGGCTTCGGCGCCGGCTTCAACGGCGCGCTGTTGATCGTCGGCCAGGACGTGCGCAGCCCCGCGGCCACCAGCCAGATCGCGGCGGCGCTGACGAAACTGCCTGACGTCGCCACGGTGACCCCCGTGACCACAAGCGGCGGCATTGCGCTGATCAAGCTGATTCCGAAGTCCGGGCCGACCGACCCGACGACCGCCACCCTGGTGAACACGATCCGCGGAGACCGGGCGTCGATCGAGGGCGACACCGGCGCGCACATCCTGGTCGGCGGCACGACGGCGTCCGACATCGACGTCTCGGCCAAGCTGTCGAGCGCGCTGCCGATCTTCCTGCTGGTCGTGGTCGGGCTGGCGTTCATCCTGCTGACGTTCGCCTTCCGGACGATCCTGGTGCCGATCAAGTCCATCCTCGGCTTCCTGCTCTCGATGGCCGCGGCGCTCGGCGCGCAGGTTGCGATCTTCCAGTGGGGCTGGGGCCAGCACATCTTCGGCATCACCCGGACGGAGACGATCAGCTTCCTGCCGATCATCATGCTGGCGATCATCTTCGGCCTGTCCAGCGACTACGAGGTGTTCGTCGTCTCGCGGATCAAGGAGGAGCACACAAAGAACGGCGACGCCCGCCGCGCCGTGGAGCGGGGCACCGCGAAGTCGGCCCGCGTCGTCACCGCCGCGGCCCTGATCATGTTCTCCATCTTCGTGGCCTTCATGTTCACCAATAACCCGACCATCAAGGCGATCGGCTTCAGCTTCGCCGTCGGAGTGTTCCTTGACGCCTTCGTGGTGCGGCTCACGCTGGTGCCGGCCGTGATGGCGATCATCGGGGCCAAGATCTGGTACCACCCGACCTGGTTTGCCAGGTACGTTCCCGACCCAGACATCGAGGGGCAGCGACTGGACGGCAGGCTCGCCCACAAGGACCTCGCGACCGCAGCTCCCGCCCGCTCGTCAGCCGACACGGCGCGCCCGTGACCCTCAGCGACGCGCTCGTGCCCCCGCGGCGCCGATGAGGCGGCCTGCCCGCCCTTAGGCCGGGGCCAGCCCGCCGATGTCGGGGGACGCCAGCCCGTCAACGTCGGAAGACGCTAGCTGGCCAATGTCGGGGGACGCCAGCCCGTCGACGTCGGGAGACGCCAGCCAGTCAACGTCGGAAGACGCTAGCTGGCCGATGTCGGGAGACGCCAGCCCGTCAACGTCGGGGGACGCCTCCTCGATCGCGTCCAGGTGGGGTTCGATGACGGGTCGCAGGCGGTGGAGGAGTTCTTCGGCTTCCCGGCGCCTGTCGTCGTCGGGGATCCGGGCGGCGGCCGCGCTGAGGTCCTCTTTGGCGTCGATGACGTGGGGTCCGGTAAGTTCACCGAGCCGTTCCAGGGCCTGCTCGATCGCCTCGAGAGTGGGAAAGCGGCCCTGCCCGTCCCCATCGAGGTGGTCCTGGTCCGGCGATGTGGTCATGGGGGCGCTGTCCTGTCTCTGCGGGGTTGCGGCCAACCCGCCCGCCCGAAGAAATACAGCTATAGACGATCAAGATCGTTTTCGCTATCCCCGAATGCCGGGAGCCAGTAGGTGAGCGCTCCTGGCAGATGGATTCCTACCCCGATCCACTCGACCAAGGCCACCGTGCCGCTTCCGCCGTCCATCCCCCGCCCGCCCCTTTCCTCACCAGCCCGGTCCGTCCCGCCCGTATCAGAATTCACTCACAAGTTCGATAAAAAGCAGATCCTTGCGGAATATTCGTCTTTAATGGAGAATTTGGTACCCTATCGGGTACCAAACTTTCCGCAGAAGCCATATCTGCCATGATCTTTCCTGAGCCCGCCGTACCACCGGACACTGGCGCACCAACGGTCGCTGGCCCACCACAACGCAGCAACTGGATCAAGCCACCAGGCAGGAGTGAGCGTAGCGAGCGAAATCGAGGCCGCCGGGGCCCGGAGTCGTCAACAAAAGCCCTCAGGCCCCCGCCCCCCGAGCCGATCAAGCCCCCGCCCCCCGAGCCGATCAAGCCCCCGCCCCCCGAGCCGATCAAGCCCCCGCTGCCCCCGCTCTCGCCCCCGCCACCCCCGCCGGCACCGAACTTTCCTCCTGCAGTTGCAGCGCGACGTCGATGATCATGTCTTCCTGGCCGCCGACGTAGCCGGCCTCGCCGACTCGCTGCAAGATCGCGTGTGCGGGCACGCCGTAGCGGATCGCGGCCCGCTGTGCGTGCAGCAGGAAGGAGGAGTACACCCCGGCGTAGCCCTGAACCACCGCGGCCCGGTCCATCCACGGCAGTCGCGGGACGATCGGCCGCACCACGTCTTCGGCGGCTGCGAGTACGGCGTCCACGTCGACTCCGGTCGATATGCCCAGCCGGGAGAACGTGGCCGCCAGCACTTCGGTCGGCGCGTTCCCTGCGCCGGCCCCGAGCGCGCACAGCGCTCCGTCGATCTGGGTGGCGCCGGCCTGGCAGGCCAGCACCGAATTCGCCACCCCCAGCGACAGGTTCTGGTGGCCGTGAAAGCCGACCTGCGCCTGCGACCCGATCTCCGCCATCAACGCCTGTACCCGGGCCTGCGCGTCCGACAGCACAAGCGCGCCGGCCGAATCGACCACGTAGACGCATTCGGCGCCCGCGTCGACCATGATCCGCGCCTGCCGGGCCAGGCCGGCCGGGTCCAGCCGGTGCGAAAGCATCAGGAAGCCGACCGTCTCCATGCCGAGCTCGCGCGCCGCGGCGAAGTGCTGGACCGAGACGTCGGCTTCGGTGCAGTGGGTCGCGATCCTGGCCACCGACGCGCCGGCCTCGCGGGCGTCGCGCAGGTCGTCCACCGTGCCGACGCCGGGCAGCAGCAGGACCGCGATCTTGGCCGTGACCGCCTCGGCGACCGCGGCCCGGATCAGCGAAATCTCATCCACGCCGGAGAAGCCGTAGTTGAACGAGGAGCCGCCGAGCCCGTCGCCGTGCGACACCTCGATGACCTCGACCCCGGCGTGGTCAAGCGCGTTGACCACCGCCCGGACCTGTTCGGTGGTGAAGCGGTGCCGCATCGCGTGCGACCCGTCCCGGAGCGTGGAATCGGTGATGCGCACATCTCGCGCCGCCGGGCTCATGCGATCACCGCTGGGGCCGAGGCGACCGCGAGCAGGTCGCCGACCCGGGCGGCCGCGGCGGTCATGATGTCCAGGTTGCCCGCCCAGGGCGGCAGGTAATCGCCATTGCCGCGGACCTCGAGGAACAGCGCGACCCTCGCCCACCCGGACCAGTCGTCCGCCGGGGGGTCGAATTGCGGGTCGGCCCGCAGCGTGTAACCGGGTACGTAGCTGGCCACCTCGGCGACCATCGCGTGCACCGAGGACGTGATCGCATCATGGGAAGCGTCGGGGGAGATGGCGCAGAACACCGTGTCGCGCATGATCATGGG
>JBEKGC010000230.1:0-10379 GCA_050013055.1 Streptosporangiaceae bacterium
GGCTGCAGGCCAGCCTGGACGACGTCGCGCGGCACGCGGGGGTCGGCGTGGGCACCGTCTACCGGCGGTTCCCGGACAAGGAGTCGCTGGTCGAGGCGCTGTTCGAGGAACGCCTCGGGCAGCTGGCCGCCATCGCCGACAAGGCGCTCGCCGAGCCGGACTCGTGGACCGGCCTGACCGGGTTCCTCGAGCAGGCGTGCGAGCTGCTCAGCGGCGACCGCGGCCTGCGGGAGATCCTCATGTTCGCCACCTACGGGCGGGACCGGGTGCAGGCCGCCAAGACCCGGATGCAGCCGCTGGTCACCGCCTTGGTCGAGCGGGCGCAGCGGGACGGCAAGCTGCGCGCCGACCTGCACCCCACCGACATGTTGTTCATCGAGTTCATGCTCACCTCGGTAGCCGGCTACGCCGAGCAGGTCAGGCCCCAGGTGTGGCGGCGATACCTCGCCCTGGTCACCGACGCCCTGCTGCCCGCCCGCGCCGGCACGACGCCGCTGCCGGTGCCTGCCCTGGCCCCGGACGAGATGACCGCCGTCATGCGCTCGATCCCGCACGGCCGCAGCTTACGACAGCTGTCCCAGGCCGAACGGCGGTTGGCGGATCCTGGTCCCGGCGACGGAGCAGCCGGGGACCGCGACCGGCGGATTATGAGTCCGGCTGCACCGTTCTCCTCAAGTCTACAGCCGTCTATTCGTGCAGGTCAGATGCTTACGTGGGCGGCTGTAGATTCCCCTGAACACGCACGGGCTGCAACCCGGGTTGCCGGACTCCACTTGCCCTGGAAACTGCCCCGTGACCACCCGCACCGTGCAGGGGATGGCCCGTGCCCGGTCCGGGGCAGGCTCGATCAGCCGGGATGACTGTGCCCAGCGCAGGGCTTCGAGCGGCGATACTCGTTCAGAACGACAGCGTCCCGCTCTCCGCGAACTTGTCCACCTCGTAGCGCGGGACTTGCGTGAACGAGCAGCTGCCGTCGGGATTGCGACCAACAGCGCCAGGGCGGTGACCGTCCCGGTGAAGCTGCCGGCCGCGTCGGGCCCGCGCCTTGTTCGGGTGCGGCCCGGCATCAGCCAGCCGGTACCCGTACGGCGGACGGCCGCCCAGGCAGCGGCCCTGCTCCCGGGTCTGGACGGCCATCGCGGTACGGACCGGATCCTGGTCCTGGTGATCTCCCGCTTGGACGACAGGCCCAGCCCGGTCATCGTCTTCTCATCATGCTCAGAGGCGTAGTCGACCCGGCCGCCCACCTCGGGCATCCACAGTTGCACGCCGTAATGCTCGAACAGCGGCGCCATCGCCGCGTACCGGCTGCCGTAAAACGCCCGCTCGTACTCCCCGGCCACGACCGCGTCCCGTCCCGGTCCGGATCCGCGAGCTGGGCGACCAGTGCGGCGGACTGCGGGTCCTGCCAGTCCTCGGTCGAGACCCGCCCGTAGAACACGAACCGCAACCGCCCCGGCACCAGGCCGCCGGCCGTCAGGCGGGCCCGCACGGCGCACAGCCGATCGCTCCGCTGCGCCCATCCCGTCAGCTCGCCGGCCGCTGCTGCCATCGCATTCCCTCCTGGCACGGAAGAACGCTTCCCTTTCAGGATCGCGCAGTTACTCGCCGATTACAGTTCCCGGCGCTTGGGCGCTCGGCGCTGTTGCCGGTGTTCCGGGTTGATACCAGTAATTCCCCAGAGCAGCTGCCGCATCGGACTCTCCTCGAACACGGTATGTTTAAACGTAACGTGGTGCAACTCGCGCATGAAGGGGAGCTGCTGCGGGACCTCCCGCAGGCCCGGCAGTAGCACGGGAATTACTGGGATACCACTCATGACACAACGCTCCATGAAACTGCGAATCTCTAGCACCTGCCAACGCCCGCTGCCATCGGGGCCGAAGAAGACGGCCGCAGAGCGTACCTTTAGTACTGCCGACTGGATGGCGTCTGGATACACCGCCTGATGCCTTCCGGTGTCACCTGGTCGGCCAAGTAAGCAGCTGCTGATTTTAGCATCTCAACCTCAGCAGCCTGCTTGTCGAAGTCGGAAAGCCGCGTACTGAAATCTCGGAGGATGCTACGCACTTCGGATGGCTGGGTCCAATCAGCTGCGAGTGCGGCTATCTGCTGGACAGCAGCGCCGTGTCCCTCTGCCAAGGTCCGGACCAACTCGGCTACCTGCTGGAGGTTCTGCCAGTCTCGGTGGCACTCGTCCGGCCAATCCCGAATGGCCCGTAGCGAACCCGCCGCATCCAATGTTAGTCTTCTTATCTGCCCTTCCAGAGAGCTCCAGTGATCTAGGATGCCGCGGTTGATTTCATAGTACGAATCGACCCATTCACGGACTCTACGGTAGATCTGATCTGCGGTTCGTCCATCAAATGGAAGAACGTGGACCTTTAGATCTCCAATATCTGTAAACACCAAGATGCAAGGTACGTACCGGCCAATTCCTAGCCGCTGCGCGAATCGCAGGCTTTCTTCCGATCCCGGCATGGCAGTTTTCGTACGGCATTCCCAGCTCAGATGAGCCTCGATCTGTGTGAGACATTTGAGAAAGGAGAGAACGCATGCGGCCTAAGATCGCGCCAATATTCGTCCTCAAAATTTACTCTTCGCTCACGAGATCTTGGACCGAGCCTTGCCAGAGTCCATCCCAGGATTCCGTCCTGAAGTCGATAGCTACCGCGATTAACCCGCTCCTCAAGCCGCTTGAATTCCTGATCCGGAATGCCGGAAAAGAAAACGAACCTCACTCGATCTGCTGTGCGGGCACAGAGATCTAGACAGAATTTGACAGGAATTCTTGACATACCGGCGAGTAGTCGCTGACCAGCAACATGCTCCAACTGAACCGATCGGTTAGAGTCCTGTTGCCCTGGTCAATCCGCAGGAGATACCGGTATACATCTTCGGCAGACGGCGCTCGGAAGCCCATGGCTGAGCCAAACAAACTGGGAGGCTCGATGTCAAGCTAGCGCCTGCCCGCTGACGCTCTTCAGGCTTCCACGACCGAACATTAGCAAGCCCTCTGACCCCGGATTGGCACAGATCCTCCAGGTCTGAGTGCCGTGGTCAGCCCTGCCGAGCGTGAGGAACCTACGCCAGATCGGCGGTTCACGTGCGTCAAGCCTGATGGCGCTCTCACAGAGTGTGATGGGTCGAAGGTGTACCCGGCCGACGCCGAAGACTTGCTTCGCGTCCTCGATCGCGATCGCTCAGTTCACCGGCGTATCGCGACCGGCTCGTGCGCGTCAGGCACAGCACCGGCTAGCATGCACCCCACTCAGCCAGCAGCGCGAGTGCCGGACAATGCTGGTACTGTACCGCGGGAACTCGGAGCTGCGTAAACGCGGACAACGCTGGCGGGGCGATGCGCTCTGGCCGTCGAGAAGCCGGGAGAGATAGCCATGGCAGACAGCGCCGGGCCGGGCGGGCTGTACGGCGAGGTGTCCGCGGACTGGACGCCGGACGCGCCGGTGGCGCTGGTCTTGTTTCACGGCTACGGCGCGAACGAGCAGGATCTCGCCCCGCTCGGGCCGATGCTCGCACCGGCCCTGCCCTGGGCTGCGCTGCGTGCCCCGCTCGGGGTGGCTCCCGGCGGCTACGCGTGGGTCCCGCCCATCGCGCCCGGCGACCGGGACCCGGCCCGCGCCACCGACGCCGCCTGGCAGTGGATCGACGCTCACCTGACCCCGGACGCGACGGTGGCCGCCATCGGATTCTCCCAGGGTGGCCTCATGGCGACCCAGCTGCTGCGAACCCGTCCCGAGCGGGTCGCGACCACGGTCGTGCTCTCCGGCTTCGTCCAGGCTGCGCCGCAGCCGGCCGACGAGCAGCTGGCCGCCCGGCGCCCGGCCGTGTTCTGGGGAAGAGGAGCCACGGACCCCATGATCCCCGCCGACGCGATCGAGCGGACACGCCAGTGGCTGACCGCCCACTCCACCCTCACCGAGCGCGTCTATCCCGGTCTCGCGCACGGCATCGGCAACCAGGAAATCGCCGAGGTCCGTGCCTTCCTCAGCGACCAGACCGGGGCGGCCTAACCCGCGGACAGCCCGGGCGCGGCCGCTCGTGCGGACGGCCAGAGGCTCACATGCTCCCGGCCGCATGGCGGCCCGCTGATCGTCGATCACCCAAATCCCTGCCGAATCCGCACCGCCGGGCACCACGTCTTGGCCGCGTGCCGGACGCGTACCGAAGGTCGGTTCTGTATCGGAGCCGGCTTGGCAGGCCAGCCCGTAGCGGCGCTTGCCCCTAGACGAAGCCAGTGGCCGGGGTATGCGTGTCTACAATTATGAGGACTAGGCCGCTCGGCTCTGCGGGCGACGTGCCAGGCCAGCGACCTGCGGAAGCGCCCGGTTCTCAGATGGCCGCGGGGGGCGGGCGGGATGGTCTCGCCGCTTAGCAGGCGGCCTGCGGATCTTGGTCATTGCTCCATCTACCAGGGCTTCGCCGTGCACTGAGCGACACGCAGTACCTGATCAAGCCCATACGCCAGACTACTGAACTACCAGGATGAAAGGCTTATCTCCTAGAAGCGATCCAGCACCACAGCCTCTACGATGGGGCTGAGTCCTGATGTATTGCGAGATAGCGTTTCGTGGGGGGATGAGGTCATCGACCGAACGAGGGGGTTGATGCTTGCCACCGGGGCGGCGGCAGCGTATATCGGGGTCAGCGTCTTGGCGGGTTCTAAGGTCCTGATCGCGGCGGCACCTGTGGTGGTCGCTTGCTGGCTGCTGGTTGCGGTCGACTGCGGCTACTTCCTGCTCCGCGCCAGGCGCTGGGAGCGTCGCCAGGCGCTTGAGCGCCAGGCCTTGGAGCGGCTGGCTATTCCGCCGAAGATAAAGAAGCCGGTGACGTTCGCGGGGGTAGCGAGCATTGACGAAGCGCAGCATGCCGCCTTGTCCACGGTCGCCGATTATCAGGGCAGGTATTTTTCCGCAGGGATTAAAGTTGCAGTATTGCCCCTGCTGGCCGTGCTCGCGCTTGGACTGCAGACGCTGGCCGTTGACGAGGGAAGCCCGTCCGGGATTGGCCTGGCAGCTACCGAGGCGCTGCTCCTAGTCTTCCTCGCCTATTTGATATGGGTGCGGCAGGACCCCACCAGGGACTGGGTTGCAAGCCGGATCCGCGCCGAGCTATTCCGGCGTGAACAGTACCTCCGCATGGCCCTCGTCGGCCCCTACCTGGACTTGCCTGCCGATGAAGCGGGCAACCGCAGTGAATTGCGCACCGGCCTGTTCAGCGAAGGAACCGCTGCCGAGCTGCGCCGGCTCATTCCCATGGCCACGCGAACGGCTGAGGGAACGCGACCTGTCGTCTGGCGCTGGATCGACCAGCTATGGCAGCAGGCTGAGGAAGAGAGCGGTATCTGGGCGGATGACCTAGAAGATCGGATGCGCAGCTACCTGCACTACCGCCTGGACAAGCAACTGCTGTGGTTCAAGCTTGGCGTCGCTGCCAACGAGAGAGCCGAACGGCAGATCACGCTGGCCCTAAAGGCAGCGCTGCTGGCCGCGGTCGTCATAGCCGGCACCCATATGATCCTGCTCGCTCAGCATGTCAGCTCAGGACGGCCGAGCCGCATGGCGTTTTTCCCAGTATCGGTCGGGCTCCTGGCATTCACGCTTCCCCCGGCCTGCGCAGTCCTGCTTGGCATCCAAGAGCTCTTTACGTACCGGACGCTTGGCGTGTCGTACGAGCAGGCCCGAGGTGAGCTTGTCGAATTCCGGGCGGAACTCCAGCAGCTGATCTTTGCTGCGACGAGAAAAGGCCCGCACAAGGTGCTGAGCCGGAGCTTTCAGGCACTGGTTCTGCACGCTGAAGCTGCGCTCACGATCGAGCTGCAGCGATGGATAATGCTGGTTAGCCGACCCGAGTTCGAAGTGTCAGCTTAACTTCGGCAACGCGTAGTGCGCTGCAGCGCTCGCGCCGGGATGTTGGAGGCGTTATGGCTTACGAGATCTTCATAAGCTATCTCCGTGAAGACGAGAAGCTATGCGACGAGCTGGTAGCGATTCTCGAGGAAGATCTTGACTACGAGGGCAAGATCTTCGTGGATCGCCGTGACATGGCCGCAGGCATGTCGTGGCGTGACCAGATCATGGCGGTTCTGCGGCAGCAGGACGCCATCAAGCCATACGTCCTTCTGGTCGCGACCCGGTCTGCCGCCGCGGATCCGAACCTCGACGGCATCCGGGCAGAACTTCAGACCGCGGCTAGGCAGGGGCTCGACATCCTCGCCGTGGAGTTCGATCCGGGTGCGGCCCGGGAACTTCTCGGCAGCGGAAAGGCCCACTACATCGAAGCCAGGCGATCCACCCAGCCCCGGCGTGGCGATTACCGGCGCAGGCTCGAACGCCTCATCCCGGCGATTTCCCGAAGTCGACCGGAAGTTACGGCAGCCCGAGCCCGGTGGCGGCACGAACCAGACACCAGCGACTTGATCGCTGACCGGGCCAGCTTGGCGCGAAGGCTGCTCACTTCCCTGAACTACCGGACCAAGGTCAAGCTCGATAATTACCGGGTCGCGGCGCAGTCCTGGTCGCGGATGCGGTGCCCGCGGCCCGGTGAGTCATTCTGGGAGGGTGCCGTGCCGCAGTATTTCCCCCCAGGGCAGTCGGTAGCTCTCACCGGCGCGGGCGGCGCGGGAAAGTCCGTCCTGATGGCTCTCTATCTCCGTGACCTGCTCGCGGCCGACCCAGGCGCATACCCCGTGCTGGTGGGTGGCAGCCAGTTCCAAGCCGGGATGCCGACGCTGGCCCGGGAGCTTGGTGCGCATGACCTTAATGAGCTACCGGGGCACGTTCAGGCCCTGGCTCGGAACCATAACCAGAGGATCGTCTTCGTCGTTGACGGCCTGGACCAGATCGCGGTTCCTGGCGACCCCAAACGTGAGGGCCTCGCAGACGCGCTGATGCTGATGGCGAGCTCCGGGCAACTGATCGTTGGATGCCGCGACGGCGTGTGGGAGCATAGCTTCGCGGGCCGTGTCGCCGTTGCGCGGCAGCAGGTCAGGAAGCTTGACCGGGCGCAGATCACCGCTGTGCTCGATGAGTATCCGCAACTTCGCGACCTGGCCGGCATCGAGTTGTTCAAGATCCCCTACTTCCTCAACCAGGTTGTCAGGAAGGCTGCCGTATGGGAGGAGATCCCGACCAGTGACGTCAAGTTCCTTACCCGCCTGCTCGAAGATGCGCTGAGCGACCGATTGAGCTCCAACTGGCGCCACCGCCGGACAGTCCTGCGGTCGCTCGCACAACTTCAACTTGCCGCGCTGTCCTACGACATCCCGGTCGATGCCCTGAGAGAAAAATGCAACCTCCCGGCCGAGTTGTTCGATGCTGCACTTGCTGACCTGACCGATATTGATCTGGTCTCCTCCCGCCCGGTGCGAGCATGGCAGCCGGCCGGTGGCTCGACAATTCGGCTCAACCACGATCTCATCGACTCCTTTAACATGTCGCGGTTGCTGATCGAGGACCATGATGAGCGCGACCAGAAGCTGGCTAACCTGTTCGATCAATGCAGCCGGGACTGTGGCTGGACCGTACTGTCAATGGCTGTCCTGCTGGCCGACGACCAGCATGACGGCCTTCTGCAACGGAAGATATTCGCAGAAATTCTCGCCATACTGGATCGCAAGCCGATGACCGAAGACGGGCAGATGGCGCAGTCCTGGGCTGTGACCTATGTCCTTCAAGAACGTGTGCTGGTGCTCCTGCCACTGATTCTCGAATGCCTCGGCGGTACGTCCATCGATGACCTGGATCCGAGGGCGACTTCAACTCCAGCCGAGCCGCTGAGCCGGCTGGGGCCGGATCCCCGGCTGACGCCAGCCGCGGCGAGCACGATCGCAGCGGCCTTTCTCGATATCCCCAGCGACAAAGCGATCCTGAGTGACGCCCGCGCAGCCGTTCCCGTGCTGGAAGCGGGCCTCTACAAGTGGAAGTACCGAGCTCGGTTCATTGACGCGTTGGCGCGATACTCCACCGCGGCCGCCCGTAACGCAATCATCAAGTTCGGCCAGAGACAACTGGAAGTCCGCGATGACTTGGGCTGCCTGCTCTATGTTGCGCAGGCGCTCAAAGGACGCGATGCTCCTGCGGCCCGTGTTCTACTTGAGCAGATCCGCGATGATCCTGACTCAGACCCGGTCATAGTCAGGCGCGCCAACGAGAGTCTGGCATCTATCGTGACAGGGTATACCGAGCCGGTCCGCACCGATATCGAAATCATGTTCGGCCTACGGACCAAGGACGGGCAAGGTCGGTACACCGACTGGCGCGTCGTCGAGGAGTACGCGCTCTACATCCTCGCCGAGATAGACAACGGCCGGCGCTTCGGGCATGAAGTATGTGCCGCGCTCATCGAGGCTCTAGACCACACCATGACGGCAGTTCGCCAGCCAGTAGCAGCGGCGCTCGGCTGCTTCGATGATCTTTCTGCCCGCGACGCGCTGCTGGACGAACTCTTGAGCACCGTGTTGTCCACCAATCTTCGTGAAGCCTGTGTCAGGTCCCTTGAGCGCCAGCTTGGCCGGATCGACCAGCCGAAAGACCGCCAGGGCTTCCGTTACCTGCTGCTCCGGGCCGCGTATGCCGCCGACCGCGCAAACAACCTGTCGACCGCCAGCCGGCTGACTGACCTGGCTGTCACGGAGTCGGCACGGGACGGTGACTGGCTCGCCGACCGGCAAGCCCTCGAGGTAATCCCGCCGCCGGCCGTCGCCGGCGCACGGAGCAGTGTCGCGATCCTGAGACAGCCGCCCCCTGTCGACTCAGCCATCGCCGCAGTACTGCGGCGGCTGGATCAGGCCGATGCGGGCGCGGACCTGGAGCCTAAGTATCGGTTCACCCAGCTGTCACGAAACCCCGCCAGCGGCGGCCTTCAGGCGAAGCTCGCAACATCGACCTGGACCGAGGGGCAGAGATCTCATCAAGCCGCACTGAGCGAGCCGCTGAGCGTGAGCCGGAACGCTGCGGGATCTTGGGTCGTCCCCGCGCCGCTGGGGACCATCCTGCTCCCAGGTATTGTCTCGGTGCATGTCGTCGTGTTCACCAGCAACGGGCAGCTTCTCATGGCTCAACGACCCCATGACGCAACCTACGCACCTGGGCATTGGTCAGCTAGCTTTGAGGAGCAGCTGACCACCACAGACTTCGCCGGCGAGGCCGACTGTTTCGCTACAGCCGCCTGCCGAGGCTTCCTCGAAGAGTTCGGCTGCGCGGCCTCGCCAGATCAGGCAACTGTCCTGACGGCCATATTCGAGATCGACATCATGAATCTGGCCGTCATCGTTGCGCTCAGGCCGGACATCAGCATCGAGCAGATCCGCGACAACTGGGAAACTGAGCCGCGTCCCCGAGACTTTAAGGAGGTAATAGACATCAGCGCGCTGCCTGGCGACCCCCCCTCCCTCAACCTGCTGGCAGCCGGCAACGACCAGCGGTTCTCCCCGTTGCACCCGACGGCCCGCATCCGCTGCGCCGCGGCGCTCAGGACAATGACCGCGTAGCGACGCGTACGCGGCTCGGCCCTCGCGAAGGGCTCATTGTTGCTGCTGTGACACAGTCATGTGTCTGCCCATACTTGGATGACGTTACCCGATTTGACGCTCTCGCTGGAATGCCGGAGCAACGGTGGTTTAGCCGCAATTCCGAGCTGAGACAGTCCGAGCCAAGTGGTCGTTAGCGGCGCGACGGGGACGCCGGTCATCCGCGGGGTGAGGGGTCTCACCCTGGCAGCTTCCGTCCGATGCCTGCCCATCGATTGAGACAGAAGATCTTTGCCCGAATTGTTACATGGAATCCGTTTGCTTCCACGTAATGTCCGAGCGGTCTAGGTCAAATCGCCAAATCGGCGCGCTGGGCCGGCGTGGGACTGGGGGGAGTATGCGCGCAGATCATCCGCTCCGGCAGCCGTCTGCGGTATCCAGCCCGCATCGGGTGCCCTTGTGCCAGCCTCCTAAGCTTTGCCGTTGTGACGGACAGCTTTGATCCGGTGGCGTATAACCGTGCCGCCTGGGACCGCGAGGTGGAGAACAGTAACGAATGGACCCAGCCGGTCGGGCCGGAGGTCATCGCCCGGGCACGGGCCGGCGATTGGTCCGTCGTCCTGATCGGCTACCTGGCAGTGCCGCGCGGCTGGTTTCCGGCTGAACTGGCGGGCGCCGAGGTGCTGTGCCTGGCTTCCGGCGGAGGGCAGCAGGGGCCGGTGCTCTCGGCAGCGGGCGCGGCCGTGACGGTACTGGACAACTCGCCGCGGCAACTGGGCCGCGACCGGGAGGTCGCCACCCGCGAGGGACTGGCCGTCCGTACCGTGCTCGGCGACATGCGCGACCTGAGCGTGTTCCCCGATGCCAGCTTCGATGTCGTCTTCAACCCGGT
>JBEKGC010000231.1:0-10349 GCA_050013055.1 Streptosporangiaceae bacterium
GGGGAGGCGACATCGACAATCAGCGAGTCGCTTGAGTAAAAGCGCTGCGCGTCCGGGTCGGTGCCGGGTAGGAATCCTTTCACCGCGTCGTTCAGCCAGTCTTCGGTGAGTCCCCGGCGTTCCGCCACCGCCCTGGCGGCTTGCCGGACTATGCCGGCCGGGACGAACACCGCATCGAGGTCCCTGGTCGCCCTCGTGGCGTCATACGCCACCGCCAGGGCAGCACCTCCGACCAGAAAGAGCTCGGCTCTCGCCCCGCGTGCAGCCAGTTCTGCGGATAGGTCGTCGAGAAGCACACGGATCTCCTCCCGCCCGAGGCCAGTGCTCATGCGCGATCAAGTGCCCCGCTGGTAATGAAGACGCCGCGGCGGCGGAATGAAGACGGCGACTCGACCAGGGCACGTGGATGGAGGCCTCGCAGGTCGGTGACGAACCACCAGGGCCAGGCCTCACGTCCTGGCAGCCGGGCCCAGGACGGAACGTCCCATCCGTCCCGGCGGGCCAGGTACTCGGCCATGGCCGCGAACGCAGCATCGACGCGGATATCTCCGGTGCTCCGGGGGGCGCTTGCCCACATCCGCGCGGCGGCCGGAACTCCTGCGTGGCGGAGGACGCTCGTGTAGTCGTCAAGCATCTGGACGAAGACGTAGCGCCAGAGCCTGCTCAGCCGCTCGCCGGCGGCGAGCATGGCGATAGCGTCGCTTGCGGCCTGGTCAACCGTCTCGAACGCCTGCATCTCCACACCAGCAATGGTATCGATCGCATGCGCCGCAGACCGCCAGGCAACGCCGTACCGGCCCGCGGCCAGTGCTGTCTACTGTGGGGCGTGCGTCAGGGGAAGCACGCAGAGAGCTGACGCCGGCCACGCGGCATTCAGCCAATTTAGGCTCGCGCGCTGGCAGACTATCGATATGCCCCAGACGTACTGGCTCGACCTCTAGTGAGGCGGCCAGGATCAGCCCGTCCACGCTTAAGGGGAGGAGGCCGGGCCGCTGGACGAGGGGCGCGGCCGAATCTCCGAGCTATCCCTGAAGCAGCACGGATAGTAGAGGTTCCTTGAGGCTGTTTCGCGCGGTGCGCGTCGGCCGTCGCGCAGTACGGCCAGCTTGCGGACCTCGACGCATACGTACCATTCCTCCGGGCCGCACTGTTCTACAATCGTTCCAGGCAGCCACGGCCACTGCTCACGATCGCCCTGTTCTTCCTGTTTCGAGCGCGGGTACCGCACCTCGACCGGGCTCTCATCAGGGAACTTCCCGTCGTTGTCCCCGTCCTCGTACATGCCGGCTCATTCCAGGAGCCGGGTGGATAATGTGTGTCATTATCGTTGGCACGGTGGCACCGGATAGCACATGCACTCCCCATACGGGTCACCGGTGCCGCCGACGCCACGCAGGTGCACCGTACCCGCGCCGCCCGCTGCCGCCGTCGTCTCGGCTGCAGGCTGACCTGCGCGCGGCGGAGAAGCCCGCCGGATACCGGGTGGCGACCTGAGCCAGCGCGGGCTCGGCCGCGGTGAGCATCGCGCCGGGTCACGGGAGCTTGTGGAGCCCGTCGCCGTTCAGGAGGTAAGCGGGAGCGATGGCGGCGGCATTTGTCTGCACGAGTTCGAGCATGGCGGCGGCGGCGATCTCCGGGGTGAGCAGCGGGTATGGCAGCTGGTGGAGGAAGTCCTCCAGGGGCAGCCCGGCTTGGGTGGCGTATGCCTCGACTGCCGGTCCGCCGACGCCGGTTTGCGGTGCGAACTGGGGCATCACGGCGGTGAAGGTGATGTCCAGGCCGGCACGCTTTGCTTCGTCTTGGGCGTACATGGTGATGAACCGCTGGGTTGCCTTTGCGCCGGCGTAGCCGCCGCTGAGCGGTGAGCCGTTCGGGTTCAGAGCGGCACCGCTGCTGAACACAACGACCTTGCTGCCGGGCCGCAGCGGCTTGAGCAGCGCCGCGCGCAGCCAGTGGAACGTGATGCTGACATCGGTCTGCCAGTTGACGGAGAAGGTCTCCCACGTCTGCTCCTGCAGCGGACGCATGTGCGGGGTGGCGCCAGCCACCAGAATGACCACCTCGGGGTCATAACGGTCGAGGAGGCTGGCGGCCGCGGTGGGATCACCGGCGTCGGCGATCTCGGGGTGGATGGTGCCGGCGCTGGTCGCTTGGTCAAGAGACGCGGCTGGAGTGCGGGACACGGCGACCACGGGGGCGCCGGCCTCGGCGAAGGCGGTGGCGATCCCGTGGCCGAGGCCGCGGCTTGCGCCGACGACGATCGTGGTCCTGCAGGACGGGTTGTTCATGGTGTCCTCCTGGTCATGTCGGGGCCGGGCCGTCAGACGGCTCGGCCGGCGGTTGCCCGGGCAGGCCGAAGAAGGGGAACAGCCCGGGAGTACGGAAGGCGGTGATTTCCTCGATGCCGTCATCGCGGAAAGTGAGAACGATGATGCTCTCCGCTTCGAATGCGGCTGTCTGCTCGTTCAGGATGTATGCGGCGGCAGCGGGTTGCCCGTTGGCGCTGATCGCGAGCAGCTGGAAGCGTTTGACCGGGGAGAGGGGCCAGCGGCCGAGGAACTCCGCGATCGCGTCACGGCCCTGGTACCAGCTCGGCTGGGGCGGCATGGTCATGCGTGCGTCCTCGGCGAGCATGGCGACGAGCGTGGCGACGTCATGGCTTTCCCAGGCTTGGGCGAAGCGGTTCACGAGCTCGCGCACCTCGCTGTCACCGAGCGTTCGCAGCGTCGCTTGCTGACTCCGGGCGGGTACCCGCTCGCCGACGGTTTTGCGGGCGCGCTGGAGCGCGCTGTCGACCGAGACCGGGGTGGTTTCGAGCACCTCAGCGGTCTCGCGGGCGGAAAAGCCGAGCACATCTCGCAAGATCAGCACGGCACGCTGGCGCGCAGGCAAGTGCTGCAGGGCCGCGGTGAAGGCGAGCTCGATGCTTTCGCGCTGTTCGTAGCGGGCATCGGGGCCGAGCAGGTCGTCCGCGACGCCGAGCTCGCCGTCTGGGTAGGGCTCGAGCCACACGGATCCGGTCAGCGTGTCGGCGGGGAGGTCGTGCGGATCAGCCGCTGGGGCGTAGTCGACAGGCAGGACGCGTCTGGGGCGCCTCTCGATCGTCCGGAGGCTGGCGTTGGTCGCGATCGTGTAGAGCCAGGAGCGGAGGGAGCTTCTGCCTTCGAAGCGGTCGAGTCCCCGCCAGGCGCGCAGGAGCGTCTCTTGGAGGGCGTCGTCTGCGTCGGGAAGCGATCCGAGCATCCGGTAGCAGTGAGCGCGAAGCTGCGCCCGGTACGGTCCGACCAACTGGGCGAACGCATCCTCGTCGCCGCGAGCGGCCTCGAGCAGGTCGAGTTCGCCGCTCATCGCTTCGGCTTCCACAGCGCGACCTGTCCGGCTTCTGCGCTGGAGACAACGCTCCGCCAGCCCGACGGTCCCTCACGAGGCTCTAGCAACACAGCTGCGCCGAGCTGGCGGGCGCGCTCGGTCGCGGCATAGATCAGGTCAACTTCCACATACGGGAGCCACACCGGCCACAGGGTGCCGCACTCGACGATCCCGCCGCCCAATCTGGAGCCGAGGTCGAGGGCCAAGTAGGAGCTCGACGCGGCCCGAATCAGCTCCGGCTCCCACTGCAGCAGCTCCGAGCAGAAGGCGCTGGCGCGCGCCTGGTTGGCGGTGTGAAGCTCCAGGTGGACGACCGGCCGTGCTGACTGGTTGATGCTCATGTAACTGTTGATCCGGGCGGATCGCGCAATCCATCGGTCGTCACCGGAGCCGTTCTGGTCGCTACAGAAGATAAACGCCTGGTTCATGCGGGCGCTCCGTTCGGTGAGGTCGGTGAGGTCGGTGAGGTCACCTTGAGGATCCGGCAGCGCGACCGCCAAGCAGGAGAAACCCGCCAAAGGTCAGGCCGTACGCCGTGACGACCCACTGCAGGCTCGACTCGGAGAACTGCAGGTCGTGACCGAGAGCGTCCCGGTGACGCTTCCGCTGTGCGTGATCTTCTCACTTTCACGATTCCAGACTTCACTGGCTATTTGGCGGGGTTCCCGCCCGAACGGAACGCCTCAACTCAGCGTTCGACATCAGCGCAGAGCGGGTATCGGGGATTTGACACTGAACGCTGCGGGCCAAAGGGCGGGTCGGGATCAATACTCATTAGTTCACATTCCTCAGCCCATACGACCTTTCGTCCCATGTCCTGCGGGAAGTGCCAGCCCCACTGCGCGCTGATGGCATGCACCAGCAGCAGTCCGAGGCTGTTCTCGGCGTCGCCGCTGGCATCCCCCGGTACGGGCGGCAGCGGGCTCGCGTGCCAGACCAGGATCACGACCTGGGCCGCACTGGTCTAGAATCTAACCAGGCAACCAAGGCCACACCGACCGGTCACCTTGCTCTTCCTGCTTCGAGCTCGGGTACCGCACCTCGACGGGACTGTCATCAGGGAACTTAGCGTCGTTGTCCTCGTCTTCGTACATGTCGGCTCCTTCCAGGAGCCGGGCGGACAATGTGTGTCATTATCGTTTGCACCGTGGCCTGTGGCCACATCTGCAGATATGGCCGTTGAGCTGGGAAACAACTTGCATGCGCTGCTTTTCCTAGACCTTGGCGCGCTGGAGGGGCTGTAACAAGTGACGGCGCGCGGCGTGCCTGGCGCTGGTGGCATGCAGACGGGGGATAATTGTCCGCATGGAGGCTGGTGCTCTGCCGCCGCGCTGGGGTGCGTATGCGCGCCGCCTGCCGTCGTCCCTGGAAGACTTGAGGGGGCCCGCGGCGGGCGAGGTTGAGTTGCCGCTGCATGTGGCCTGGTCGGGGCGCCGGGTGTACGACGTGGGCCAAGAGGATGAGCGCCTGGTCCTGTATGCGCTGCTCCTTGCGGAGGCACAGCGGGAGGATCTTGAGCGGTTCGTGCACAGCGATTCACTGGTCAGCATGTGGCCCCGGTTGCGTCGGCTGCTGGGTCCGCACGCGCGCCGGGAGTGGGAGCGGCAGCTGATCACGCCGGCTTCCCGGTGAGCCTGGACGGGATGCCTCCCGCTCATCTGCGGGTGCTGCTGGATGGCTTGCCTGTCTTCGAACGGTACGGCTTGCTGCTGGCCGGAGGGTACGCGTTCAGGGCCCATGAGATCCTGCACCGTCCGTCTCAGGACTTGGACTTTGCCACCAGGGACGGCACCCCGCTGCCGGAGATCGCCGCGCAGGTCCAGCGTGCGTTCCAGTGTGCGGGCTATAGCGTGCGGCTTGTCGAAGCGGCCAGCCTCAGGTATGCGCGCCTGGTACTGCGGCTGCCCGGTTCCGGTGAGGAACTGGAGATGGATCTTCTGAAGGAGGCGCTGGAGCCCACAGGTTCGTGATCCGCGACATCATCGACCTGCATTCCGTCGCCGGTACCTTCTCATATGCCGACCTTGAGAACCTTGCCCGCCGTCATGATCCGGACCTCGACCTGGAGACAATCCGGGACCATCTCGCTGGGGTAAGCGTCTTCGCCGACGAAGACTTTACTGAATACGGGCTTGATGAGCGCAGGATCGCGGACCTGCGCAGCTGGGTTACAGGCTGGTACGACGACCTCGCCCTCCGTCTCGTCGCGGACCTTATCGACGATGAAGTTCCCGATGACCTCTGACAAGTGCACGCGACATCAAGCCGACTCCTAGTTCCAGAAGCCATGTGGGCGAGGTGTGTCATTATCGTTTGCAGGTGGTGAGTCGATACACTCGCTCGCCGTGTCGGCCTCCTCGGGTCCCGTAGACTGTCCCTGGTCCATGCCGGAGGCGGGACTGTAGCCTTCGGGAGCCGTTGGATTCGCGGGGTCGCCCGGCGGGGCTGACCGACGCGGGAGGCGCGGGAACGCCGATGTGGATTGGATTGCTTGGGTCTCTGCAGGTGCGGGTGGACGGGGCAGCCATGGCGGTCCCGGCGGCCAGGCAGCGGGCGCTGCTGGCGATTTTGGCGGTGCGGGCCGGGGAGCTGGTCCCCACCGATGAGCTGGCCGAGATCGTGTGGGATGGGATGCCGCCGGGCCGGGCGGCGGACACGATCCGCAACTATGTGAAACGCCTGCGGTATCGGCTTGGCTCAGCAGGGCGCCAGATAGTCACCTCCCGGCCGGGGTACCGGCTGGAAGTGGCCGAGGATGAGCTGGACCTGCGGGTGTTTACCCGGCTGTGCCGCGATGGCGGGACGGCCGTGCGGGCTGAGGACTGGGCGGCAGCGTTCGGAGGGCTGGGGCAGGCGCTTGGGTTGTGGCGGGGGGCGCCGTTCGCCGATGCCGGGTGTGAGCGGCTACAGCGGGAGCAGGCCCCGCCCCTTTCCGAACTGCGGCTGCAGGCGGCGCAGTGGCGCGCCGAGGCTGGGTTGGCGCTGGGCAGGCACGCCGAGCTGGCCAGCGAGCTGGCCGGGTGGTGCGCGGCCGAGCCGTTGCGGGAGCGGTTCGCCGCGCTGAGGATGGTGGCCCTGTACCGCAGCGGCCGTCAGGCCGACGCGCTGGCCGCCTATCAGCAAGCCCGCCGGATGCTGGTCGATGAGCTGGGCGTGGAACCCGGCGAAGAGCTGAGGCGGCTGCATCAGCAGATCCTCACCCGCGATCCCGCCCTGACAGCACCGGCGCAGCGGGACGCGGCGGCAGGGAGGTCCGATGCGGCGGGAGTGGTGCCGCGGCAGTTGCCCGCGTCGGTGGCATGTTTTGCCGGGCGGTCCGGTGAGCTGGAGGTGCTGGCGGGCCTGGCGGAGCAGGCCGCCTGCGGGACCGGTGGCATGGTGGTGATCTCGGCCATCGGCGGGACGGCCGGGGTGGGCAAGACCACGCTGGCGGTGCACTTCGCTCACCAGGTGGCCGACATGTTCCCGGACGGGCAGCTCTATGCGGACCTGCGCGGGTTCAGCCCTTCCGGCGGCCCGGATCCCGCGGCGCGAGTGGTGCGGAGGTTCCTGGACGCGCTGGGGGTGGCGCCGCAGGCCGTCCCGGCCGATGCTGATGCCCAGGTGCCGCTGTACCGCAGCGTGCTGGCGGGAAAACGGATGCTGGTGGTGCTCGACAACGCCCGCGATGCGGCGCAGGTGCGGCCTCTGTTGCCGGGTTCGGCTGGCTGCCTGGTGATGATCACCAGCCGCAGCCAGCTCGCCGGGCTGGCCGCCGTCGAGGGGGCCCAGCTGCTGCCCCTCGGCCTGCTCACCGAGCAGGAGGCCCGCGAGCTGCTGGCCGGGCGGCTTGGCGCCGGGCGGGTTGAAGCGGAGCCGGAAGCCGTGAATGAGCTCATCAGGCTGTGCGCACGGCTACCGTTGGCGTTGGCCATTACCGCCGCCCGGACCGCCGCCCGACCCGAACGCCCGCTTGCGGCCCTGGCCGAAGAGCTGCACGCCGCCGACGGACCGCTGGACGCGCTGGATGCCGGCGACCCGGCCGCCAGCGTCCGTTCGGTATTCTCCTGGTCGTACCGGCAGCTCAGCCCGGCAGCAGCGCAGCTGTTCCGGCTGCTGGGTATCCATCCCGGCCCCGACATCTCGGTGTCCGCCGCCGCCAGCCTGGCCGGTATCGAGACGGCGCATGCGCGCCGGCTGCTGGCGGAGCTTACCCGCGCCCACCTGATTGCCGGGGCGGCCCACGGCCGCTATGCCTTCCATGACCTGCTGCGCGCCTACGCCGCCGAGCAGGCTCACGCCCTCGACAGCGATGCCGCCCGGCGGGAGGCCCTCGGCCGGGCGCTGGATTACTACCTTCACACCGCTGATGCCGCCGCCGGGCTCGTCAACCCGTCGCGTGCGTCGCTGAGTATTGCCCCGCCGGAGCCTTGCGTCATGAGCGAGCAACTGGGTGGCCAACGGCAGGCCCTGGCCTGGTTCGAGGCCGAACACCCCGTCCTGCTCGCCGTCGCCACCCTGGCCGCCGAGAGCGGGTTCGACCGCCACGCCTGGCAGCTCCCCTTGGCCATCGGGGAGTACCTGGATTCCCGGGGACACTGGTGTGAGCTGGCCGCCATCCAGCGCAGCGCGCTGGATGCGGCAGCGCGCCTCGGCGAGGTCGGCGGCCAGGCCGCCGCCCACCGCGTCCTGGCCGGGGCCCACGCGCAGCTGGCCAGGTACGACCTGGCCCGCGTTCACCTGGCGAACAGCCTCGAGCTCTACCGGCGGCTCGACGACCGGGCCGGGCAGGCCATCGTCCACCTGACCGTGGCTTGGGTATCCGATCTCCAGGAACGCTATGCCGAAACGCTCGGCCACTGCGAGCGGGCCCTGGACCTGTTCCAGGCCATCGGTGACGAAGCAGAGCAGGCCAGGACTCTCGCTACCATTGGCTGGTGCTACGCCCATCTCGGGCGGCGCCAGGAAGCCCGGGCGTTCTGCCAGCGGGGCCTGGCTCTGCTGCACGAACGCGGCCATCGCCGCTACGAGGCCGCCAGCTGGGACACCCTGGGCTACGCCGAGTACCAGTGCGGCGACCATGTCGCGGCCATGGCGTGTTACCAGCGCGCGCTCGGCCTGTTCCGGGAGTTCGGCGACCGCTACTCCCAGGCCACGGTCCTCGCCCACCTCGGCGACACCAGGCACGCGGCCGGACAAACCCAGCTAGCGCGCAGCGCCTGGCAGGAGGCCGTGGCCATTCTCGACGCCCTCCAACACCCTTACGCCGAGGCGGTCCGCGCCAGGCTCGGGCCGGACGCGGAGCCATCCCTGGCCCGCTAGCTGGGCATATCCGCGTGACCCGGGCGCGCTACGGGCGCGCTACGGCTGCTGGCCAGACTCTCGTGTGCGCTCAAAATGCCTCGCCGCCCTGGACGGGCCGACCAGGACGAGCCGGCTAACCGGTCGGCTCGCGGCGATCCGGGGGATCCGGCTGGTCTATATCGGCAGACACCGACATAGGCGATGCGGAAACCCTCCGAACCGAGGAGCAGACATGACAATCGAAGGCCACGCTGCCGGAAGCCGGGCGGATCCGGCGTCGGCTTCCGGTTCTGCTGCCACGCCGAGCGCTCGATCAGCCCTGACCGCGACCGCGCTGGCGGCGACGCTCGGGCTCGCCGCGGCGTGCTGGGTAGTCGCGGTCTGGCGGATGAACGGGATGGACATGGGGGTAGCCACCCGGCTTGGTTCGTTCCGGGTATTCGCGGGCGTGTGGGTGGCGATGATGGCCGCGATGATGCTGCCGGGCACGGTCCCGGCGGTGTTGCGGCGCTCATGCCAGCGGTCGTATGGGCGCGATGCCCTCGTTCGTCGGGTCCTACCTGGCGGTGTGGGCACTGGTGGGCCTTGCGGTGTACGCGTTGTACCGGCCGCACGGTTCCCTGGCCGCCGGCGCGGTAGTGATCGCGGCGGGTGCCTACGAGCTCACGCCGGCCAAGCGGCGCTTCCGCCGGGCCTGCCGCGAGGAGGCCGGCTCGGGATTGCGGTTCGGGGTCTGCTGCGTCGGCTCAGGCATCGGGCTGATGCGGATGCTGGTGGCGCTGGGCGTGATGAGCCTGACCTGGATGGTGGTGATCGCCGTCCTCGCGGTCGCCCAGAAGCTGCTGCCCGCGAAGGCCGCCGTCGATGTGCCGCTGGCGCTGGCGATCGTCGGGTTCGGCATCTGGATCGTCGTCACACCCTCGTCGGTTCCCGGGCTCGTGCCACCGATGTGAGGCGTCATCGGCCGCACGGGCCAGGCCAGGCTGCTGTAACTGCAAGAAAAGGAGAAACAGGGCAATGACCAGTCACAAGACTGGAACACGGGAAGAGTGGGCAGCTGCCCGCGAGGAGCTGCTCGCCCGCGAGAAGGAGCACACCCGGCTGGGCGACGAGCTAGCGCAGCAGCGGCGCGAGCTGCCGTGGGCCCGGGTCGAGAAGGACTACCACCTCGACACCGACGACGGGACGCGCACGCTGGCGGAACTGTTCGATGGCCGCAGTCAGCTGCTCATCTACCACTTCATGTTCGGCCCGAGCTATGCGGCTGGCTGCCCGACCTGCTCGTCGATCGCCGACAGCGTCAACGGCGTCCTCCCGCACCTGAACGCACGCGATGTGACCATGCTGTTCGTCTCGCAGGCCCCGCTTGAGACGTTGCAGGCGTTCAAGCGGCGGATGGGCTGGAGCTTCTCTTGGGTGTCGTCGGCCAACAGTGAGTTCAACATCGATCTCGGTTTCTCGAGCAGCAAGGAGCAGACGCGCGAGTGGGCCGTGCCGATGCTCGAGCAGCTGCCGCCGATCGCCGCCCGTAACGCGACGGAGACCGGTACCGACGTGGTCGGTTACCTGACCGAGGGTTTCGGTTTCAGCGTCTTCGTTCTGGACGACGGGGCTGTCTACCAGACCTATTCGGCCGGGGCCCGCGGAGTCGAGTTCCTGATGGGCTACTACGCGATCCTCGACCGGGCACCGAAAGG
>JBEKGC010000232.1:0-10321 GCA_050013055.1 Streptosporangiaceae bacterium
GACGCTCTGCCGGGCCGCCGCGTAGTCGGCGCCCGGCGGGGCGGACTGCGCCACCACACCTTCCATCATGGCCAGCGTCGGGATCAGGATGCGGCCGTCGGCGATCGCGGTGGCCGCGGCGGCCTCGTCGAGCGCCTGGTCCAAGGGCACGTGGGTGAGGACGTTGACCCGCGCCCGCTGGGCCAGCTGCACCGCCAGATAGGACGAGGCGTGGGCCACGGTGAGCTTGTTGTGCTCGCGGGCCGCGGCGGTCAGCGCGTCGAGCGTGGCCTGGTCGTGGCTGAGGCCCGGGTTCCCGACGATGATCTTGATGTAGTCCGAGCCCTCGGCGATCCGGTCGGCCACGAACCGCGCCGCCTGATCAGGCCCCCCGATCAGGCCCCGCTGGCCGGTGCCGGGGATGCGCGAGTGCAGGCTGCCCGGCGCGACGGCGGGGGTGCCCGCGCTGCGGATGTCGGTCAGCCCAGGCACCGCGCGTAGCGAGTCGACGAGCTCGGGCGGCGCGCAGGCCATGTCGAAGGCGGTGGTCACGCCAAAGCCGGCCAGCTGCTCCAGCGTGTGCCGGTCGTGCAGGTGCACGTGGGCGTCGATCAGGCCGGGCAGCAGCACGCCGCCCTCGCCGTCGATGACCTCGGACGCGACGCCGTCACGGCCGATCCGGCCGGCCTCGATCACCACCGTGCCCAGGGGCAGCAGCTGGCGGCCGTCGAACACGCGGACGTTGGTCACGGCGGTCCGCTGCGGCCGTTCCGCGCTGCCCATGAGCCTCTCCCTTAGGTAGTCCCGCGGCCGCCTCGATGTCCAGGCCGGCCGGGTCGGCGGCCCGCCAGGCGATGTGCTGATCCGGCCGGACGAGCAGGAACTCCCCCGGCCAAGGGTAAGCCGCGGGCGCTTCGGCCAGCGTCAGCGGTATGCCGCGGCGGCGGGCCAGGCGGGTCAGCGCGGCGGTGCCGGGCTGCCGGTCAAGCCCGGCCCCGACGAGCGTGAAGCCGGGACCCAGCCGGTCGTACAGCGACGAGCCGTCCGGCAGCCAGTGATGCGGCAGCCGGCCGCCCGGCTCCGTATCCGGCGTGTAACTGGTCACGTCCCGGTCCGGGTAACCGGTCACGTCCCGGTCCGCATAGCTGGCCACGTCCCGGTCCTGACCGGAGACCGCGGAGCCGGGCTGGATCACCGGGGACCCCGCGTAGGAGTAACCGAGCACCAGGCCCAGGCTGTGAAACTCGGCTCGCTTGGCCCGCTGGATGGCCGCCGCGTCGCGGGGCAGCGCGTCGGCGCCGGCGGCCATGTTGGCCGCCGCGCTGGCCACCGTCTGCTCGGCCACCGCGCGCCGCTCCGGCTCGTAGCTGGCCAGCAGCTCCTCGGTGGCCCAGCCGTTGATCACCGCGGCGAGCTTCCAGCCGATGTTGACCGCGTCGCCGACGCTGGTGTTGAAGCCGTGCCCGCCCCACGGCGGGTTCACGTGCGCGCTCTCGCCGACCAGGAAGACCCGCCGGTCCCTGAACGTGTCGGCGATCAGCATCCGCGCCGTCCACGGGTCGGTGGCCAGCACCTCGTGCTCGACCGGCGCGCCGACCAGCGCGGTGATCAGCTCGGCGGCGTGCGCCGAGCCGTAGACCGGGTCCAGGCCAGGCACGATCGCCCACCAGGTGCCGGCCAGGTCCAGCCGGCCGACCAGCCCGGAGGTCGCCGCGCCGACCACCCAGTACTGCACGGCCGGCCCGAGGTGCGGGTCAAGCCCGGGCGCACGGAACACCAGGTTGAAGTTGGGCCGGGAATCCGAACGGCCCAGGTAGCGAGCCCCCACCTGCCCGCGCACGACCCCGGCCGCGCCGTCGCAGCCGAGCACGTAGCGCGCCCTGATCGGGTAGCGGGCGCCCGCGCCGTCGGTGACCGCCACGGTGACGCCGTCGGCGTCCTGGGCCAGGGCCGTGACGGCGTGGCCGAGCCGGAGCTCGGTCCCCGGACGGCCGCGCAGGTGCTCGCGCAGCACCTCCTCGACCACCGGCTGCGGGACCTGCTGGCCGGACTCGGCGAACCGGTCATCGGCGGCCTCCGTCAGGCCGAACGCTCCGTCGAAGTCGGTGATCCTGTCCCCGGACAGGGACTCGCAGAAGGTGACCCGCTGGGACCAGGCCACCGGCAGCGGCGCGGCCCGCCGCAGCGCGTCCGCCACGCCCCAGCGGCGCAGGTGCTCCATCGTCCTGATGCTCGTAGTCTTGGCCCGCGGCCTGCGGTGCGAGACCTCCGCCCGCGGCTCGATCAGCACGCAGCCGACACCGTGCAGGCTGAGCTCGGCCGCCGCGGCCAGCCCGGCCGGCCCGCCGCCCGCGACCAGCACCGTGGTGCGCTGCACTCCGCTGGCCGTCACGGGATGAATCATCGCTTTTCCCGCCGCCGCTGTCCATTTCGACCAATCAGGCCGAACGAACCCAGGCTCACCGGCCACGAAACGAGCCAGCAGGCGGGCCTGGGCACGCAGGCGGGGCCGTTCGGCGGAAAGAGGGCAGGAATTATTGCCGGGGGGCGGTTGTCGGTACCGGTATCACCTTGAGGAGGCGGCCATGGCGACGGTCGAACTGACGGCGGAGAACTTCGATTCGACGGTGAGCGGTGACGGCCTGATCCTGGTCGACTTCTGGGCGGAGTGGTGCGGACCGTGCCGGATGTTCGGGCCGGTCTTCGAGAAGCTGTCCGAGCGGCACCCCGACGCGACCTTCGGCAAGCTCGACACCGAGGCTCAGCCCGAGGTGGCGGCCAGCTTCCAGATCTCCTCCATCCCGACGCTGATGATCATCCGCGACCGCGTGCTGCTGTACTCCGAGGCGGGCGCGCTGCCCGAGGCGGCCCTGGAGCAGCTGATCACCAAGGCCAAGGAACTCGACATGGACGAGGTCAAGGCCAGCCTGCACGCGGCCGACGAGGCCGCGCGCCGGTAAGGCCAGGCTCAGGAGAGCACGCGGCGGCGGAAGTTGCGCAGGCCGATGGCCAGGAACACCGCGCCGAAGGCGGCCACCACCGGGTAGATGACGTACAACTGCAGGTGCGGTGAGGTGGTGAAGGTGGCCCGCATCCCCTCGTTCACGTAGATCAGCGGGTTGATCAGCACCAGCGTCTGCAGCCAGTGCCAGCCGCCGATGGTCACCGGCGCCAGCTTGGTCCAGGAGTAGTAGGTGCCGCCCAGGAACGTGATCGGCAAGATGATGAAGCCGAACATCAGGCCGATGTTCCTCGGCTCGAAGCTGGTCCCAAGCACCAGGCCGAGCCCGGCCATCGCCACGCAGGCCAGCGGCACGAACGTGACGATCAGCCACCAGTGCAGGGTCAGGTGGGCCTGCACCCCCGGCGCGTGCACCACCGAGGCGATCGGCAGCACGATGATCGCCGACAGCACGCCCTGAGCCGCGCCGGACAGCACCTTCGCCATCGCCACCAGCCAGATCGGGCACGGCGCCTGCACCCGGTCCTCGATCTCCCTGGTGAAGCCGAACTCCTGCGCCATGGCCAGCGCGATCGACTGCACGCCCTGGAACATGACCGAGATGCCGACCACCCCGGGCACAAGCACGGTGGCGAAGGCTGACTCGGCCGCGGTGCCCTTCCCGCCGCCGATGCCCTGGCCGATCTTCGGGAACACGTAGAGGAACACGAAGCACAGCAGGAACGGCTGGATGATCGTGCGCAGCACGAACTCCCAGAAGTGCTTGCGCAGCACCACCACGTCACGCAGTATCAGGGCGCCGAGCGCGGTCCAGCTCGCCGCGGCCACCGAACGGGTCGGGCCGCCGCCGATGGGCCGCGCCTGGGCGCTGGCCGGGGTCTTGGCCGTGGTCTCGGCGGTGGTCTTGGCTGTGGTCGCCATCAGTCGCGTAGGTCCTTCCCGGTCAGGGAGATGAACACGGTCTCCAGGCTGGGCTCGGCGATCGACACGTCGATGAGCTCGAAGCCGCCGCCTTCCGCGGCCAGCACGATGCGCGGCACCAGCCGGTCGCCGCCCCGCATGTGCAGCTCGAGCTTGTCGTCGGCCACCCTGGTCCTGGTCACGCCCTCGACGTTGCTCGCCAGCAGCGCCGCCAGGTTCTGGATGTCACCGGTGGTGCGCACGGTGACGATGGTGTCCGCGCCGGTGCTCTGCTTGAGCGCGGCCGGGGTGTCCAGGGCCAGGATCTTGCCGTGGTCCATGATCGCGACCCGCTGGCAGAGCCGGTCCGCTTCCTCCATGTAGTGCGTGGTCAGCAGGATCGTCTGGCCCTCGCCGTGCAGCTCGCCGAGCAGCTCCCACAGCGCCAGCCTGCTCTGCGGGTCCAGGCCCGCGGTCGGCTCGTCCAGGAACAGCACCGACGGGCGGTGGAAGATGGCCCGCGCCACCATCAGCCGCTGCGCCATCCCGCCGGACAGCGCGTACACCGACGCCTTGGCCCACTTGGACAGCTGAAACTGCTCGAGCAGGTCGGTGGCGATCTTTTTGGACTCGCTGGACTTGATCCCGAACAGGCGGCCGTGGAAATACAGGTTCTCCCACACCGTCAGCTGCCGGTCCAGCGTGTTCTGCTGGGAGACGATGCCGCTCAGCTGCTTGGCCAGCGCCGGGTGCGCCGCGACGTCCACGCCGCCGAGGAAGGCCCGGCCCGAGGTCGGCACGACCCGGGTGGTGAGCATGCCGGCCGTGGTGGTTTTGCCTGCGCCGTTCGGGCCGAGGAGGCCGAAGATCTCCCCGGCCCGGACGTCCAGGTTGAGCCGGTCCACCGCGGTGAAGTCGGTGCCCGGATACACCTTGGTCAGGTTCTCTGTGTGGATGACCGCGGCCGGCTCGCCGGTGTCGGGGGCCGCCGGGTCGACCGGCGCTGGTGCGGTACTCATAGACCACCAAGCGTAGGCGCTTGGCGGGCGGGCTTCGCTGGCGGTGCTGGGTTACCGCTGGGCCTGGGCCAGCGCGGCCCTGATGGTGGCGGCGCCGGCGGGGGTACCGATCTCGTCGGAGAACGACCCGTAGGGGGCACCGTAGGCCGGGGTGCCCGGCTGCTGCCGCCAGCTTTGCGCCAGCGACCCCGTGTCCACGGTGTCGTAACCGATCGAGTCGAGGAACTCGGCCACCACCGTCTTGGCCTTCTCGTCGTCGCCCGCGATGGGCAGCGCGGTCCGGTCCGCGGCGCCGGCCGGGCGGGCCAGCGACGCCAGGTGCTTGAAGAAGATGTTGTTGAACACCTTCACCACGGTCGAATCGGGCAGCTGCCTTTGCAGCAGCTCACTGCCGGTCAGCGAGCCGCTGTCCAGGTCCGCGAGCTGGCCGTCGCGCTCCGGGTAGTAGTTGCCGGTGTCCAGGATGACCTTCCCGGCCAGCGCCTGGGCCGGCAGGGCGGGGTAGGCCTTGAGCGGAACCGAGACCACCACGAGGTCGCCCGCCACGGCGGCCTGCTGGCCGGTGGCCGCGGTCGCCAGCGGCCCCAGCTCCTCAACCAGGTTTTTGAGGGTTTCCGGCCCGCGGGAGTTACTCAGCACCACATGGTGCCCGGCCGCCACGCTGAGCCTGGCCACCGTTCCGCCGATCATGCCACTACCGATAAAACCTACTGTTGTCATGACCGCGCCAACCCCGGCCCGGCCCCGATCATTCCGTGCTCATTCCGGGCCGACGGCCGCGCTCGCCCGGGCGGTGGCGGGTACGGCGGTTCCTGGGGCGACTGGTGCGGCGGCGCGGGGGCGCAGCGTCACGTAGCTGACGGCCACCCCGGCGGCCAGCAGCGCGATGGTGACAAGCAGGCCGGTGTGGTACCCGTCCACGAACGCCTGCACGGGGCTGCTGCCGGACCGCAGGGCGGCGGCCTGCCGGGTCCTGAGCACCGCGCCGATGACCGTGATGCCAAGCAGCCCGGCCACCTCCCGTGAGGCGTTGAGCAGCGCGGACGCGACACCGGCGCGGGCCGCGGGGGTGGCGTGCATGATCGCGTTGGTGAGCGGCACGTTCATCAGGCCCGCTCCCGCCCCGAACAGCATGAACCCGGGCAGCAGGCTGTCGTAGCCCGCGCGCAGGCCCAGCCGGGCGAACAGGGTCAGGCCGACCACCATCAGCAGCATGCCGAACGCCACCGTGCGGTGCGCCCCGGCCCACGCTTCCACCCGCGGGGCGAGGCCTGCGAACACCGCCACGCACAGCGCCATCGGCGCGAACGCCAGGCCGGCCTTGGTCGGCGAGAAGCCGAGCGTCTCCTGCAGGTACAGCGAGGTGAAGAAGTAGATGCCCAGGATCCCGAAGGACCAGATCATCATCGTGCCCGTGCCGCCGCTGAACTCGCGGATCCGGAACATGGCCAGCTCCACCATGGGGTAGCGGCCGCGGGCCTCGACCGCTCCGAAGGCGGCGGCGGCCACCGCGGCCACCGCGAACGCCCCGATGATCGGCGCGGCGGTCCAGCCCAGGACGCCGCCCTCGATCAGCGCGTAGGTCAGCGCGAACAAGGCCAGCGCCGAGGTGATCAGGCCGGGCAGGTCGAGCCGGCGGACCGCGGCTTCGGCCCGCGACTCACGCACGTAGAACGCGGCGATGGCGAACGTGATCACGCCGACCGGCACGTTGATCAGGAAGATCCAGCCCCACTGGAGGTGCTGGCTGATCAGGCCGCCGATCACCGGGCCCAGAGCCAGGGCCAGCGCGCCGACCGCGGCCCAGATGCCGATGGCCGTGCTGCGCTGCCTGGGGTTGGCGAAGGTCGCCATGATGATCGCCAGCGTGGTCGGCATCAGCAGCGCCGCGCCGACGCCCTGGACGGCCCGGCTGGCGATGAGCACGCCGCCGCTGCCCGCCAGCCCGGCCGCCAGCGAGGACAGGGTGAAGACCGCCATGCCGACCAGGAACAGCCGCCGCCTGCCGTACACGTCAGCGAGCCTGCCGCCGACGAGCAGCAGCCCGGCCAGCGTGAGCAGGTAGCTGCTGACCACCCATTCCAGCCCGGACACCGACAGCTGCAGGCTGCGCTGGATGGTCGGGATCGCCACGTTGACCACGTTGTTGTCCAGGTAGGTCATGAAGGCGGCGAGGCTGACCGCGGTCAGCGTCCACCACCTGTTCGGCTCCGGTCGCGGCCGGCCGGCGGGCGCGGCGGGCGCGGCGGGATCGGCGGGATCGGCGGCTTCGGTACGCACAGTGATCACCCTTTCTCCATGTACGGCGTACCTGTATGTCGTTCTTATACGTCGTACAGGTACGTTGTATAGCCTCACTTGTACGGCGTATAGTTGTCAAGGACATGGATGCGGAACTTCAGCCAGACGAGCCGGACGGCGAGTCCGAGGGCCGGGCTCGGCTCAGCAAGCACGCCGTCACCGACGGCGCGCTCAAGCTCGCCGACGCCGACGGGCTCGACACGCTGACCATCCGCAAGCTGGCCCAGCACCTCGGCGTCACGCCGATGGCCTTGTACTGGCATTTCCGCAGCAAAGAAGAGCTGCTCGAAGGCGTGGCCGAGCGGGTCTGGGGTGAGATCGACGTCAACGTGGACCGTTCGGCGCCGTGGCCTGATCAGCTCGCCGGGCTGCTGCGGTCCCTGGTTAGCGTGCTGCGCGCGCACCCGTCCGCCCCGGGTCTGGTGCTCGCGCACGAGAAGCGGAACCAGGCGGCCCTGCGGGCGACCGAGATCACGCTCGAGGTCCTGCGCGGCGCGGGATTCGACCCCCGGCACGCCAGCGCGATCGCCCGCAACGTGCTGTGGACCGGGATCATGCTGGTCATGAGCGAGCCCGGCTACCTGCCCGAGCTGTCAGCCGACGAACGCGCCGAGACGATAAGGCGCAATCAGATCGAGCTCGCCATGCTGCCCGCCGGCAAGTACCCGCGGGTGGTCGAGTGCGCCGGGCCGATGAGCGCGTGCGACGACCCGGAGTTCCACTACAGCCTCGGGATCGAGCTGTTCATCGCCGGGGTCAAGGCCGCCGCCGACCGGCCTTTAGGGCTTGAGACCGCGCTTAGGGCTTGACCGCGCGTACGTGCAGGAACAAGGGGATCCGCTGCCAGCGCCGGCTACTGGGCTTGTCCGCGACGACCTGATCGGTGGCCCCCACTTCCCTGACCACCTCGATCAGCAGCCCGGCCGCTTCCAGTGCGCGGCTGTACGCCTCGATCGGCCGGTGCTCGCTGTGAAAGGTCAGCCGGACATCCCCCCGGGTCGCCACCCAGTCGGCCGGGGCCGGGTCCAGGTAGGAACCGTCGATAACGAACGGGGCGGCTGCGTCGCGGTCCGCGAACGACCCGGCGGAGTTGATCGGATGCGGGATCGCCAGGCACAGCCGGCCACCGCGGCCGAGCACGCGGGCCGCCTCGGCCACGGCATCCGGCATCAGGTCGATGTCGTGCAGGCTCATGTAGGCCACCACGAGGTCGAACGTCGCATCGCCGAAGGGCAGCGCGGCCGCGTCGGCCAGCACGGCCGGTGCCGCGCGGTCGTGACTGACCGCCAGGCGGACCATGGCCGGCGAGGCGTCGACCCCGGCGACCCGGTAGCCACGCGACCGCAGGAACCGGCCGAGCCGCCCCTCGCCGCAGCCCAGATCCAGCGTCCGTTCCCCCGGATCGGGCAGCAGGCCGAGCAGGGCGGGAACGTTGATGTCATCGTGCGAGTTGTCCTGGCCTGGCGTCCGGGTGAACCAGGCCCACGTCGCGGCCTCAGCCTCCCAGCCGTCCCGCATCCTCACCAGGAAATTCTCCCACCCGGGACGGGTAGCCGGGGGATGACCGCCAGTTTCGCGTGACAGCAAGGCCGCGCCTGCGGGTTCTTTGGCCCGACGCGACTTTCGCACGAGCGACTAGGTCTCCAGGGGTGGCACGACGGTGATGACCGAGTCCGCACCGCCGTAGGGGTTCGGCTCATACCTGTCGGCCTGCCAGGCGTTTTCCCAGCGTTCGCCATCGAGCAGGTACCGGTAGCGGTAGCTGCGCCCTGGTTCGAGGGCAACGATGGCCCGCCAGCTGCCATCGGTGCCCCGTTCGAGCTGGATGCCCTCAACCGACCACTGGTTGAACTCCCCGCACAGCATCACGATGCCGGCCTGAACTTCGGCAGGAAGGGTGAACGCGACGTTGACCAGGGTGGCCTCGGCGGCCGGATGCGCTGGCTCAGGAGGCTGCTCAGCGGGACGTTCGGCGGCAGCCTGGGGGGCCTGGGGGGCCTGGGGGGCCTGCTCCTGCTCCGCCCCGGCGTTTGCCCACCCGGCAGGGGCGGCCGGGTTACCTTCCTGTTCCTGCTGGTCACTGCCGGGTTCGCCGGAGGGCTCTTCGTCCGGGGAACTGGTCCATCGCCGCAGAGCTTGACCTCGGCGAGATAGCTCATCGTCGGCCAGGAGCCACCCGGCGAACTGGTCAAGCGAGCCGAGGAAATGCCCGAAGCTCGCGCGAGCGAGCGTGTCCTCCTCCCAGTAACGGGCGACAACACGCTCCTCGAAAAGACTCAAGGACCGGCGTATGTTTTCGTACTGCTTTTTCGCTACGCTGCCAGGCTTGGCGGCGGGATCCATGTCGATGTGCTTCCCCTACGTACTTAGTACCGTGGCACCTAACATTCGCGCCGTTTCCAGCAGACTCCGCGGCGGTAAGGCCCCGAATCTGACCACGACACTGCTCCAGCGTGGTAGTTCCAGTGTCACATGCCCGGGTATGAACGGGTCCACGCCGCCCGCCCCCGTTCGCGATCCGGGATGGCCGCCGGGTATCCGTCCGGGGGTGACCGGGAACTGTTCCCAGCCCGAGACGGTTCGCTGCTACAGGTCGGCGGCGTACTCGGCTCCGGTGAGGATGGGCCGGACAGAAGGTGTACGACTCCATGGATGCGCTGCCGGCTGATGAATATCACGAAAGATTCGGCTTCTCCGGATGATTTGGCATCGGATAGACGCTGTCGCAGAGCTATCCGGCGGCCCGCCGTCGGTAGTCCCGTTCACGCGTGCCCCACCCGCCTCACCAGGACCTCCCGCCCCGGCACCGCCTGCCCCGCCAGCGATTGTGGATCGTTACCGTCGAAATAAGGAGCTAATTATCCACAATCCCTGGCCTGCGGCCCCCGTACTCCCGACCCTGGTCCCGGGCGACCCGGCATGCACGGAGGAAGCCCGCTACGGCTCCATCCCGGTGGAGGGCTTGACCGCGTCAGAGGCTGGGATCCGGCGGCGGCTGGTTGAGGAGAAGCCAGAACTGCCCGACAGCGCGTACCGCCTCAGGTTGTCATTCATGGCTGCCTTTGGCCTTGAGGGTGAAGTAGATGGTGGCACCGCGGTCGAGGCTGCCTTCGGCCCAGGTGCGGCCGCCGTGGCGCTCGATGATGCGCCGGACGCTGGC
>JBEKGC010000233.1:0-10314 GCA_050013055.1 Streptosporangiaceae bacterium
GGGATGCGGATGGTGGCGATTCGCATCAGCGGCTGATCTCCGTGCGCAGCAGGGACAGCTTCTCGAAGACCGGCGCGTCGGAGAAGGTGAACAGGTCCAGGTCGGTGTCGGCGTGCAGGGAGAGCTCGCACCAGGACGGGACGGCGACGACGTCGCCGTGCCTCAGCTCGTGCGTGTCGCCGTCCAGGGTGATCGTGCCGCGGCCGTCGAAGACCTGCCAGACCGCCGACGCCGTCGTGCGCGTAGGGGCCGTCGCGATCCCGGCGCGCAGGCGGTGCATCTCGGTCCGCATGGTCGAGAGGGCGTCGCCGCCGGTGGTGGGGTTGGTGAACCGCACCGCCGCGTGACCGGGTTCGGTGACGCCGGGATGGCCCTCGGATTCCAGCTCCAGCTGAGCGCGCAGGGCGGCGTCGGTATGGGCCCACCGGTAGGCCATCAGCGGGGAGGCCGGCCGGGGTCTCCCCGCGGCCGACACCGGGGTCAGGCCGGGACCTCCCCAGAGTCGTTCGCCGCGGCTGCGGTCCGGCGTCGAGGTGTCGCGTACCTGGTCCGGGCCGAACTCGAAGAAGCCCTGGTCCAGGGTCGATACCAGGGGGATGTCGAGGCCGTCAAGCCATGCCATCGGCTGGCCGGACACGTTCTGGTGCCCGTGGAAGTGCCATCCGGGGGTAAGCAGCAGGTCACCGCGACGCATGGCGACCGGGTCGCCGTCAACGACCGTCCACACGCCTTCGCCTTCCAGGACAAACCGGAACGCGGACTGGGTATGCCGGTGCTCGGGGGCGTTCTCAAGGGGCGCGAGGTACTGGATGGCGGCCCACAAGGTAGGCGTGGCGTAGGGGTCGCCGGGCAGGCCAGGGTTGCCCAGGCCGATGGCGCGGCGCTCCCCGCCCCGCCCGACCGGCACCAGGTCGGCGCTGCGGGCCGCGAGCGGGTACAGCTGAGCCCACCGCCACAGGTGCGGGACCGCGCGGGGCTCGGGGCGGAACGGCATCAGGCCCTCGCGGGTCCGCCACAGCGGCGTCATGCCGGCCGCGTCGAAGTCGCGGTAGAGTCCGGCCAGCTTGGCCTGGTGCTCAGGGCTGTCGAAATCGGCGGCGGCCGCTTCGTCCTTCAGGCTGGTCACTTTGGTTGCCTCCTCATGATCGAGGTTGTGGAGTTACGCTGGCGAAGGCCGGCCGGAGCCGGCGGCCGTTCGGTCGCGGGCCAGCCGGGCTGCGATGTCGGCTCGCAGCGCCTTCTTGTCGATCTTGCCGACCTTGGTGGCCGGGAGTTCGGGGACCACGACGAGGTGCTCGGGCCACTTGTACCGGGCGACCTGGGCGCTGGTCATCGCCGCGCGCACGTCGTGGAGGGTCAGCGTGGCGCCCGGGGCCAGGACCGTGTAGACGCAGACCCGCTCGCCGAGTTCAGCATCGGGCATGGCGACGGCGGCAACCTGGGCGACCTGCGGAAGCTGGTAGAGGAGGTTCTCCACCTCCTCCGCGCTGATCTTCTCCCCGCCACGGTTGATCATGTCCTTGTCGCGTCCCTCGACGACCAGGTTGCCGTCGGCCCGGCGGCGGACGATGTCACCGCTGCGGTACCAGCCGTCGGCGGTGAAGGCGCGCGCGTTCTGCTCCGCGGCCCGGTAGTAGCCGCGCGGGGTGTACGGCCCGCGGGTGAGCAGCGAGCCGGGCTCCCCGTCGGGGACGTCACGGTCGATGGCGTCGACGATCCGGACCTCGTCGCCTTCGCTGAGCGGCCGGCCCTGGGTGGCGCAGATGACATCCTCAGGGTCATCCAGGCGGGTGTAGTTCAGCAGCCCCTCGGCCATGCCGAATACCTGCTGCAAGGTGGCGCCCAGGACCGGCCGGACCTGACGCGCGATCTCGTCGGCCAGCCGGGCGCCGCCGACCTGCAGCAGCGTGAGCGTGCGCAGCTGGCCGGCACCGTGCTCCCGCGCGTGCCGTATCCACCGCTGCGCGACCGCGGGCACGGCGGCGGTCACGGTGACACCCTCGGCGGCTATCACGGCGAAGGCGCGTTCCGGCTCCGGTGAGGGCAGCATGACCACGCGGCCGCCGGACAGCATGGTCCCGAGGATGCCCGGGCAGGCCAGCGGGAAGTTGTGCGCGGCGGGCAGCGCCGTGAGGTACACGGTGTCCGGGCCCAGGCCGCACAGCCGGGCGCTGGCCCTGGCGTTGTAGGCGTAGTCGTCGTGCGTGCGGGCGATGAGCTTAGGCAGGCCGGTGGTGCCCCCGGACAGCAGGAACACCGCGACATCGCGGCTGGCCGGAGGATCGGCATCCCACCGCTTCCGGCCGGTATCCGGGTCGGCGGGCTCCGCGCACAAGGCGGTCAGGCTGGTGCTCCCGGCGCGCAGGGTCTCGCTCGTGGTCAGCACCAGGCGGAGTGCGGGGCAGCCGGCGGCCAGTTCGTGCGCCATCTGCTGGTGGTCGAAGTCACGGATCTGGCCCGGGACCACGATCGCCGCCGCCTCGCTGTGGTCGGCGAGGTAAGCCAGCTCATGCTGCCGGTGGGCGGGCAGCGCCATGACCGGGATGACGCCGGCCCGCAGGCAGGCCAGGAGCAGGATGACGAACGGCCAGGAGTTCGTGAGCTGAACCACCACGCGGTCGCCGCGGCGCAATCCCAGGTCGTCGGTAAGCCTGGTGGCGAGGGCGTCGGCGCGGGCGAGCACGGACTCCTGCGTCAGCCGGGTCTCGCCGTCGACCACGGCGACGGCGCCGGGCCGTGCGCTGGCGGCGTTCCACAGCTCGGTCCCGAGAGCCTGGCCGCGCCACCAGCCCCGGGCGGCGTACTCGCGGGCGGCCTGCTCGGGCCATGGCACGGTTCCCTCGGCCACGGGGCTGGCGGCCGGTGCGTCAGGCATGGCGATCTGCCTCCCTCGGCGCGGCATGATCCCGGAATGTCACGACCGCGTCCAGGGCGAGGAGGCCCTGGCCGGTGACGCGCAGCGGGTTGATCTCGGCGGTCTCCAGCGTGGGGTTGGCGATCAGCAGGTCTCCCAGAGCCGTCAGGACCTCGCCGATCGCGGCGCGGTCGGCCACCGGGCCGCCGCGAAATCCGTCCAGCAGGGCCCGGCCGGCGATCTCGTCCATCAGGTCGGCGGCCTGGGCAGGCGTGAGCGGCGCGGGCGCGACGGCCACGTCGCCCAGTGCCTCGGCGACCGTCCCGCCCAGCCCCACCAGGACGACGGGGCCGAATACCGGGTCGCGCGAGGCCCCGGCGATCAGGTCCACGCCCGGGGATGCCATCGTCTCGATCAGGTACCGCCGGGCCCCGGCGCGGTCCAGGGCGTCCAGCGCCGCGTCCAGGCCGGCCGGATCCCTGATGCCGAGATGGACCCCGCCGATGTCGGACTTGTGAGCTATTCCGGCGTCGAGGATCTTGACCGCGACCGGGCCGGGCAGCTCGGCGAGGGCCTGATGCGCCTCGGCGCGGTCGCGGCACGGGCGCCGGGGCGGGGTGGGCACGCCCAGCGAGCCGAGCAGCGTCTTGGCCTGATCCTCATCCAGCGGGCCGGCCGACGTCAGCCGGTGGCGGGCGGGAACGTGCGCGGAGTGCTGCCGGAACTGGGCGCGCGCGTCGTCGACCAGGGCGATGACCGCTGTGGTCAGGGCGCCCGGGCTCGTCAGCAGCGGGACGCCGAGCCGCCGCAGGGCGGCGCGCTGGGCGCTGACCTGCTGCGGCGGACCGCCGGAGCCGACGACCAGCGGCCCGCGGCCGGCCGCCCGGACGGCGGCGGGCAGGTCGAGGGTGCCGGGCTCGCTGAGCGCGTACGCGCTCACCAGGTCGATGGCAGGGTCGGCGGCCACGCGGCGCAGCACCTGGCCGAAGCCCTCGTCCGGCCGGCCGGTGTCGACCGGGTTACCCTGGAAGGTCAGCGGCGGGAGCAGTTCGCCCAGGGCCGCCGTGGTGGCCGGTGACAGCGGCGGCACGGCGACGCGGGCGCCGCGCAGGCTGTCGATGTGGAGCAGGCCCGGCCCCGCCTGCGCGGTGACGACCCCGACACCGGGGTCGGCCGCCGGGGCCAGGCGCAGCGCGGACAGTACCGTCACCGCGTCGGCCAGCTGCCGCTCATCGTCCACCAGCACGGCGCCGGCGTGCCGCAATGCCGCCCGGGTCGTGCGCCACGACGTGGCCAGGGCGCCCGTGTGGGACTGGGCGAACTCCGAGACGTCGTTGCGGCCGACGACCAGGGCGACCACGGGCTTGCGGGCGGCCGTCCGGCGCACCGCGGCGACCAGGCCCGGGCCGTCCGTTACCGATTCAATGTGCAGGGCCACCGCGCGGGTGTCGTCGTCGGCGGCCAGGTAAGTCAGCACGTCGGCGGCGTCCACGTCGGCGGCGATGCCGAGACCGACCGCCAGGGAGATCCCGATCCCGGCTTCGGCCAGCAGGAAGGCCAGCGCGTGGTTCACTCCGCCGCTGGCCGCGACGACCGCGACCGGCCCGGCCGCTACGGTCGCGGCGCCAGGGACGAATGAGGCGGTCAGGCCGGCCGCCGGCACGAGGAAACCCGACGTATTCGGGCCGAGCAGCGCGACTGCGGATCCGCGAGCCGCCGCGAGCAGGTCGCGCTGGTGACCGACGCCGGCCCCGCCGGCCTCCGCGTAGCCGCCGGAGCACACCAGCGCCGCACGCACCCCGGCCTCGGCGGCCTCGGCGAGCGCGGCCGCCGAGCGCGAGGCCGGCACGCACAGGATGGCGAGGTCGATCGGCGCGCCGGTGGCCGCTGCGGCCTCGGCGACCGACCGGTACCGGCCAGCCCGCGGGTCGGCGTCACGTGGGTTGATCCCGGCGACAGTACCCGCGAACCCGGCCAGCGACCTGGTCATGGCCGCGCCCAGCTTGGCCGGGTCGCGTGAGGCGCCGATCACGGCGATCCCCCGCGGCGCGAACAGCGGGCGCAGCCGTGCTGCGGCCCGAGCCGGGAAGCACTGGCCGAGGTCCTGGGTCGTGACCGTGCTCATGCGCTGGCTCCGCCCGGGGCCGCGACCAGGTCCGCGCGTCCGGACAGGATCGCGGTGGTGGCAGTATCCGCGTCACCGTCCTCGACCAGCAGGGCCGGGATGCCGTGTCCCAGCCGCGCTTCCTCGCAGATCAGCCGTCGGGTCAGCGGGGTGCCCGCGCGGACCGCGATCAGCGCCGCCCCACTGGCGGCGCCCTTGGCCACGGCCTCAAGCGCCGGCCCGAGATCGGCCTCAGCCTCCGGGGCGATGATCTCCAGGACCCAGCCTCCGGCGCCGGGCTCAACCTCGGCCGACCGGGTGGGAACGGTGTGCCCGGACAGCGTCAGGGGGCTGTCAAGCGGCGGCGCGCCGTGGGCGGCCTCCCACTGAGCATGTGCGGCCTGCACGAAGCGCGGGTCGCGCCGGGCCAGCTTGGCGTCGGTCAGCGATCGGGTGAAGAAATGGTAGGCGAACTGCCAGCCTGGGAGCGTGTCATAGGAGCGGCCGAAGTGCTCCCACCAGGACAGGCTCGGTCGGGCGGAGTCCTGGATCTTCTCGACCTGCGGCCGGCGCGCCTTCTCGTATTCGGCCAGCGCAGCGTCGAGGTCGTCCGGCTGGCCGGCCACGGCCGCCGCGAGGGCGATAGCGTCCTCCATCGCCATCTTGGTGCCGGAGCCGACAGAGAAGTGAGCGGTGTGCGCGGCGTCGCCGAGCAGGGCGATCGCCGTGCCGCCGATGCGGTGCCCCCACCGCTGCGCCCGGCGGGTGCGGAAGTTGCCCCAGCGGGAATTATTCACTAGCAGCGGGCGGCCGTCGATCTGCCCGGCGAACAGCTCTTGCAGGTAGGCGCGGCTCTTGTCGTCGCTGCGGCCGGGCGGTGAGCCCATGTCGAACTCATCAAGGCCGGCGGCAGACCAGGAGGACTCGTCGGTCTCGACGATAAAGGTAGAGACGCCGTTGCCAATGGGGTAGCCGTGCACGGCGAACACGCCGTGCGGGCTGCGCTCGTGGACGAACGTCAGGCCCTCGAACGGGTAGCTGGTGCCGAGCCAGATGAATTTCGCAGTCGCGGTCTCGACACTGGGCCCGAACGCGTCGCGGTAACGCTCCCGGAACACCGAATTCGCCCCGTCGGCGGCGACGACCAGGTCATATCCCGCGCCCAGGACCGCATCGACGTCCGCCTCCGCGCAGAACCTGACGTCCACTCCTTCGCCCGCTGCCTGCCGTTGCATCAGCGAAAGCAGCATCTTGCGCTCGACCGCGGCCATCCCGTTGCCGCCGCAGCGGTGACGCTCGCCGTGCAGGCGCACCTCGATGGCATCCCAGTGCACCCCGTGCTCGGACAGCGCGGTCCGCAACACGGGATCGGCCGCGTGGATGCCAGCCAGGGTGGCGTCAGAGAACACCACGCCGAACCCGAACGTGTCCGCCGCTTGGTTGCGCTCGAATATCGTCACTTCGTGGTCCGGGTCCGACCGCTTGAGCAGCGAGCCGGCGAACAGCCCCCCGGGCCCGCCTCCAACGACCGCAATCCGCATAGCATGATTCCTGTCATGTGATGTTTCACTTCTACGTCGTTCGTGAAAAGTGTGTCACATATGATGGTGGGGCGGAAGCCCGGCACGGCCCCTACCTGTGTCTGCCGGCGGTCCGCCTGCGGGGAAAGATGTGTCAGATGATTGACGAACGGCTCTGGCGTGACACAAACTTCGACCATGTTCCAGCGCAGGAGCGATACGCGATGAAACCGCGGGCAGTCCTGTGGGACCTGTTCGGGGACCACCTGCGCTACGTCGGCGACGGGCAGATCCCGATGCAGGCGCTGAGCCGGCTGCTCGAGGTGTTCGGTGTCGGCGACAGCACGGCCCGGGTGGTGCTCGCCCGGATGCGCCGCGAGCGCTGGTTTGAGACCTACCGCAACGGGCGCCAGTCCAGCTATGCCCTGACCCCGGACGGGATCGCCCTGCTCGACGAAGGCAAGGCGCGCATCTTCGAACGTGACATCAGCCGCTGGGACGGTCTGTGGCGGATGGTCATCTACGCCATCCCCGAGCAGAACCGGTCTCAGCGGGACCAGCTCCGTAAGCTCCTCGCGTGGCACGGGTTCGGCCCGCTGGCCAGCGCGACGTGGATCAGCCCGCATCCGCGGCTTGACCGCATCGCCGCAGCGCTGCGCGAGCAATCCGCCGGGCGCTTCGACCTGCTCGAGAGCCGGGCCATGGATCGCACCGCCGACCGTGAGATGGCCGGCCGCTGCTGGGACCTCGACGGCCTGGCGCGCGAGTACTCCGAGCTGCTGTCCCAGTACTCCGAACTCCCGCCGCCCGCCGAGCTGGCCGCGCTGCCCGGCGACGAGGCCCTGCGGCAGCAGGTCAGGCTCGTCGCCTCCTACCGGAGGCTGCCGTTCCGGGATCCGGACTTGCCCGGTGAGCTGCTGCCTGAGGGCTGGCCCGGGCGTCGGGTGCACGAGCTGTTCATGGCCGCCCACGACGCGCTGCACGGACCCGCGGACCGTTTCGTCCGCGAAGTGATCGACCGGAGCTACGCCTAGCTTGTCACCGAGGTGGGCCAGGCCCACCTCGGTGACCAGAGTCTGCTGTGCTCGCTGTCACAGTCATCGGGTGCGGGTCAGGGATTTCAGAACGTGACCCCATGCCAGGTCAGCCCGCCGTTGTCCGTCAGCAGCAGCTGTCCGGACATGCCCTCGTAGGCGGGGTATCCGTGGATCACCACGCCGTCCCGGGTGGTGGTGAACCCCAGGTCGTTCCAGCCCTGGCCGCCGTCGAGGTAGGTGACCACCGTCCGCCAGGTCTCGCCGTTGTCTGCGGAGTAGTACAGCCAGCTCGCTGCGCTGGTGGTGGCGATGGTCAGCTGCCCGGGGGCCGAGGCGGCGATCGTGCCGCCGTCACCGGCGCTGGCCGGGTGGCCTGCCAGCTTCCAGGTCGCGCCCAGATCGCCGCTCACGTAGACGGTCTTATCCGTGTGGCCGGTATAGCCCTCGCCGGTGCACAGCAGAGCCAGCCCGTGCGGAGCCTGCACCGCGACCGAAGTGACCACAGGGGACGGGCGGCCGGCCGCGGGGCACGGGGTCGCGTGCTTGGTGACGGTCAGGCCGCCATTGCTGGTGACCAGGACAGACGAGCCGTCCACGACCGCCGCCACCCCGGCCTGGGCGGCGATGCCCCCGGCGCCAGAATTGCCGGCCAGCGCCGTTATCGGGGTCCATGACCCGCCGCCGAGCGCGCGGCGCGACAGCGTCCATCCGGTCAGCCCGGCTGGCCCGTGGCGTGCGGTCACGGCCATCACCTGGTAGTCGATGATCTCCAGCGACAGCATCGCGCCGCCCGGGTAGGCCACGGCCGACCAGTGCTCACCGCCGTCGGTGGTGACCCACAGCCCGTTGCCGAACACGAACCCGTGCTCCGGCGTCGCGAACCTGATGCCCCACACGGCCGGTCCGGTACTGGTGTAAGGCTGGCCGAGCGGCACAACAGGTGCCGGGAGCCCACGCCAGCTCACGCCACGGTCAAGGGTGCGGACAATCGAGGTGCACGGCGCGTGCTGACACGGTGCCGTGCCTAGCACGACGGCCTCACTGGTCGAGACAAACGTGACGGACGCGGCCCTGAACCCGGCCGGAACCGGGCCGCCCGGTGGCGGCGTGATGCCGGCCGGCGCGACGGTAGCCGACCGGGACACCGATGGCGACGAAGCGGCGGAACGGGCGGGCGAACGGGCCGCTGACGGCGCTTGCGTCGTCCCGCACCCGGCCGCGAGCGCTACGATCAGCAGCCCCCCGCATGCGGTAGCAAAAGACTTCTTCATTGAACTCGCCTCCTGATGTGGAGACTTCGCAGGCAGCAGTCCGGTTACGGGTCTTTGGTCCTCACCTTGCTACCGGGGCTACCGCTGACCCCAGGCCGGGCCGGTCAGGCGGGACGCATACCATTCCGTCGCTGAAACCCGCTGAGCCGATCCCGAACGCGGCGTTGAAGCGGTCGATGTTCACCAGCGCCAGCAGGGCGGTGATCTCCACCAGCTGACGCTCGTCGAAGTACGACCGCATTCGCGTGAAGAGCTCGTCTGTGACCTCCACCGGGGTGCGCATCACCGCGGCTGTGTAGTCAAGCGCCGCTTTCTCACGATCGGTGAACAGGTCGCTGGACTGGTAGCGCGGCAGGGCGAGGAGTTCGGAGTCGGAGAAGCCGGAGTTGCGGCATATCTGCGAGCCGAGGTCGACGCAGAACTCACATCCGATCATCTGCGCGCCCTTCAGCTCGACCAGGTTCTTGATCCGCTCATCGACGGCCTTGCCCTTGCGGACTGCCTGGTTGAACCGGCCCATGCCCATCATCATCTTCGGCTGATACGCCCAGATCCGGATCGGCTCGATCCCGTCGCCGGTCCGCGGATCGCGGCCGGTCAGCTTCTTCACCACCCTCGGCCCGAATCTGTAGACGAGCTTGACGACCGGGCCGGCCTGGGACTTCGATACGCCTTCCATGCGTGCCATCGAGCACCCTCCTAATGTCACATCGGCTGGGAAACGGGCCTCATCCCCATGACGCCGGACCGCAGGCAAATGTGACATAGATAGCTGAGCCGAACTCCCAAGGCGGGCCGACCCCTCTCTGACCGTTATGCGTGCACTTGAGCCGACGTCACGGTTACAGCTTCGCGTGCTCCGATTCGGCAGGTTGCGCATCGAGGCGTAGCAGTTTGCCTTTTCGATCACTGCCTGTAATGGTCGCAGCGTCAGTCTCGTGCCCGCCAGTGCGGGGCGGCGGCTCGGTTCACCCCGTGGCTGCCCGCACTACCAGGCCTGCGAGTGTCTCCGGCCCCGTGCGCTTGCCGCCGCCACCACTCTTGCCTCCAATCTCAGTTTTCCTGTCTGATGATCTTGGTGTGTCACCCGGCAGGCCGGTGGCGGGCCCAGGCGCCAAGGCGCTCGGGTTCGAGCCTCGGTTGGCCGCGCATCACGGTCTCATCGAGACTATTCCTGAGCGGCGTGGACTAGCGAGTCGTAGGTCTGGTCGGTCCGGGTGGCCGCGATGCCCAGTGAGCTGACGAAAGCGGCAAGGTCAGCCTGGATGGCCCGGGCGTCGGCGTGATCGGGTGCCATGCGCTCAAGTTCGAGGAATTCGCCAACACCGTCAACGTCGTCGATGCATAGCGAGCAGTCTTCCAGGGTGGCCGTGCGGCGCGTTTTCGTGATCTGGACGGTGGGGCGGTAGCCCATGTGCAGGGCCGCTTGGTGCATGGCCTGGCGGTCGGTGACCTGCGTCTCGTATTCCAGGCAGTCCTGGGCGCTGCCCGCGGGCTGCTTGAGGGTGAAGTAGTGGCAGCCCTGCAC
>JBEKGC010000234.1:0-20354 GCA_050013055.1 Streptosporangiaceae bacterium
GACCTGCTCTTCGACGACATGCTCTGGGTGAGCAGGGCGCAGGCCGAGCACGACGCCTTCGCCGATGTGCTGCGCTCGCGCGGTGTCGTCGTCCACTACTACAGCGACCTGCTCACCCAGACCCTGGCGATCCCCGAGGCGCGTGCCTACATCCTGGACCGGGTGTTCGACCCACGCTGGCACGGACCCCTGGCCGCCGCCACCCTGCGCGCCGCGATGGACGGCCTGGACTCCGTGCGCCTGGCGGAGTTCCTGTCCGGCGGGATCACCAAGCGCGAGATCGCCGAACTCGGCCCGGAACCCAAGAGCATCGCCTTCCATTCTCTGGACCCCGACGGCTTCGTGCTCGCCCCGTTGCCGAACCTGCTGTACCAGCGCGACACATCCTGCTGGATCTACGGTGGCGTCACCATCAACGCGATGCGCTGGCCCGCCCGGATCCGGGAGACCATCACCGGGGAGGCCATCTACCGCTGGCACCCGATGTTCGCGCCGGCCAGCTTCGATGTCTGGTATCACGGCGCCGACGCCGCGCCCGCCACCATCGAGGGCGGCGACATCCTGGTCCTCGGTAACGGCGCGGTCCTGGTCGGGATGAGCGAGCGGACCACGCCGCAGGCGGTCGAGATGCTCGCCCACCGGCTGTTCGCCGCGGCGGCGGCTCGCTGCCTGGTGGCGATCGACTTGCCGAAGACGCGTGCGTTCATGCATCTGGACACGATGATGACGATGGTGAACTACGGGATGTTCACCAAGTACGCGGGGATGGGCATGCTGCCGTCCTACACGGTCGAGCCGGGTGCGACCGCCCGTGAGCTCAAGGTCACCGATCACCCGCCGCAGGATATGCACCGGGCCATAGCCGCTGCGCTCGGCCTGCGGGTCATCACGGTGCTGACCGCCGTGCAGGACGTCCATTCCGCGTTGCGGGAACAGTGGGACGACGGCTGTAACGTGCTGGCGGTCGCGCCGGGCGTGGTGGTCGCCTACGAACGGAACGTCACCACCAACATCTACCTGCAGGACAACGGCGTCGAGGTGCTGCCGGTTCCTGGCGGCGAACTCGGCCGGGGCCGGGGCGGGCCGCGCTGCATGAGCTGCCCGATCGAGCGTGACGCCTGATGCCGGGCCGCTGAGCATGACCGCCGTCCGCCACTGCCAGCACTGCTGGGGAGACTGCCCGGGCGATTGCCTCCTGGACGACACCGGCGTGTGCATCCACAACGCGAACACGGTGATGATCAGGCAGCTGCGCGCGCGACGGCCGCTGGGCCTGCGGTGGCTGCGGCAGCTCATCCGGGCCGGCCGGTAGCCGGCCGGGCCTGCCCCCCGCCAGCTACCGGGAGGCGTCTGGGTAACGGGCGGTGACGTGGATGCGAGCCCAGGAATTGTTGGCGTACCCCTTGGGATTCCACAGCTGGGCCGGGGATTCTGGCTGGACGGCGGCGGCGGTGTCCCAGGCCCGGGCGATGATCTCGGTCTGGCCCGGCGGCACGTCGATCACGGTGTGCCAGTGGCGCCAGGCCCAAGGACCGGCGTTATCGCCCAGGTCAGCCTGACGCCAGGTCTGGCCGCCGTCGGTGGAGACGTCGACCCGGGCGACACCGCGGCCGTCCCCGGAGACGGCGTATCCGGTGACGTCGGCCCGTCCCGGCGCCAGCGCGGCGCCGTCGCCGGGACACAGGATGTCGGCGTTGACCGCGAGGACGCTCAGCGCCAGGCCGGCCCCGGGCCCGGTGGTGCGCGGGTCGGCGTCGGCGGGCAGCAGCCGGTACGCGGTGGCCTGGAAGTAGTTCTCCGACGGGTGGTCTTGCACGGTGATCTGCTCGATCCACTTGATGCTGCGCGCGCCGATGTAGCCGGGCACCACGACCCGGACCGGGCCGCCGTGCAGCGGGGGAAGCGGCTGGCCGTTCATGGCCCAGGCCAGCAGCACCTCGTCGGCCTGGGCCTTCCGCAGCGGGACGGAGCCGCCGAAGGGCTGGGGCGGATCGGCCTCGGGGGCGATGTCGGAGGCACAGAAGGCGACGTGGCTGGCGCCCGGCCGCGGGCCGGCGGTGCGGAGCACCTCGGCGAGGCTGGCGCCTGTCCACTCGGCGGTGGAGATCGCCCCCGGTCCCCACGGGGCCTCCCCGGGGATGTCACGCACCCGGATCAGGTCGGCCCGGCGGTTACCCGCGCACTGCAACGTCACGGTCAGCGTGCGCGGCGTGAACCGGCGCAGGTCGGCGAGCGACAGCTCGAGATCACGCTGGACGAGCCCGCTGATCCGCAGCCGCCACCCGGCTGGGTCGATGCGGGGGACGGCGCCGTGGTTACGGCTGTAAAAGGAATCGACGGGGGTAATCAGCCGGGACGCCAGGGCGCCCCGCGCCGACTCGGCGTTATACGGCTCCGCCTCATAAACGATCATGTCCTCCCGCTTGCCCCATGCCCCCATGACCCGTTCCCCTTAGCTCGTGGACGATCACGATTTAAGGTTATGGGACGGCTCCCCGCCCCGTGGCTACGAGCCCGCCGCCAGCCCAGGACCCGCCCGCCACACCAGGGAGCCAGCGCGATGACCACCACTTCCCGGCCGCCGGCGCCGCGGTACGACGATGTCGTCGACCTGGAGCGCTACCCGATCCACGCCCCGGCCAGCGCCGGGTACCTGGCTCTGGTGCAGGCGGCCAGGGATCAGCTCCGCGAGCGCGGGGTGGCCCAGCTCGACGGCTTCCTCACCCCGGCCGCGATCACCGAGATGACCGCCCTGACCAGCCAGCTGGCCAGCCGGGCCTGGGCCAGCGACCAGACCCACACGGTCTATTTCACCCCGCCGGCCGACGGCGCGGAACCCGGTCATCCGCGCGCCAGGCGGCTGCGTTCGGCCAAGAAGGCCATCGCGTATGACCAGATCCCGGCGGCCGCGCCGATCCGGCGGCTGTACTCAGGCGATGACCTCACCGGGTTCATCGCCGCCGTCCTGGGCAAGCCGGTGCTCTACCGCAGCGCCGACCCGCTAGATGCCCTGGAGATCGCGATCTTCGAGGCCGGTGACGAGCTCGGCTGGCACTTCGACAACAGCGAGTTCTCCGTCACCGTCATGTACGCCCCGGCCGCGGCGGGCGGCCACTTCGATTACTATCCCGCACTGCGGACCTGCGACGACGAGAATTATCCCGGCGTCAAGGACGTCCTGGACGGCCGCCCGGACGGCGTCCTGCGGCTGCCCAGCCGGCCAGGCGCGCTCGCGGTTTTCCGCGGCCAGCACGCCCTGCACCGGGTGACCCAGGTCAGCGGCCCGCGGCCGCGGATCAACTCGGTGCTGACCTACGGAGAAGACCCAGGGATGAAACTGAACGAGCTCACCAGGAAACTGTTCTACGGCCGCACCGCCTGATGGCGGCCCACGTTGACGTGCTGATCGTCGGAGCGGGCCTGTCCGGCATCGGCGCCGCCTGCCACCTGCGGCGGGAAGCCCCCGGCGTCACCTACGCCATCGTCGAGGCGCGCGATGCCAGCGGCGGGACCTGGGACTTGTTCCGCTTTCCCGGCGTACGTTCTGACTCCGACATGTACACCCTGGGCTACGGGTTCCGGCCCTGGCGCCAACGCGAGGCCATCGCCGGCGGGGCGCAGATCCTCCGCTACCTCAGGGAAACCGCGGCGGTTTACGGTGTGGACCGGCAGATCGCCTACCACCGCCGGGTCGTGCGGGCCAGCTGGTCTTCCGCGCAGGCCCGCTGGACGGTCACCGTCGAAGACACGAGCACAGGCGAGCGCACCGAGCGCACCTGCGGCTTCCTCTTCCTGTGCACGGGCTACTACCGGTACGACCAGGGTTACACGCCGACCTGGCCCGGCCAGCAGGACTTCGCCGGCCAGGTGGTGCATCCGCAGCACTGGCCCGCTGACGTCGACGTCACCGGGCAGCGGGTCGTCGTCATCGGCAGCGGGGCCACCGCCGTCACCATCGTCCCGGCGCTGGCCGGGACGGCCGCCCAGGTGACGATGCTGCAGCGCTCGCCGTCGTACGTCATGTCGCTGCCCGGTCAGGATCCCGTCGCCGGGCTGCTGCACCGGCTGCTGCCCGAGAAGCTGGCCTACCGGGCGGTGCGGTGGAAGAACGCCAGGGTGGCGACCGCCGTGTACGGTCTGTGCCGCAGGTATCCGGCCCGGGCCCGGGCGGTGCTGCGCCGGGGCGCGGCCAGGCAGCTGCCGCCCGGCTACGACCTCGACACCCACTTCACCCCGTCTTATCAGCCGTGGGATCAGCGGATGTGCCTGGTGCCCGACGGCGACTTCTTCGCGGCCGTCTCCCGGGGCCAGGCCGACGTGGTGACCGGTCAGATCGAAGCGTTCACCCGGACCGGGATCCGGCTGCGATCCGGGGCGCACCTGGACGCGGACGTGGTCGTCACCGCGACCGGGCTGAACCTGCTGCCGCTTGGCGGGATCGAGCTGGCCGTCGACGGCGAGCCGGTCGTGATCCCGCAGCACGTGGCCTACAAGGGCATGATGCTCGACGCCGTGCCCAACCTGGCCTTCGCGCTCGGTTACACCAATGCCTCGTGGACCCTGAAGGTCGACATGGTCTGTGCCTACCTGGCCCGGCTGTTGCGTTTCATGGCCAGGAACGGGTACGCGGTGGTCACGCCGCGGCGGCCGTCCGGGCCGATGAGCACCTCTCCCTTCATCGACATGACCTCCGGTTACTTCGAGCGGTCGCGGGCGGCCCTGCCGCTGCAGGGTGACCGGGCCCCGTGGCGGCTGCGGCAGCACTACTTCAAGGACGCGTCGCTGTTCCGCGGCCCGGCCTGGCACCAGGACCTGGAGTTCTCGCCGGCCTCGGCTGACGGCCCGGTCGCGGCTACACATCGTCACCACGCCCGGCCGTTATGAGAAAAATTTCTGGTCGGCCAACTGGGGGCAGATGCGCTCAGATCGCCCGGCCCGAAGTGAGAAATGGTCAGAGGACCTGAATTATCCGCTAATTACTCTGAGTAATGGCATGGATGCAAGGGTAAACCGGCGTTCGATGCACCGCGTCTGGAGCATAGAAGGGGCGGACATCGTTACTGGCGTGTCTGCTTTGGGGGGCGACGCGCCTGGCCCTGGCCAGGTAGGGGGAGGGTACCGTCATCGCAAGCGACAGGACCAAAGCTGCCCAATTTCCGGGAAAACACTCGCTGAATGGCTGCTGGATGGCCGAGGCGATCCAGCGGACCGCCATTATGTCCGTGCTCAGGCAGGCGGCGGCGCGGCTGAATTCACGGCCGGGCGCTAAGAGCAATACCGGGGGGCGGCATGCCAGCGCCCCGCGCCCTAGGAGGGCAAGCACCACGGCCCGTTCGGAAAAAGAGAAATTCCATTCTTCCGAACGGACCGTGGTGTTACCGGCCGAGCCCGCTCTCCCCGGGTGGGGCCGGGCGCTGCCCTCTAGCATCGGGGTGTGCGCACCATAGCAGCGGTCTTCGGTGGCCTGATCATCCTGGCCGTGTGGGTGAACGTGGCCGTCACCCTGATCATCCCGCGGGGCCGCGTCGGGTTCATCAAGGTCGTCGACCGGTTCGTGGACCGGGGATACACCGCCGCGCTGCGCCCGGTGCGGTCGTGGGAGCGGCGCGATGGGCTGCTGGCCAGCCAGCCCGCCGTCACCCTCGGCGCGCTGCTTGCCGCCTGGCTGGCCGGTTTCGTCGTCGGCTTCGGGCTGCTGCTCTGGCTGCCGGGCGGCAGCTTCCCTGCCGCCTTGCGCGAAGCGGGGTCGTCGCTGTTCACTCTTGGCTTCGCCGACCGCAGCGCCGCGGCGCCGAGCGTCATCGATTTCCTCGCGGCCGCCTCCGGACTGATCATCGTCGCCCTGCAGATTTCCTATCTGCCCACCATGTACTCGGCGTACAACCGCCGCGAGACCGAGGTCACGCTGCTCCGTCCCCGGGCCGGGAGCCCGGCCTGGGGGCCGGAACTGCTGGCCCGGGCGCAGCTGGCGAGCGGCGTGGAGCAGCTGACGCCGCTGTACGCGAGCTGGGAGCGCTGGGCGGCCGACGTGGCCGAGTCGCACTCCAGCTACCCGGTGCTGCTGCGCTTCCGGTCCCCGGAACCGCACAGCTCGTGGATCATCTCCCAGCTCGCGGTCCTGGACGCCGCGGCCCTGCACATGGCGGCCTGCCCGGCCGGGGCGCCGTTCCAGGCCCGGCTGTGCCTGCAGATGGGCTTTACCGCGCTGCGCCAGCTGACCCGCACGCTGCGGCTGCCCACCGCCGAGGATCCCAGGCCCGACGACCCGATCGACTTGACCTGGGAGGAATTCCAGCAGGGCTGGGAGCGGATCACGGCCGTCGGGTTCCCGGTCGAGCGAACCGCCGAGGAAGCCTGGCCGCACTTCCGGGGCTGGCGGGTGAACTACGAGGCGGTCACGTATCTGCTGTGCGCGGGGCTGGACGTCGTCCCGGCCCGCTGGTCGGGTCCGCGCAGGCACGCGGGGAGCCAGGTCGGGCCCAGGACGCTGCCCAACCGCACCCCCGAGCATCCCGACGGCCGCCCGCCCGCCGCGCCGCAGGCGTAGCACCGTAGCCCGCGCGGTTACGACGGCCAGATGGCCTGCAGCAGCTGGTCCGGGGTCTCCAGCTGGGGCATGTGGCCGGTGTCGGTGAGCAGCTGGAACCGGGCGGACGGGATGGCGGCCGCGAAGGCACGGCCGTAACCGGGGTCGACGATCTGGTCGCTGTCGCCCCACAGCACCCGGGTCGGTGTCCGCACCACCGACAGGCGCCCGGCCAGGGTGGGGTCGTTCATCGCGGTCCCGGCGTAGACGGCCAGCGTGGCCCGGTTGCCCGCCATGGCGGCCTGCACGGGCGGGGGCAGCGTGGCGGGGTCGATGCCGAACCGGTCGGGGTCGTGGTAGCTGAGCTTGGCCACCTGGTCCATCGTGAGCGAGAAGAAGTCGGCGACCGGGTGGCCGGGGACGACGATGCCGACGCCGTTGACGATGGTGATACCGCTGACCCGGGGCGAGGCGAGCAGCGCCATCTCGGCGGCGATCCAGCCGCCGATGGAGTTGCCCACCACGGTGACGTCGCCCAGGTCGAGCTGGTCGAGCAGGGCCAGGTAGAGCCCGGCGAGCCCGGCCACGGTGTGCAGCGCCTCGGGCCGGGGGGTGCCGCCGAAGCCGGGATGGGTCGGGCTGAGCACCCGGGCGGGCCTGGATCCGGCCAGCAGCGCGGCGAAGCCGGCCACCGTGGCCGGGCCGCCGCCGCCGTGCAGCAGCAGGAACGGCCGGCCGGCGCCCTGCTCGTCGACGGTGAGGTCGACGGGTCCGGCGTCGTCGAGCTTGACGGTGTAGACGGTGGTGGTCATGGTGTCTCCCTGAGGTTAGGCGAAGTCGGTGGCCGGCACGGTGGCGTACCTGCTCATCGCCTCGATGGTGGATTCCTGGGTCAGCGCGCCGCCGTCGGCGACCATGTCGCGCAGGTCCCGGAAGTACTGCACGTACAGATCGGGCGTGAAGGTGTTGAGCAGCACGGCGGGCTGGCCGGCTGGATTGGCGAAGGTGTGCGGGGCGCCCGGCGGGATCATCACCAGCGTGCCCGCGGCGGCCTCGTGCGAGCTCTCCCCGATGGTGAAGCGGGCCGTGCCTGAGACGACATAGAAGCCCTCGTCGTGGCGCGCGTGCCGGTGCTGGGGCGGTCCGTCGGTGTACGGGGGGAGGGTGATCTCGGCCATCCCGAGCCGGTGCCCGGTGGTGCGGCCGTCCTCCAGGATGCGCAGCCGGGTGGGGCCCAGCTGGAGTACCTCGCCGCCGGCCGGCCCGATCACGGAGACCTCGGTCATCTGCGTGCTCCTTCGTGAGAGTGAACTCTCATGAATATAGAACACTTCCGAGCTTGATGCAAGTGAACTATCATGAGAAGACATGACTAGCATGAAGCAGGGACGGTGCCATGACGACAGCCAGTGATACCGGGCGGGTCAATCAGAAGAAACGCACCCGGATGGCGATCCTGCGGGCCTGCTGCGACATCATCCGCTCCGGCGGCACCGTCACCATGCCGGACGTGGCCAAGCTGGCGCTCGTCTCCGAGGCCACCGCCTACCGCTACTTCCCCGACCTGGCCTCCCTGGTCAACGAGGCCTTCGCCGGCCTGTGGCCCGAGCCGGCCGACGCGCTCGGCCCGGTGGCGGACTGCGCTGATCCGGTCGAGCGTGTCGCGTTCGCGTGCGAGTTCCTGCTCCGCGGCGTGCTGTCCCTGCAGACGGCGGTCCGCGGCATGATCGCGGCCACCATCATCCGTCCGGAGGCGGCGTCGGCTCGCCCGGGCATCAGGTTCGGCCTGATCGACGAGGCGCTGGCCTCGCTGGACGGCACGCTGGGCGTCACCGACCCGGGCCGGCTCGCCCGGCTCAAGGGTGACCTCGCCGCGGTGCTCAGCGCGGAAGCGCTGTTCTCGCTGACCGACCTGGCCGGGCTGACCCCGGATGAGGCGATCGCCAGCCTGGTCAGGACCGCGAGCACGATCACCAGCGCGGCGCTGCGCGAGGCGGCGAGCAGAGCGACCGGATCGGCCGCCTGCTCAGAGGCGGCCAGCTCACCGCTCAGCTGCTCACCCTGCGCGGGATTGACCGCTGAGCTCCCGGAGCCTGCCCACCCCGAGCCGGCCCGTGCCACTACGGCCCGCGCCTAGCCGGGTGGCGCCGCCTGGCGGGGCAGGCCGTTCGGCGGGGTTCGGCTTGATCAGCCGGGTGGTCGCGGTCAGCCAGAGCGCGGCGAATATCAGGCTGCCGGCAATGTCGGTGGGATGGTGCTCGCCCCGGTACATCCGGGACAGCGCGACCAGGACCGGCATGGCGATGGCGGGGATGAGGAACAGGTAGCGCCACCAGCCGCGGGCGTGGCCGATGACCAGGATCGCTATCGCGACATACAGGCAGGTGGTGGCGGCCATGTGCCCGGAGGGGAAGGCCGAGGTGGGCAGCTTGTGGTCCAGGTGGGGGACGTTCGGCCTGGGCCGCTTGACCACCGCGGCCGCGGTCAGGAACGCCGCGAGCTCCCCGAACATGACCGTGGCGATGAACACCACCGGCCGCCAGCGCCTGGTCACGGCGAGGAAGACCACACAGGTGGCCAGGGCCACGACGAGGATCGCCTGGGTCGCCCCGAGGGTGCTGAAGAGCTGGCTCCACGAGGTCAAGGTGGCCGTGCGGTGGGCGGCGAACCAGTGCGGGATCGTCGTGTCGCCCAGCACGTTGCCCTGGCCGTGGCCGTGCTTGGTGATCAGTTCGCCGATCCCGATGATGATCCCGACGATCAGCACCCAGACGACCACGACGGCGGCGGCGAGCCGGCCGCGGTGCAGTCCAGGACCGCGGTCGGCGGCTCGTTCGCGTTCGGCCGGCTTGAGGTCGGCGCGGGCCTCTGGCTCCAGGCCCTCGGTGACCGGGTCGGTGACCGGCTCCCCGGCCGCCCGCCTGGTCAGCTCGAAGGCGAAGGCGGTGAGGCCGAGCCAGGTGATCCCGAGCGCCCAGGCCCCGATGACGTCGGACAGGAAGTGCACGCCGAGCAGGAGCCTGCTGACCCCGATCAGCACCACGACCGCGGTGATCACGGTGATGAAGGCGGGACGCCAGCGGCCGCGGGCGGCCGGCAGGAAGACCAGGAGTATCGCCCCGTAACAGACGATCGAGCCGAGCGCGTGACCGCTGGGGAAACTGTCCCCTGTGCCGTAGGCGATGGGATGCGCCACGACCGGGCGCAGGCGGCCGACCAGGGACTTCAGCACGGGGTCGAGCACCAGCGCACCCGCGCCTGTGACCAGGAGGTAGATGGCAAGCCGCCAGCGCTTCCTGATCGCGAGGATGATCGCCGCCGCGGCGATGACGGTCCAGAGCACCGCGTTGCTGCCCAGGTAGGTCACCGCCTTGACGATCGAGACGATCGTTTTGTGGCCCGCGACCAGCTGGTTGAGGTGGGCGGCGGCACCGTGGTCGGCGGACTCGAGCGGAGCCCACTGCACCCGGACCAGAATGAGCAGGAGCACGAAGATCAGCGCTGCCACCCCGACCACGATGAGCGGGGTCAGGTTACGGCGGGAACGAGCAGCGGTGTTGGCGGACATAGGCTCAGACCTTTCGCCAGCGCGCCTCGCACAGCCCGTAGACATAGGCTCAGACCTTTCGCCAGCGCGCCTCGCACAGCCCGTACACGCCGAAGATGGCCAGGCCGAGCGCGGCCAGGATCAGCAGCACCTTCCCGAACGGCTGGTGTTGCAGCGTCAGCAAGGCCTTGTCGACGCCGCCGGACTGGGCCGCGTGGTGGGTGACGGCCGCGTCGATGACCAGCACACCGACCAGCGCGAAGACCAACCCGCGGGCACTGGTCCCGATCGTGCCGAGCCACTTGACCACGCGGCGGGTGCGGGCATTCATCTGCCCGGTCTGCAGTTGCTTCATGAACTTGTGCCGCAGGCCCTCGAGCACGAGCGCCAGGCCGGCGATGACGACGATCACCCCGACGATGCCGACCAGCCACTGGCCGCCCTGGTGCTGCATGACCTTGGCCGTCAGGTCCTGCTGCTGACTGGATTGGTTGCCCTGCGTCCCGGTGATCACCTTGATGGTCAGCACGACGAAGGAGGCATAGACCACCCCGCGGCCCAGCGACTTCAGCCGGGGGCCGGCGCCGTTTCCCTCACCAGTGACGCCGAACGCGGCTTCGCTCAGCCGCCACAGCGCGTAGGCGGCGAAGCCGATGGCGAGCAGCCAAAGTGAGACCCTGCCGTAGGGCTTGCCTGCGAGGAGTTGCAAGGCGCCCTGCTGGTCAGCCTGTTGCGAGCTGAGGCCAAGCGCGACGAGCACCGCGACCCAGCCGATCAGTATGTAGATGACACCCCGCGCGGCCAGACCTGCCCGGGCCAGCAGGTGGGCGCCTCGGCTGTCCGACGCTCGTCTGGCCTGTCCAGTGGCGTGTCTCAAAGAGGTTGATTGCATGCTCATAACTACCACCCAGGAAGCTAAGGAAACCCTGGCCCCGTAGGCGGTACAGCCCGGCCGCCGTTTCGGCCCCGCCTTCCGGCTACCAGCTGCCCCAGCGCAGGCTGGGTGCCGGCAGTGACGGCGGCTTGAGGAAGGCCGGATCGCCGGCCAGGTCAAGCGCGTCAAGCGGCGACCGGGCGGCGGCGTCCCGCGCGGTGAGCGGGGGCAGGTTCCACTTCTCCTCGACCAGCTTGAGCACGGAGGTGTGGTCGAAGACCTCGGAGCTGATGTAGTCAGGGCGCGCATACGGTGACACGATCACCGCCGGGACCCGGAACCCGTACTGGTCGTACCGGCGCGGCCCGGCGTCCAGGGTCTGCTTGCTCTTGACCAGGCCGGGCAGGATCGGCCGCAGCAACGTTTCCAGCCGGCTGTGGCTGCCGATCACGCTGCGGCCCTCGACGTCGTCGGGCGGAACGGCGGCCGGCGGCGGCACGTGGTCGTAGTACCCGCCGTGCTCGTCGTACAGGAAGACGAGCAAGGTGTCCGGCCATCCGCGGCCACTCATCACCCGGTTGATGATCTCCGCGGCGAAGCTCTCGCCCTTGTGGATATCCTGCGGGTTTTCCTCGGAGTAGTTCGCGAAGTCCGGATCGACCAGGCTGAAGGCCGGCAGGTTCCCCGCGGCGGCGTCGGTGAAGAACTGGTCGATGCTGCGGACGTGCTCCATGTACCGGCCGAGGCCGAGCGGGAAGACGTCGGCGGTGAACTGAATGTCCTTCTGCACGTCCTGGGTCATGGCGGGCAAGGCCCGGCCCGCCGACCGCACGCGGCGAACGATCATCTTCCGCCTGTGCCTGGCGTAGCGCTTCCACACGGATTCGTCCTTGGCCACGGGGTGGTAGTTGACCCAGGAGATGTCGTGCTCGGTGAGCATGTCGAAGATGGTCCCGGCCGGCGGGTAGTCGAGCAGGTCGTAGGGGGAGTCGTCGATGAGGCCGTGCGCGGTGCCCGCGATGAGGAAACGCCGGTTGGGAAACGTCGGGCCCAGGCACGAGCAGAACCAGCGATCGGCCAGCGGGAAGGTCCGGGCCAGCCCGTAGTAGAACGGCAGGTCGCTTTCTGACCAGTAGCCCATGCCCGTGACCGCCGCCTCAGCGGAGGTGTTGACCCGCGGCGCGTTCCCGGCCTTGGCCGCCGCCTGCAGGTCCGCCGCGCTGGTCACGAAACCGTCGTTCTTCCCCTCCCCCCACTGGACGTGGCTCGCGTGCCAGCTCTGCGAGGGAATGCCGTAGTACTGCTTGGTGGTGGCCTGCTGGAAGGCCCGGATGACCTGGCCGTCTGCCGCGACGTTGGAGACGTCGGGCTGGCCGTCGGGACCGAGCGGGAAACCCTCCCCGCGGCCCGGCAGCATGCCGAGGTAGTTGTCGTAGGAGTGGTTCTCCATCATCAGCACCACGATGTGCTTGATCTGAGGCAGCAGGTCGGCGCCGGCCGGCCGCCCGGGCTGGGGGAGCGGACCGCCCCTGGCGGCCGCGCGGCCGCGGGCCAGCCGCTTCATCTCACGGTCTTCCAGCAAGTGCCACACGAGTGTGCCGCCTCTCCTGACGAGTCCGCGCCGTATCCACAAAGGTCCAGCCTGGTCCCATGCTGCCCAGCAGGCCCGATTTTATGTAATCCGCCAGATATCCGGACGCCGAACCCGTTGGCGGCGAGCTTCAGCAGAACCTGCCCCGGCCCCCGCAGGACCGCGACCTTGGCCGCGGTCAGCTCCTCCAGCTGGGCCAGCAGCCGGGTGTAGTCGTCCGGTCCTCGCGTGCGGGCATAGCTCAACGCCATGGCATTGGCCCACACCTTCTCCCGCGCCTCGCGCAGGAACCGCTGGGTACCTATCTGGTTCAGGGGCCGGAGCAGCCGATCAAGCCGCGGAGCGGGCCCGGAGATGCTGGCCAGCTCGTCCGCTTCGGCTCCGACGCGGGAGGCGAGGACGCGGTCGATCGCCCGGTGATCAGCCGCACGCCGCTCGATCAGCGCCGCGTCGCCGAACTCCTCGTCGCGGATCACCGCCAGCAGCGCCTGCGGCAAGTCAAAGTTGATGTGGGCGTTCATGCCAAGCAGCACGTGCCGGAGCGCGGGCAGGTCGGCCGCGGCGCTGAATGCGATGTCCCACGGCCGGGCCGGCCGATGGCCAGCCAGCGAGGCTTCCAGCGCCTCCAGGTACAGCTCGGCAAAGGCGATATCCCACCGCCGCACCCATTCGGGGTCGATGAAGGCGCCACGCTCGATCTCCCCGGCCACCGCGATCGTGGTGCGTAGGTAGGTGGCGTGGAAGAGCTGCCGCTGGTCACCCTGGGCCCGGAGCCACTCGAGCATGACCGTCATCCGCGCGATCAGCTCCGTCATCACCCCGCCACCATTCCCAGCCTGGCCGTCCAAGAACCCCCTCGTCAAGACGCACCATGGTCCATTCGTTGTCGTTCCCATGCCATCTGCCGGCGCTGAAACACCGGCCCGCACGACGGCTCACGATCGAGGCGGCGGTCACGCTCTGAAGGCCCGAAGCGCCGCGCCCTCGCCGCTCCCCGCACCCCACCCGTCACAATAATCGAAAAAAATTATGGAATATTTGGCTTACCTGGAAGATTTGGTACCCTATGACTGCCCCAATCCTCCGTAAGGGCCCTATCTTCCACGCGAACCGGACGGCCCGGCCCGCCTAACGCCCGGCCGGACCGGGTCGATCATCCGCCCGTAGGAAACGTCGTCCGCCCCAGTACGACTTGCTCGCCCACCGCCTGCGGCCGCGCTGCACCTTCTGAGATATAGGCGCTGTAGTCGTGCGGCCCTGGTCGCTGGCGGAACGACCGTATCTCGTCCCGCGTACCGCCTCGGGCGACCCGATCCCGGAGCAAATACATCGGATCGTTACCAGACCGGGCATCAGCCGACCCCGGTATCCCGGGCAAGTGCTCCGCACTGCCCGGCGAAGACCACAGTTACGCGCGAGCAAGCCGACCCGACACGAGCCGATTAAGGCTCACATGCTGTTCGGCAGCTTCACAGACAAGGCGACGGTGAACCTCTGCCGGGACACGCACCACGAACCTGCCTGAATAGCTGCGTTCCGACAACGGCTGGGGAACTGGGTCGCCGGATGCAGCCAGATCGGCGAGCACGTCGCGCACGACATCAGCGAGACCCGCGAGTGCTTCGACCGGGGTGGGCGCGAGCCAGGACAGCGACGGGAACTCCGCGACTGTAGCGACATGTTCGCCGTCTTCGGCGGACCACGTGACCCGGTAGGTGTAGTGGGTTGCGTCAGGCATCGTCGTCACTCTCCTCGTTCCTCTCAGCTTCCAGCCTGGCGATTGCATCGAGCACCTGCCGCACTTGGTACGCCTTGGCATTGCCGTCCTTGCCGCGCTGGATGTTCACGCGAGGATCGCTTTGCCACGGAGTCTTATAGACCTTGTGCGAGGTGCCATCTTGCCGGGGTTCGCCGAAGTGGTCGGCGCAGATCTTGGCGAGATCATCGAGGCGAACGTTCTGTGGTGAGCGCCGCATCTGCTCGATGATCTTCTGCCTTGCTCACACCTAAATAGTATCAATAATAGTACTAGATGCCAACAAGCCGCAGGCCGTGGCCAAACATCAGCCGACGTAGAGACGCCGCCTGCTCAGCTACCACGCGGCCATCCCCGACACCCTGCAGTGGCGCTTTCTCGACACCGCGGCATCATCGAGAACCACCACGGACACTCCATCCGGATCATCCGGCGCACCTATCCACCGATCATGTGCCAGGCAGCCTGCCCGACACGATCATCGTCCCCTGGCGGGGAGGCCCGAACCTGGACCACCCCGACTCCCACAAGACCCTCCGCGCAGCACTCCCGTTCGCCTGTCATACAGCATCTCAGCGAACAAGCGATGGCAGATTAGCGCGCTCTGTCCGCGGCATGAGAGTGCGCCCCAGAAGTATCCAGTCAGATCGCCGCCGGAGAGCCGACCGTCTCATTACGGTTCCGCGCACAGGCAATTCCTTGCCGCTTTTCAGTGACAGCACGTCGGCAAGACGGCCGCCTGCGCTTCCGTTTCGCCTGAATTGAATCCTCGGCGCGTAATACGCTGATGGGCCCCGTCGTCCTTTACCATGCTTGAGTTATGAGCCCGGACCGACGACCACGCCGACGGCAATCAGGCCGCAGGCCTGCTATACCGCAGGTTCGCACCCGGCCGTCCTCGGATGACGCGCACGAGGTTGCATTCTTCCGCCGGCACAGCGATGACGACCCAGGACGGCCCGTACCCGGCAGGGAATTCCTCAACTCATGCCCGGTGAAGGTACGAGCGACTATGAGAGCAGTCCTGACTCAGGTCGCGGCGGCACCGCCGAAGAGATTCGCAGGCGGCGGGTACTGGGAAGCAATGAAGGGCGATATGACCGGATGGTTCGAGGTCCGCGTCGATGGTCCCCACCGTCACCATTACCGGCTATTCTGCCGCCTGGACTACGATGCCAAGGGCCGGCCGGGACCCTTGCTGACCGTCATCTGCGGACTGGACAAGCCGTTCCGTACCGAGCTGTCTGCCGCCGACTACCGGCATGTCCGGGATCTCGGCGAAGAGTATCTGCGCCGGAACCCGCGCTCGCTGGCCTGATCAGCCTGTCGCTGATTCGGCGTCTGGCGGGCGGCGCATCGCCTCCATGCGCCGGGCCAGGATCCGGGGATCATCCGTGCTCCCCTCAAGAAGCGGTCCAGTGATCCGTTTCCTGTCATCGGCATCGAGCGGTTCCAGGACGACGCGCATCCCGAGCGCTGCCGCGACCTCGGCAAGCGTGCCGAGCGTCGGGTTGACATGACCGGCTGAGAACAACCTGCGCACGGTCGCGGGCTCGGAGTTGATCGCGCGGGCGAGTCCGGCTTTGGACAGGCCTGCCTCCTCCCGTGCGCCGTCCAGCTCGTTCACGATCTGGTCGATGGTGGCGATCCGGATCGATTGCGCCACGTATTCGCGCAGGAACTGGGGATCCTTTAGGTCCTGGGCAAGGTCATCCCAGAACACGCTGCGTTCGGTGTTCATCGGCGTCCTCCTGTGTGGTGTATCAAATATGTTACGGCATAACTCTCGAACTCGCATCCCGGACGAGCCGCCGCGAGCCCACTACATCGATGTGTCAGGAAGGAGTCGCAGCTGCCACCTGCCACGCGAACATGCGGGCAACCTTCTTCTACGCGGCAGGAGAGGACGGGCAGAGGGCGCAACGATAATGGAATAGGTGCGCCAGCCTGGCAGCGTGCGTCGGCGGCTTACCCTCCGGCTTGGCATACCGTGCCGGATATGGACTGGAAGATCGAGCTGGTGGCAATACCGGTGACCGATGTCGACCGTGCCAAGGCGTTCTATGTGGAGCAGGCCGGCTTCCACGCCGACCACGACCACCAGGTCAACGACGCGCTGCGGTTCGTGCAGCTAACCCCGCCCGGGTCGGCGTGCTCCATCGTGCTGGGCACCGGGATCACCCAGATGCCGCCAGGCTCGCAAAAGGGCGTGCAATGCGTGGTGGCCGATATCGCGGCCGCCCGGCACGAACTCATCGCGCACGGCGTGCAGGCCAGCGAGGTCGACGTTTAGCCGTGGGGCTCGTTCGTCACCTTCAGCGACCCCGACAGCAACACCTGGGCGCTACAGCAATTGCCGCCGCGACCGTAAACGCCTTCCCACGGCCAGGCTGCGGCACCTGACCCAGATCCGGCACGCCACCTGTACCGGCCCGAACCTACCCGCTACCCCGGGTAACGAGGGAGCGAGGGAGGGCATGCCTTCCGCCGTGCGCGATCATGGCCTCATGGTCGAAGTCGGGCATTGGTCCGTATTCAGGCGTGGTCGGGAAGGCGGGAACCCGTGTCCGGTGGTCACCGGGGCGGAGCGGCTGACCCCAGGCCAGATGCAGGCCATCGCCGCACATTACGGCCATGAGAGCGCCTTCGTCACAGAGTTGACGCCGGCCCGGGTCGGCCTGCGCTTTTTTGTTCCGCGGCACGAGATGCGCATGTGCGTACATGCCACCATCGCCGCCGTCACGGCGCTCGCCGGATCCGATGCCCTATCGGATGGAGACGCGATGATCAGCACCGCCTCGGGCGAGCATCGGGTGAGCTGGACTGGCGGCGACCTGCCCGAGGTCACCGTCGAGCAGGCGGCGCCGCTGTTCGGGCCGCCTGCCGCGGTCCACGCCGAGGTGGCGGCGGCGCTGGGGCTACCCGGAGCGAGCCTCGACCAGGCCGCGCCGATCCGGCCGGTCAGCGTGTCGCGCGCCAAGTTGATCGTGCCGCTGCACGATGCCGGCGCCGTGCATCAGGCCAGCCCGGACTTCCCGGCCCTCTGGGAGGTGTGTGGCCGGCTGGGAACCACCGGCGCCTACGTGTTCGCGCCTCATCCGGACGGCGATCCGCGTCATCTGGTGGCCAGGCAATTTCCGGTCGACGCTGGCTACCCGGAGGACCCGGCCACCGGTGTGGCTGCGGCGGCCCTGGCCGCCTACCTGGCCGCCGGCCTCCGGCCTGCCCGGCCGGCCTGGAGAGGTATCACCATCGACCAGGGGGACACGATGGGCCAGCCAAGCCTCGTGCGTGCGGCCGCGCTCGCCGGGCCCGAGGGAACCACCCGGACCAGCGTGACCGGACAGGCCGTCCGTACCGGTCAGGCGCAGCTCAGCCTGTCCGCCATCACGGCCGGACGCGACCGGCCAGCACCCGAACTCCGGTAGCACGACCATCAGTATGCGCTGACCTGCGCTCCCGTGCTTTCCGCCGCCTCGACGAGAGTTTCCCCGGCTCGTGACCATGCGTTGTGTAGGTCAGCCAGGAACGGGCAGTGATGCCAAACGAAAGCAGAAACGACCACATCAAATCCACCGGAAGAGAGATCCTGTCGTGACCGCCATACCCGACATCACGCTGAGCAACGGCCAGACCATTCCGCAGTTTGGCTTTGGCGTCTTCCTGGTCAAGCCCGAGGACACGGTCGCCGCGGTGAGCACCGCCTTGCAGGTCGGTTACCGGCACATCGACACGGCCGAGCTGTACGGCAACGAAAAGGAGGTCGGTGAGGCGATCGCCCGGTCCGACCTTGAGCGTGGCGACGTCTTCGTCACCAGCAAGCTGTCCAACGACGCACACGAGCCCGACGACGCCCGCCGGGCTTTCGATGAGTCGCTGAAGGCGCTGGGTGTCGACTACCTCGACCTGTTCCTGATCCACTGGCCGCTGCCGACCAGGTACGACGGTGACTACGTGTCGACGTGGAAGACGCTGGAGGAGTTCTACCGCGAGGGGCGGGCCCGCTCGATCGGCGTCTCGAACTTCCAGCCGCGCCATCTGCGCCGCCTGCACGCAGAAAGCGACATCCCTCCGGCGGTCAACCAGATCGAGGTCAACCCCTACCTGACCCAGGACGAGGTGCGCGGATTCTGCGCCGAGCACCAGATCGCGGTCGAGGCCTGGTCGCCGCTGGGCCGCGGCAACGTCCTGGAGGACCCGATGGTCGACTCGATCGCCCGCCGGGCCGGCAAGACCCCGGCTCAGGTCGTCCTGCGCTGGCACATCCAGCGCGGTGACATCGTCTTCCCCAAGTCGGTCAACCCGGAGCGCATCAAGGAGAACATCGGCATCTTCGACTTCGAACTGCCCAGCGAGGACGTCGAAGCGATCACCCTGCTGAACCGGGACGAGCGCACCGGCCCCGACCCGGACAAGTTCGACGGCCGCTGAGCCCGCCTGCTGACGCGGCTGGGCCGGTCATGACCCGCCGGCCCACCGCAAGGTGAAGTCCGTCAGCGTGTAGCCGAGCGCGTTGACCGTCGGCTGGATGAAGTTGTTCCTCACCATCTGATCCGCTTGCGATTCGGCCGCGCTAATTAGCGGGCGGGTGATCGAAGGGTTGGTCCTGGCCTGGTTAAAGGCGAGGCTCTGAGCCTGGGCGTAGAGGACTGACACGGAGAACTGCGGGCGGAGGAGCGCGCCGCATCCGAATCCGGGGTACGTCCAGCTGTGCTGCGTATCAATGGGGTGCGAAAGCGTATTGTCGATGGTGACATCGTGCACCGACTGCGGAAGCTGCGGCTGCGGCAAGATCATGATGACGCTGACTCGCCCCGGCGCCCCGGTGACCGGGCGGCTCAGCACCTGCAACCGGTAATGGCCGGAGCCGGGCGTCCACCAGCCCGGCCCCGGGTTCAGGTCGACGGTCGCGGACGCATGGCCAACCGTGGCGAACGTGCTTGAGTACCAGCACGGCCATATCCCGATACTCTTCGAGACCTTATGGGTGAAGGTGAAATTAAAGTTCGCGGTCCCCAAAGCGGGCCGTGAGATCCCTTCGATCTTCTGCAGTACCCAAGGGCCCAGGTCGACGTCGGTGGTGGTACCCGCGCTTATCGACTGCCACGGCCAGGAGAGCTTGACATGCGGCAGGTGGACGTTGACGCCCACGATGTGCAGGACCGCGGACAGCGCCACCAGGACCGCCCACGCGACCACTTTGCGGAAAATCAGCCCGATCAGCACGAAGATGGCCACCCACTTGACCCGGCGCGGAATGCGCCGCCGACGCCCGGCGGCCCCCGCCTGGCGGCCCGGCTTACCTGTCGTTCTCTCCGGTTGCGCAGGCCAGCCGTCGCCGTAACGGCCAGGAGCATCCGGGCCGAGCCATACGTCACGGGGACCAGCGACCGGCAAGTCTTCGCGGCCGTAGGCCTCTTCATCCGTGTACCTGCCGGCCGCGTCATCCGGGCGGAACGAGCCTGACCTCAGCCCTCCGGACCTGCTCGTGGCCAGCATGCCCACCAGGAGAATCAAGAACCGAGCCATAGCCATTATCGTTTTCCTTTATCTGTCAGCCGTGAATTACTCGGCGACGGCTGGATACTCAAGGCTCAGCACGACCGGCACCGCTCCGAAAGGCAGGCGGAATCGCGCTCCCGGCTTGTCCGGCGGATTGGACTCCTTGATCACGGGCCACCGCATCTTGATCTGCTGAGGGGTGAGACCCTCTACCGAATAAGGGAACTCCATGGCCGAGACGTTGTGCAGCTTGAGCAGGCCGCCCCATCGGAAAGCGGCGAACACGTTGGCCAGGTTGCGGACGGAAAGCGGTCGCCGCGCGGTGATGTCGATCCAGTAGACCGCCATCGCCAGGTCGATCAGGTCATTCGCCGTCTGGGCCAGAGCCGCCGACTTGGTGTGGTACACCGTCCCGTCGGAGTTGACGGTGCCCAGCTTCTCGCCGCGGACCGGCGAATAACGTGGCTGCGCCTTGCACTGCATCCAGTCGCATGCCGCAAGCAGCTCCCAGCGAATGCCGCTCTGGCTGGCCACATCCCGGTACAAGGGTTCCGCGCG
>JBEKGC010000235.1:0-10276 GCA_050013055.1 Streptosporangiaceae bacterium
ACCCGGCCAGCCGTCTGGATCCCGGTGCCGGGACCGCGGCACCAGCAGATCCTCGGAGAAATTTTCTCCGATCGGCATCCGGCGGCAAACCTCGTGCCAGACGCACACCTGGCCGCCTTGGCCCGCGAGCATGGCCTCACCCTTGTCTCCACCGACACGGACTTCGCCGGGTTCCCTGGCATCACCTGGCTCAATCCCGTCGTGGGCGAGGCGAAGTAACGCACCTGGCCACTGGTTATCGGTCAGGCGGTGAGGACGGGGCGCCCGAGTGCGGCGTCCGACGTCACCACGCCGTCGGTGTAACTGACGACGTTGGTCCGGAGCGCCGGGACCCGGGGGCCGGGCAGCACGATGCCGATCAGGTTCAGCGGGTCCGCGGCGGACAGCTGGATCGTCTCGCCGTTCAGCGGCCGCTTCCTGATCTCGCGCAGCATCCCCACCGCGTCCGGGTGGGCGAACTGCTCGCCGCTGAACCCGTTGACGAATCGCCCGCCGCTGACGGTGCCGCGGGCTTCCATCCGCCGCAGCGCCCACAGCACCTCACGCCACGGGACGGCGAGGTTTTCCCGGGCGAGCAGGTCGCGGAAGACCACGCCCCAGCGGACGGCCAGCTGCTCCGCGACCGCCTCAGCCAGCTCGTCCGGGTCGCAGTCGGGCGCGGAGTCGGGCAGCAGCGACCACCGGCCCGAGGTCCTCGCGCTGAGCTGGCTGCCGCGGCGGAGCCGGTGCCTGCCGGGCGCGTTGTGCAGGGCGCGGCGGGCGAACAGGGAGCGGACGGCGCGGAAGCCGTCCGCGGTGATCAGCCCCCGGGCCACCCCGTCCCACAGCGCCTCCTCGATCTCGGCGTCCAGCCGTCCGGTCGCGGCGGCCAGGTCCGGCGGGAACAGCGCGCCGCGATTCCTGAGCGCCTCGATCACCTCGCTGGTCCGGCCCGGCCCCGGCTCGGCGGGGCAGCGGTCGCCGCGCGCCGCCCGCAGCAGCCAGGCCAGGTCATCGCGGATCGTCAGGGTAATCGGGGTGGCCCGGGACGGGGCCAGCCCGCCGCGGCGCGGGAGTTCGTCGGGGTCCCCGCGGACGGAAAGCCGCCCCCAGGCGATGCCGCCGTCCAGGCACGCTTCGTCCAGCCACTCCCGGCGGTAGCCGGTCACCCGCGCCGGGAAGATGGCCTTCTCCCAGGCGCCGGCGGCCAGCTCGAAGCCCTGCAGTTGCTCGACGACGGCCAGCACGCCCCGGCTGCCCTCTCGCCTGGTATCCGGGGTGACGTGCTGCCAGCGGAGCAGAAAGCGCATGAAGTCCCGCGCCGTGACCGGCTCGATCTCCCGTCGTCTGCGCTGCCGGGTGTAGCCGTGGATCCTGGTCAGCAGCCTGCGGGCGCAGAATTCCTCGGCCCCGTCCGGGTCGGTGAAGCGGCCCCGCAGCGCGAAGCCTTCCGTCTCCAGGCGGATCAGGGCGAGCGTGACGTCCGCCGTCCGCAGCGCGGTGGCCCGCGCGAGGTCATCCGCCGTGACCGGCCCGAGGACATCGAGGTGGCCGCGGAGCAGCTCGGCCGCGGCGCCTTCCGCGGTCGCCATGGTGGCGTCCACGGGCTTGGATCTCCCGCCTCGCGGGTTTCCGGCCGGGACCGGCGCGCCACCGAACAGCGGCGACAGGACCTCCCGCCGTTCGGTGGCACACCACAACGGCCCGTCGTGGGCACCGAACTCGGCGGCGCGGCCGGCCGCGGCCAGGTCATCGAACCAGCGGCGCCACGGCGGGTGCGGCCGCATGACGAACAGCGTCATCAGCAGGTCGTGCAGCTCGTCGGCGTCCCTGGGCTGCGGCCTGACCTGCTCCCTGACCCGCTCGATGGCGCCGGGATCGAGCCGGGCCAGATCGCGGGCGTCCACCGGCAGCCCGCGCGGGATCTGCACCTGCCGGCTCCTGCGGTTGGCTGCCTCCGTCTCGTCGTCCAGGTAGGTGAACGGCATCCCGTTCAGGATCTCGTGGGCGAGCACCGACGGCTCGGTGGTGTCGCGCGTGATCACGCTGATCCGGCCGGCTTCAATCCCCGCGATCAGCTCCCGCAGCCCGTCGATGTCCATGGCCTCGTGCAGGCAGTCCTCGAGCGTCTGCCGGACCAGCGGATGGTCGGGGATGTCCATCGGGCCAGGCGCCACGTTCTCCTGGCAGGCGGCCAGCGTCGGGAACACGGCGGCCATCAGGTCGTCGGACTCCATCCGCTGGATCGCGGGCGGGTTCTTGCGGCCACCCCGCATCCGCAGCACCGTCAGCGAGGTGTTCAGGTTCCACCGCCAGCGGGACTGGAACAACGGCGAGGTCAGCACCGCCTGCCTGAGCACCTGCTCGACCGTGGCCGAGGCCAGGAACTTCGACACCCGGTCCAGCGGGAAGCTATGCTGCGGCCCGAGCGACAGCAAGATGGCGTTGTCGCTGGCCGCAGCCTGCAGCTCGAAATCGAACGTGACGCAGAACCGCTTGCGCAGGGCCAGGCCGAACGCGCGGTTCACCCGGGCGCCGAACGGGGCGTGGCCGACCAGCTGCATCCCGCCGGCCTCGTCGAAGAACCGTTCCAAGATGATGGCGTCCATGGTGGGCAGCGCGCCGAGCGCGGCCAGGCCGGCCCGCAGGTAGCGAACGATGATCTCGGAGGCGGCCCGGCCGATCCCGCACTCGTCCTCCAGCCAGCGCCGGGCCTCGGCCGGCTCCCGGTCCGCGACGGCCTGGCGCACCGCGCAGACCTCCTCGGAAAGCTCCCTGGTCCGCCCGGGCGCCTCCCCTTGCCAGTGCGGCACCGAGGGCGGGGCCCCCTGGGCGTCCACCACCCGGACCGTGCCCGGCTCCACCCGGCGGATCCGCCAGGAGTGGGTGCCGAGCAGGAAGACGTCACCCGGCGTGCTCTCCACCGCCCATTCCTCGTGCACCGTGCCGATCTGGACCTCGTCGGGCTCGGCGACGACCCGGAAGTCGCCAAGCTCGGGGATGGCGCCGCCCGAGGTCAGCGCGGCCAGCCGGGCCCCGCGGCGGCCCTTCACGGTCCCGTTCACCTGGTCCCGGTGCAGGTAGTACGCGCGGCGGCCGCGGCCGGTACGAATTCCCTCGGCCATCAGGTCGGCAATGTCCTCGAAGTCCTGGCCGGACAGGTCGCGGAACGGCGCGGCGTGGCGGGCCAGCTCGAGCAGCTCGCCTTCTGACCACGCCTGCGCGGCCGATTCGGCCACCAGCTGCTGGGCCAGGATGTCCAGCGGCCGCACCGGGACGACCAGGGCGTCCAGCCGGCCGCGGCGCACGCCGCGCAGCAGCGCGGCGCACTCCACCAGCTCGTCCCGCGTCGTCGGGTACAACTTTCCGCGGGGTGTCCCGGTGCGGGTGTGGTTCGAACGGCCTACCCGCTGCAAGAAGGTGGCGAAGCTGCGCGGTGAGCCGATCTGGCAGACCAGCTCGACCGGCCCGATGTCGATGCCGAGCTCCAGGGAGGCGGTGGCCACCAGGGCCCGCAGGTCACCCGCGCGCAGCCGGGCCTCGACCCGCTGCCTGCGCCCCCGGGACAGCGAGCCGTGATGGGCCGCCACCTGCGCCCCGAGCTCCTCGCCGAGGCAGTCTCCCAGCTGATGGGCGACCCGCTCGGCCATGCTCCGGGTGTTGACGAACACCAGCGTGGTGCGGTGGCTGCTCACGTGCCCCGCGATCAGGTCCAGGATCTGGGCCATCTGCCCGGCGCTCGGGACCGCCCCGAGCTCGTCGTCGGGCAGCTCCAGGGCCAGGTCAAGCTCCCGGCGGTGCCCGGAATCCACGATCGCGCACCGTGGCGTGCCGTCGGCCTCGTCGCGGTCCTGGCCCGACCCGACCAGCAGCCGGGCCACGGTCTCGATCGGGCGCTGGGTGGCGGAAAGACCCACCCGCTGCACGGGCTCGTCCGCGACGTGCGCGAGCCGCTCCAGGGTCAGGGCCAGGTGCGAGCCGCGCTTGTTCGCGGCGACGGCGTGGATCTCGTCCACGATCACCGTCTTGGTACTGCGCAGCATCGATCGGCTTCGCTCCGCTGTGACCAGCAGATACAGCGATTCCGGCGTGGTGATCAAGATGTCCGGCGGATGCTTGAGCATGGCCGCGCGCTCGGCGGCGGCGGTGTCCCCGGTCCTGACCGCCACCCGGATGCCGGGCGAGCTGAGCCCGAGCGTGGCGGCCACCGCGGCGATGTCGCGCAGCGGCGCTTCCAGGTTCTGCTGGATGTCGGTCGCCAGCGCCTTCAGCGGCGACACGTAGACGACCTGGGGCCCGGTCCCGGGTGGCGAGCCTATCGCCGGGCCGCCCGGGCCCGCGCAGGCGCCATCATCGTGCCCGCAGTACAGATCGTGCGGGCAGGCGGCCTCGTGGGCCCGGTACAACCGGTCGATGCAGACCAGGAAGGCCGCCAGGGTCTTGCCGGAGCCGGTGGGCGCCGCGATCAGCGTGTGCCGGCCCGCGGCGATCTCCCGCCAGCCCGCGGCCTGCGGCTCGGTCGGGCCCGCCGGGAAGCGGCCCGCAAACCAGGTCCGCACCGCGGGATGAAAGGACTCGAGCACCCGCTCACGGTACCTCCGGGCCCTGACATTCCGGCCCGGATCCCGATCATCGGGGGTGCACGTCAGGTCGTGGCGGTCGCCAGGACCGCGGTGACGACCCGCGACACGGCGGCCGGCTCCGGGGTGCCTTCGGCGTCGGTGAACAGCAGGTGCGCGGCGCCGATCAGGGTGGGGGCCAGGGTGCTGATATCGGCGCCGGGGGCGATGCGGCCCCGGTCCCGTTCGGCGGCGAGGTAGCCGGCCACCATGGCGGTGGACTCGGACAGGAGCGGGATGCGCGAGCCGGCCGCGGCCCTCAGCCGGGCGCGCACTTCGTCCCGCGCGATGACCAGGCGGATGAGCGCGAGGACCGGCGGGCTGAGCAGGTCAGGGAGCGCGGCGGCCAGGTTGCCCGCGACGGTGCCGCGGCCCGCCCTGGCGCGCAGGTCCGCCGCCTGGGCGCCGATCCGTGCGATGCGGTCGAGCGCGAGCTCGGCGAGGAACGCGTCGAATTCCGCGAAGTGCCGGTGCAGCACTCCCTTGGCTACGCCCGCTTCCGCGGTGACCGCGCGGCTGGTCAGGCCGCTGAGGCCGTCCCGGAGCAAGACGCGCTCGGCGGCGTCGAAGAGCTGTCCGCGCGGGTCGCGGATGGCCAACCCTGTCGGCACTGGTCGTCCGTCCTTCCTTCGCCGTCCGCGAACGCAGCCCTGAATGGGCATGTGCCCATTTATAGTGGGCGCATGACCACTCTACCGTCAGGGCCCGAGGGGCCCCCGGTAACCGGCGGCTACGACCGGGCGCGGGCAGCGCATCTCCAGCGGCAGGTCGCCGAGGGGTTCGGGGCCAACGCCGGCCGCTATGACCGGGCCAGGCCCAGCTATCCCGTAGCTCTGGTGGACCGCATCATCGCCGCCAGCCCGGGACCCGCCCATTCCGGACCGCACGTCCTCGACGTCGGGTGCGGCACCGGCATCTCCGCCCGGCTGTTCGCCGCGGCAGGCTGCCGGGTGCTCGGCGTGGATCCCGACCCGCGGATGGCCGAGCTGGCCAGGCAGGGCGGGACCGAGACGGAGATCGCGACGTTCGAGGACTGGGATCCGGCCGGCCGCACGTTCCACGCGGTCATCGCCGCGCAGGCCTGGCACTGGGTGGACCCAGTCGCGGGCGCGGCGAAGGCCGCCGCGGTGCTGCGCCCGGGCGGCCGGCTGGCGGTGTTCTGGAACGCCTTCGACCCGCCGGAGGACCTGCGGGAGGCGTTCGGCGAGGTCTTCCGCCGGGTACTGCCGGACTCGCCGTCCAGCGGCTTCTGGTCCAGGCCCGCGGTCGAGGCCTACCGGGCCGGGTGCGCGCGGGTGGCCGAGGTGATACGGCAGGCGGGGACGTTCGGCGAGCCGGAGGAATGGGTGACTAACTGGGAGCGGCCCTACACCAGGGACGAGTGGCTGGACCTGGTCCCGACCACCGGCGGCTTCACCCGCCACCCCGAGGCCATCCAGCAGCAACTCCTCGACGGCCTCGGCGCCGCCGTCGACGCGGCGGGCGGCACCTTCACCATGTCCTACGCGACGATCGCCGCGACCGCGGCCCGGGTCGGGCGCGGCGATTTGGGTAACTTGATGACGTGACCACGGCTATCGCGCAGTTCATGCGGGAGCTTGAGCGGATATGGGACGAGCACCTGGCGGCTCTGCTCATCCGCCGTGACCTGCCTGCTGCGCTGGCGCGGCTGGCCGCCGAGCCGTCGGTGCTGCATATTCCGGCCATGACCGGGGGCACCGGAGGGCAGGACGTCGAGCGCTTCTATGCCGAGCTTCTGCTGCCCGGGCTGCCCGGCGACCTGACCTTGACCAGGATCTCCCGCACGGTGGACCGGTGGCGGCTGGTCGATGAGATGACGGTGTCGTTTACCCACGACCGTAAGCTGCCCTGGCTGCTGCCCGGTATCGAGGCCACGCACCGGCGGGCCGACGTCCTGGTTATCGCGGTCGTCGCCTTCGAGCGCGGCCGGATCCGCTCGGTGCGCATGCTGTGGGATCACGCCACGCTGACCGCTCAGCTGGACGTCGGCGGCCTCGTCGCGTCGGGCTGAGAGATCCGCTACTGGCCGAGCAGCCAGCGGCCAGGGGCGATCAGCTCCCGGGCCTGGGCCGGTCCCCACGATCCGGCGGCGTATGGCTGGACCTCGGGCGGGTTCGCCAGCAGCGGGCCGGCCACCTTCCACACCGCGGCCAGCCCGTCCGGCCGGGTGAACAGCGAACGGTCGCCGAGGAGCACGTCGTGGATCAGCCGGACGTACGGCGGCAGCGGGTTCGCGTCGGGCAAGCCCGACAGGGGGATCGCGGCGTGCGCGTTATCGAGGTCGAGACCGGGGCCTGGCCTCTTGGCCACCAGGGACAGGTCGATCTCGCCATCCCCCGACAGGGAGAAGGACAGCACGTTCGAGTCGCAGGACAGCTTCCCGGTCAGCGGGCCGGCCGGCTCACGCAAGATCACGCTGACCCGCTGCCTGGATGCGGCCAGCCGCTTACCCGTACGCAGGTAGAACGGCACCCCGCGCCAGCGGGCGTTGTCGATCCACATCCGGGCCGCCACGAACGTGTCCCGGCTGGAGTCGGCCGCGACTCCGGGAACGTCGCGGTAACCGGTGAACTGGCCGAGCACGACCTCGGCCGGGTCAATCGGCCGGAACGACTTGATGACCTTTTCGCGTGCGGCCTGCAGGTCGAGGGCGCCCAGGCTGGCCGGCGGCTCCATCGCGACCTCCGCCGCCACCTGGAACAAGTGGGTGACGAGCATGTCGAGCACCGCGCCGGTGGCGTCGTAGAAAACCGACCGGTCGGTGATGCCGAGCTTCTCCGGCACGTCGATCTGAACCGACTCGATATGCCGGTGATTCCACATCGAGGCGAACAGCTCGTTGGCGAACCGCAGCAGATGCAGGTCCTGCGTTGCTTCCTTGCCGAGGAAGTGGTCGATCCGGTAGACCTGCTGCTCGTCGAGGACCGAGTGGACGGTACGGTCCAGAGCCCGGAAAGCCTGCTGTGACGTGCCGAACGGCTTCTCGTAGACCACCCGGGCGTCCTTGGCCAGGCCGTGCTGGCCGAGTGCCTTCGTGGTCTCGGCGAAGGCCACCGGGGGCACCGCGAGATAGTGAACAAGCTGCGGGTCGCCGCCCAGGGCCTCATTCGCCTGTTCCAGGTGGCCGAGGAGGCTCCCCGGATCGTCGCTTTTGAAGCCGCCCCCGGCGAAGAACACCCGTTCGGCGAAGCCCTTCCACACGTCCGGGTCCGGGTGCGGGCCGAACTCGGTCAGCGCGTTGTGGAAGTGGGCGCGGAAGTCCTCGTGCGCGACGTTGCCGCGGCCGTTGCCCACGAGCAGCCACTCCCTGGGCAGCAGGCCATCCAGGGCTAGCTGGTAGAACGCCGGGAGCACCATCCGCTTGGCCAGGTCCCCGGTCGCGCCGAACAGGACGAATACGGTCGGTCCCAGCCCGGAGCCCGATTTACCGTGACGATTCGCGGTTGCCATGGATCTAACCTACGTGACCGCCCGGGTCGTGTCCGGCCCCACGGCGGGGTACTAGGGTTTACAGGACGAGCATGTGATCAACCCGAACGAGGAGACAGCGATGCCCACTCGCACCGCGCGCACTGACTGGACCGGGACCCTGGAGCAAGGTGCGGGCCAGGTCGAGCTGACGAGTTCCAAGATCGGCACCTATGAGGTGTCCTTCCCCAAGCGGGCCGCCGAGGACGCTGGCGGCACCACGAGCCCCGAGGAGCTCATCGCGGCGGCCCATTCCGCCTGCTACGCGATGCAGCTGTCCGCGCTGATCGCTCAGGCCGGCGGCACGCCGCAGGCGCTCGATGTGCAGGCTGACGTCTCCCTCGGGCCCGACCCGGCCGGCGGTTTCCGGCTGACCGGCATCAAGCTCACCGTCCGCGGTGAGGTGGAGGGTCTTGACGCCGCTCAGTTCGCCCAGGCGGCCGCCGACGCCAAGGCAAGCTGCCCGGTCAGCAAGGCGCTCACCGGCGTCGACATCACCCTGGACGCGGCCCTCGAAAGCTGACCGCGCCCGCGTACGGGCTGGTCACAGCGCCAGCCCCCCGTCGACAGGGATGACGGCTCCGGTCATCGCGCTCGAGCCGTCACCGGTCAGGAACGCCAGCACCGCGGCCACCTCGGCCGGGTCAAGCAGGCGTCCGAACGGTTGCTGCGCCGCGAACGCCCCGGCGTCGGCCAGGCCGTAGAGCCTGGCGCTTTCGGCCAGGATCGGGGTGGCCGTCGAACCGGGGCTGACCGCGTTCGCGGTGACGCCGGTCCCGCCGAGCTCGGCGGCGAGGGCGCGGATGAACCCCGCGACTCCGGCCTTGGCCGCGCAGTACGCGGCGAGCATCGGCAGGCCGCGGGTGGCGGCGGCAGAAGCCACCGCCAGGAACCGGCCGTGGCGGGGCTCCGGGCGGCGCAGCAGCGCGGGCACCGACACCCGGGCCAGCGCCAGCACGCCGCCGAGGTCGATGTCGAGCACGGCCTGCTCCTGCTCGGGCGGTAGCTGCCAGGCGGGCACGCCGCCAGCGATGACGCCCGCCGCCGCGATGGCGGCGTCCAGGCCGCCCCAGCGATCCTCGGCCAGGTCCACCGCGGCGGTCAGGGCGGCGGCCTCACGGGTGTCGGCCTGCACCGCGACGACGGCCGGCCGGCCGGCCGCGGCACAGGCGCTCGCCACCACGCGGTCCAGCTCGTCGCGGGATCCGAGCGGGTACGGCAGGGCCGGGTCGTCGGCGCACCGGTCGGTCGCCACCACGCACCACCCGCTGGCCGCCAGGGCGGTGACGGTGGCCGCGCCGATGCCGCGGGCCGCGCCGGTGACCAGGGCGACGCGACCCGCGCCGGTTACAGCTCCCCCTTGTCCGCCTGGCCGGCCGGTACCGCATCCAGCACGATGACCTCGGGTGCCCCGCTGACCTTGCCCGCGAGCTGAGGGTTGAGCGCGGCCAGGGTCGCGCCCGTGCCGTGCGCGCTCAGCGCCTCGCGGCTGGCCCATTTCTCGATCATGATCAGCCGGCCGGACGTCGGGTGCAGCGCGTAAAGCTCGCAGCCGTCCTCGGCGTGCACCTGCGGAATGACCGAGGTGAAGGCCGCGATCACCTCGTCCCTGTGCGCGGGTAGCGGGGTGATGGTGGCGACGACGACAACGGACACGGGTAGCTCCTCGGATAGGCCAGGTCAGTCGGTGACGATCGCGCCCAGGGCGGGCGCGACATCGGTATAGGTGCGGATCCGCCGCAGCCGTCCGTGGCCGAGGCGGGCGAGCTCGCGGGCCAGGTCCGCATCCTGTTCGCCGGAGGTGTCAAGCAGGACGTCGAGCCGGGCCAGCCGGGCGGCGAACGGCCGCGGGTCGGGACCTGCGTTGTGCACGCAGTCAGAAAGCAGCAGGGCCCGGGCGTCCCTGGCCGGGACGCGGGCCAGTTCACGGGCCGCGACTTGCATTGGGAAGGCGATGTTGGTCAGCCCCTTAGCCGGGATGCTCAGCATCGTATCGAGCAGTGACGTCGCGGGGACATGCTGCCCGAGGCGGCTGAGAACCGCCGCGCCTGACCAGAACGCGATCACCCTGGCGGCATCCCGGCAGGCGCGCGCAGTGGGCCGCTCCGTCCCGGAGATCCCGGAGATCTCGGCGGCCGAGGCGTTCGGCCGCGCAGCCGACGCCTTTTACGGGTTGCTGTGCGCGCTGG
>JBEKGC010000236.1:0-10248 GCA_050013055.1 Streptosporangiaceae bacterium
TTGGCCCCGGGGGGGCGACCCCCCGGGATCCCCCCGATCACGGGGGGGCTGCCCGCCCCCCCGTCCCCCCCGGGCCCCCCTATGGGGGGGCTGCCGGGTTTCCTGGGCTCCCTTTGGCGGCGGCATCGTGTCTGTGGCCATGTCATTGCCCCCTCGGGGTCATGCTGCTTCCCTGATACGTTCCGCGGCCCGCAGCCGGACGGAGGCCGCGCGCGGGTTACTGCTGATTTCCTCACTGTCGGCGCGCTCCGCGCCCCTGGTGAGCAGGCGCAGCTCGGGTGCCGCGGCGCTCGCGGGGACCGGCAGGCCGGGCGGCGTCTGATCGGTGGACAGCCGGACAAGCTCCCGCTTGACGATGCGGTCCTCCAGGGAGTGGTAGGCGAGCACCACCACACGGCCGCCCACGGCCAGCACGCCCAGGGCGGCAGGCAGCGCCCGGCGCAGCGTGCCCAGCTCGTCGTTCACCTCGATCCGCAGCGCCTGGAAGGTGCGCTTGGCCGGGTTGCCGCCGGTGCGCCTGGTCGCCGCGGGGATCGCGTCCTTCACGATGGCGCTGAGCCGCTGGGTGGAGGTGATCGGGGCCCGGTCACGCTCGCGGGCCACCGCACCGGCGATCCGGTGAGCGAAACGTTCCTCGCCGTAGTCGCGGAGCACCCGGGCGAGCTCGGCGGGCGGGTAGCCGTTGATGACGTCCGCCGCGGTGAGGTCCCTGGTGCGGTCCATCCGCATGTCCAGCGGAGCGTCCTGGGCGTACGCGAAGCCGCGGGCGGGATCGTCGAGCTGCGGTGAGGACACGCCGAGGTCGAAGAGCAGACCCAGGGCGCGGGCCGGTCCGCTGCCCGGGCTTCGCTGGCCGTGGTCCGGGACGGCGGTCAGGATCGCCGGGATCTCGTCGTACCTGGCGTGCACCAGCCGCACCCGGCCGGCGAAGGGGGCGAGCAGTTCGCGGGCCGCCTCGATCGCGGCGACGTCGGCGTCGATGCCGACAAGCAGCAGGCCGGGGCAGGCCTCGAGCAGGGCCCTGGCGTGCCCGGCCCGGCCCAGGGTGGCGTCCACGAGCACGGCGCCTTCGCCCGCCAGAGCGGGCGCGAGCAAGGCGGTGACACGGTCGGCGAGCACAGGTACGTGCTGGTCGCTGTCCACGTGCCCCCTCCCTGCCAGGCGGTTCTGCTGTGCTGTGCTCGGTCCTGCGGAGGCGCTCCGGATCTGGCGGTCCCTCCGCCGGTCCCCATCTGCTGACGCCGGCTGGCACCGGGGAAGTGATGCCAGCAGGGAACGGCGGATGGGGACCGGCCACGGGAGCTACAGGATTCCCGGGAGCACCTCCTCGGCGGCTTCGGCGAACGAGTCCTCTTGCGCGGCGAGGTAGGTCTCCCACGCTTGCGTGTCCCAGATCTCCAGGCGGGTGTTCGCGCCGATCACCACGCAGTCCCGCTGCAGGCCGGCGTAGGCGCGAAGGGCCGCAGGGACGGTGATCCGGCCCTGCTTGTCAGGAAGTTCATCGGAGGCGCTGGCGAAGAAGACCCGGCTGTAGTCCCTGACCGACTTGGCCGTCACCGGCGCGGTGCGCAGCGCCTCGGTGATGCGGGCGAATTCCTCGTGCGGGAAGACGAACAGGCAGCGCTCCTGTCCCTTGGTGATCACCACTCCCCCAGCGAGCTCTTCTCGGTACTTCGCGGGCAAGAACAGCCGGCCCTTCTCGTCCAGCCGCGGAGCATGAGTACCGAGGAACACAGGCACCCACCTCCCCGCCGTTATCCTCCACTGCGCTCCACTGTACCCCACATCCCCCCACCGTCAACGGTTAAACCCTCGCTATCGCCCCGGTTGCCCCACTGAACCACCAGGTAGACGAGGTGGAGCGAAGTGGAGGAGACGGTGGGGCAAAGTGGGGGGCCGGCTGCGCATCACGGCCGGGCCGGCCTCGCAGCACGGCCGGGGCCGGCTGCGGATTGTCCGGTATCTACGGCGATGACACGGTTTGACGAAGAACCTTCGCCAGCCTCGCGCGTTCGGCGGAGAAAGACGTACTGTAGCGGTACGGCGGCTAGCAGGGGCATGAGGTGACGGTGCATACCCGGCTGGCCGGTTAGTGCGCGCTCGTGCCTTCAAGGAGGCCATGTGGTACTGGATACCGGAAGGCAGACGGGGAGCCCGATCGATGATCTAGTGCCGGCCGCGCGCAGGATCGGCAAGGCCATCGAGTCGGTGATCGAGGGCAAGCGGGACGCCATCCAGCTCACCTTGGCCGTGCTGCTGGCCGAAGGGCATCTGCTCATCGAGGACGTGCCTGGCGTCGGCAAGACGATGCTGGCGAAGGCCCTGGCCAAGGCCATCGACGGCACGGTGCGGCGAGTCCAGTTCACGCCGGACCTGCTGCCGAGCGACATCACCGGGGTCAGCGCCTACAACCAGGAAAGGCGCGATTTCGAGTTCAGGCCAGGACCGGTATTCGCCAACATCGTGCTGGGCGACGAGATCAACCGGGCCTCCCCCAAGACTCAGTCGGCCCTGCTCGAATGCATGGAAGAGCGTCAGGTCACCGTCGACGGCACGACGTATGTGCTGCAGGAGCCGTTCATGGTGATCGCGACCCAGAACCCGGTGGAGATGGAAGGCACCTATCCGCTGCCCGAGGCGCAGCGAGACCGGTTCACCGCACGCATCTCGCTGGGCTACCCGCTCCCCGCCGCCGAGCGGGAGATGCTCGACAACCACGGCTCCTCCTCGCCCCTTGACCAGCTCAGCCCGGTCGCGCGGGCGAGTGACGTGCAGGATCTCGTCGTCGCGGTCCGCGGGGTGCTCGTGTCTGATCAGGTCAAGGACTACATCATCAGCCTGGCCAACGCGACGAGGACCTCACCCGAGCTGCGCCTCGGCGCCTCGCCGCGGGCCACCCTGCACCTGCTGCGGGCCAGCCGGGCCTGGGCCGCCCTGGACGGCCGGGATTACGTCATCCCCGACGACGTGCAGCGGCTGGCCCGCCCGGTGCTGGCGCACCGGCTGCTGCCCACCGCGGAAGCCATCGTCGAGCGGCACCTGCCCGAGCAGGTCGTGGACAGGATCGTCACGCAGTTGCCCCTGCCCAGGCGCTGAGCCAGGCGGACGGCCCCGGGACGAACCGGTAAGGAGGGGCCATGCGAGCGCTCTTCAGCTCGCTGACCACGAGGGGCAGGTCGTTCATGGCCGCGGGCGGCGCGGCCATGGTCTGCGGCCTGGCGATACCTGAACCCGATCTGGTCCGGGTGGGCGCGCTGCTCGTCATCTTGCCGCTGGTGTCCGGGCTGATCGCGCGCAGATCTCGTTACCGGCTGTCGTGCAGCCGCAGGCTCGACCCGCCGCGAGTGCCCGCCGGGCAGCTCAGCGTGGTGACGGTGCGGGTGGAGAACGTCTCGCGGCTGCGGACGAGCGTGCTGCTGGCCGAAGATGTCACGCCGTACTCCCTCGGCGCCAGGCCACGGTTCGTGCTGGACGAGATCGAGCCGAGCGGACACCGGGAGCTTAGCTACCAGATCCGTTCCGATACCCGGGGCAAGTTCACCATCGGCCCGCTCCGGGTCCGGGTCGCCGACGCGTTCGGGCTGGTGGAGATCAGCCGCTCGTTCAGCACGACGAGCACGCTTGTGGTGACGCCGAGAATCGTCCCGCTCCCCCGCGCGTCGGCCGCGAGCAGCTGGCTCGGCGAAGGCGACGGCGGGATGCGGACCATCTCGGCCGTCGGCGAGGACGACGCAGCGCCACGGCTGTACCAAGACGGGGACGGGCTGCGCCGGGTGCACTGGAAATCGACGGCGAGGTACGGCCAGCTTATGGTCAGGCGCGAGGAACACCAGTGGCGCAACAGCGCTTCTGTCTTCCTCGATACCCGCCGCTGCGCGCATACGGGCCGCGGGCCCTCCTCGACGTTCGAGTTCGCCGTCAGCGCGGCCGCCTCGATCGGCGCGCACCTGTCCGGCGAAGGGTTCCGGGCCAGGCTCATCACCGACGACGGCGAGATCGCCCCCCGCGGGACCTTCCAGGACACCCTGCTCGACATGCTCGCGGTGATCAACCCGTCGGGCCAGACCAGCATCCAGTCCGGCACGTCGGCACTGGCCCGCGCGGGCGGCCAGCTGATCGCGATAGCCGGGCGGCTCTCCTACGACGACGCCAGCCAGCTGGCCGCGAGCAGGCGCGGGAACGCGCCGGCCATGGCCCTGCTGCTCGGCGTCTCCGCGTGGGCGGCGGATGCGGTCTCCGATGACACCGCGCAGACCGCGGAGATCCTGGCGGCCGCGGGCTGGCGGGTCGCCACGGTGACCGCGAGCACGCCGCTGGCTGCGGCCTGGCAGCAGTTGCACCGGCCCGCCGACCGGCCGCTGCCGGTGGGGGGTTTTGACGGGGGTCCCGGGCATTCTGAGGACCGTGGGAGTCTCGGCGGCCGGGCGGCCCCCGAGGGCCGTGGGGGTGAGTCCGGATGACGCTGAACCGCCGGATGACCGTGACCGCTGCCGTCGCGGTGGTACTGACGTCGACCGTCTTGTACCCGGTGTTCACGGACTCGCTGTGGTTCGCCGCCTCCATCGGCGCGGTTCTCGTCGTCGCCGCGACCGGCGCGCTGACCAGGCTGCGCACCCTGCCGGTGCTCGTCTGCCTCGCCGTCAGCGTGATCGGCCTTGTGCTCTACCTGAACCTGGTCTTCGAGGCCCGCTATTCGCTGCTGCTCGTGATACCCACCCCGACCTCGATCAGCCGCCTGTGGGACCTGGTGGGAACCGGGATACACGATTCCAGAAGGTACGCGCCGCCGGTGCCGAACGTGCCCAGCCTGCTGTTCCTGACGGAGGCCGGGGTGGGCATCACGGCGGTAATGACCGACCTGATCGCCGTGCGGATGCGGTCGACCGCGCTGGCCGGGCTGCCGCTGCTCGTGCTGTTCACCGTGCCGGTGATGGTGAACGCACCGCACAGCCAGCTGGCCACCGGGCTGGTCTTCTGCCTGGCCGGGGCCGGGTACCTGGCCATGCTGAGCGCGGACGGGCGGGAACGGATCAGGGTCTGGGGACGGCTGATATCACTGTGGCGTACCGACTCACGGCCGGACGTCGCGGTGGGCCAGGCCGGGCCAGGCCCGCACCGGGCCGGCCCGAACGGGGCCGGCCCGAACGGGGCGGGCGGGCCCGGTGCCGGGGTGACCGGGGCCCGCGGCTCGCGGGTTCGCGGGCTGGGACCGGACACCCGGCCCCTGGCCGCGGCCGGCCGGCGGGTGGGGCTGGCGTCGATCGTGCTGGCGCTTTGTGCCCCGCTGCTCGTGCCCGGCCTGCACGCGAGCAAGGTCTTCGCCTCCGGGCCCGGCATCGGCGGGACCGGCGGCGGGACCGGGTCGCTGTCGCTGCCAAGCGCCTTGTCGCAAACCGTCAGGGATCTGCAGGAAAACAAGCCGAGCGAGGTCTTCACCTACAGCACCGACGCGTCGGTGAGCATGGAGAACGACGACGCACAGTACTTCAGGCAGTACGTGTTCGACACCTTGAACGACGGCACAGGCTGGCAGGTGACCAACTACGGTGGCGGAGCCGGGCCGCTGACCGCGATGCCAGGACCGCAGGGGCTCTCGAACTCCGCGGTGCCGCTTGTGGTGCGGACGACCGTCACCGCGGACAGGAGCTTTTCCTCCGACAGCGGCCAGCCGACCTTCCTGCCGCTGGTCTACCCGGCGGTTTCTGTTGACGTGAAGGGAAAATGGCTGGCTGACCCGGACCTCATGGTGTACTCGAACGACAGTTCCGTCGCCAGCGGTCAGAGCTACACCGAGGACAGCCTCGATATCGACCCGTCCATGGCACAGCTCCAGCAGCTGGGCAAGCTGGCGGCCCCCGCGGACCTGGGCACGGACCTGGCCCTGCCCGCCTCCTACAAGACGCAGGCCCTGACGCAGCTGGCGGAGAGCCACGTGGCCGGCCAGACCACCGAGATCGGCGAGGTAAACGCGCTGGCCAACTGGCTCTCTGGACCGCAGTTCAACTACAGCCTGGCCGGGACGGTGTTCGACAGCGCGGGCGGCCTGCTGACGTTCCTGACGAAGAACAGGAACGGCTACTGCGTGCAGTACGCCTATGCGATGACCGTGCTCACCCGGCTGCTTGGCATCCCGGCCAGGTTCGTCGTCGGCTACACCGCTGGCACCAGGATCAAGGGCAGCGAGTACAAGGTCATGAACACCGACGCGCACGCGTGGACCGAGGTGTACTTCCCGGCCTTCGGCTGGCTCCGGTTCGAACCCACGCCCAGCGGCCAGGGCAGCGCGCACGCCACGAACTACATGACCACCGCGACGGGGACCGGTCATACCTACACCGGTGTGCCGATCATCGCGGCGACCGCGGCGCCCGGCTCGCAGAATCCGAGTCAAAGTCACAGCCTGTTCGGCCGGGGCCACACCCAGCAGGGCGCCACGGGCCCGGTCAGCACCTCGTCCGGCAAGTCAGCCGGGACGCCGTGGGCGGCGCTCGCGCTGGCCGTGATCGCCGCGATCGCCTTGGCCTGCGGGGTCATCGCGATGGTCGCTCCGCCCGCGCAGCGCGCCGCGTCTGCTGCCGTCAGCCCGGGCCGACGGCGCAGGCCGGTAAACGCGACCTCGGCGGCGTTGGTCACGGCGGCCGCGGCACTGATCGCGCTGGCCCTGTACCGGCTGCTAGCCAGCACCTCCGGCCTTCACCTCGACGCGGGCTGGGTCACGGTCGCCATCACCTTCGGCGCGGCCGCCGCGGTGGCGTTGATCGCGCCCGGGGTGATCAGGCTGGCGCTCAGGCGCTGGCGCTGGATGCGCGCCGACGATGACGCGAGCCGGGCCCATGTCGCCTGGCGTGAGTTCCGTGACGACCTCACCGACTTCGGCGTGGGCGGCCGGGCCAGCGAGCCGCCGCGGACACTGGCCGGGCGGGTGACGGCCGGGCTGCCCGAACCGGCAGGCGACGCGATTCGCAGGCTCGCGCTGGCCGAAGAACGCGCCACCTACGCGGCGCGGCCATCCGACTCGGAGCATCTTCGGCGTGATGGCGGCGCAGCGCGGCGCGGCCTGGCGGCCTCCGCCGGACGCGCGGCCCGCTGGCGGGCCAGGATCTTCCCCGCCTCGCTGATGACCACCCTCGCCGACGTGGCCGCCTCAATTCCCGACGCCCTGGCCGACCGGCTGCCCCGCCGCCACCCCAGACCCCAGCACCGCTAACCCGGCGGACCGCAGTCCTACATCCTGCGGTCACCTTCCTGACGCCGCTTCCAGCGCTCTTCCATCCGCTCCATCAGCCGGGCCCGCCTGGTCAGCCCCGGACTGGGGGCGCCAGGACCGACGGACTTGAGCTTCCTGCGCGCGGGCCGGACCTTCGCCGCATGCCGCCGCCAGGTGACCAGCGCCCACACCAGCGAAAGCAGCACGATCGCTGACCCGGCCGCGTCAAAGTACACGCGATGGGTCACTACCCCCGCCGCGAGCAGCCCGGCGCCGATCAGCACACCGATGAAGGCCTGTGCCAGTTTGCGCTTGTAGTGCACCCGCGGATCGCTGGAGCGCACCAGGCGCCCAAACTTCGGGTCCTCCCGGTAGAGCGCTTGCTCGATCTGCTCCAGCTGGCGCTGCTCGTGTTCAGAGAGCGGCACGACGCCTCCCATTAAAACCTTGCGCCCGGCACGTGTGCGGTGACCGGTTCACCTCACATACCCGGTTCAATTTCCAGAATACGAGCGTTGACACGCACCTTGGAAGGGCGCATCCCCTACCTGGTCAGAAAGCTTCCTCCGGCGGGCCGCCCGGGTCCTCCACCAAGGCGGCCGGACGGACCGCGGCTGACCCGAATCGCCTGGCGATCTTGTCGACCGCCTGCTCAGCTTCGCGCCAGCCAACGGGCCGGTCGTCAAACGTCAGCTGGGTATTTGCGCTGGTCGCAGGGGTCAGGCCCGACACCCGGACGCCAACCAGGCGAAGCTGCGCCGCGCGGTCAAGGCCGGCCGACTCATACAGTGAGCATGCTGTGGCATAAATCTCATGCGTGACATCGGTGGGATAAACAAGCGTCCGGGACCTGGTCATCGTCTTAAAACTGGCGAGCCGGATCTTGACCGACACCGTGCGCGCCACGCACCCGCCGGCCCGCAGGCTGTGCGCGGTCCGCCCGGAGAGCTTGAGCAGCTCGCGCCTGATCCGTTCCGGGTCGTCGATGTCGGTGGCGAAGGTCTCCTCGGCCCCGATGCTCTTCTCGGCGACGTGCGGCGTGACCTGGCGCGCGTCCCGGCCCCACGCCAGCGCGGCCAGGTGCGACCCGTGCGCCATGCCGAGTTCGTGCTGCAAGGAGGCCAGCGGAGTGTGGGCGATGTCGCCCACCGTGCGGAGCCCAAGCCGGGCTAGGGTGTCCCCGGTGCGCGCCCCGACGCCCCACAGCGCGGCGACCGGCAGCGGATGCAGGAAGTCGAGTACCCCGTCTCGCGGCACCACCAGCATCCCGTCCGGCTTGCAGCGGGCGGAGGCGATCTTGGCGATGAACTTGCTCGGCGCGACCCCGACCGAACAGGTGATGCCCTGCTGCGCGACGACCTGGGCCCGGATGTGGCTGGCGATCCCGGCGGGTGCGCCGAGGCGCCTGAGCGCGCCGGCGACATCGAGAAAGGCCTCGTCGAGCGCCAGTGGCTCCACCTCAGGCGTGACCGTGCCGAAGATGGCCATGACTTCCCTGGACACGGCCGCGTACACCCGGTGCCTGGGGGCGACGAACACGGCCCGCGGGCACATCCGCTGAGCCTGCCCGACCGGCATCGCCGAGCGCACCCCGAACGCCCGGGCCTGATACGAGGCAGACAGCACCACGCCGCGGCCACCGGTCCCGCCCACCACGACCGGCCGGCCCGCGAGCTCGGGCCGGTCCCTGATCTCCACGCTGGCGTAAAAGGCGTCCATGTCGACATGCAGGATGTGACAACCCGCGTCGTCGGGCCCGCTGCGATCGGGTTCCCGTCGGCCGGAGTCTTCAGCGCTCGCCCCCATGGCGGTCAGCGGTGGCCGAGCACGTGCAGCTGAGCGGCGATGTCCCGCAGCGGCGGGGTGGCGGCGGCGGCCTCCTCGAGCGCCCGCAGCGCCTCAGCCGCGCCGGCGTCGCCGTCGAGCAGCACGCCAGGCACGAGGCCGCCGAAGATACGCAGCCCGTGCGCCTGTCCGGCGCGCAGCCCGGCCCCCTCGATCAGCGCGGTCAGCGCGGGCAGCGTGAACCGCCGGGGCGGGCCGACATCGGCGTCGGGACCGAGCAGCTGCCTGGCTTCGGCGAACCGGCCGGCCAGCGCCTGGTGCAGCACCGCGGCCACCGCGTTGGACGCCAGCACGCTGACCGCGGCGGACGGCCGCAGGACGGCGGCGATCGCGGTCATCGCGTCGGCCGGCGAGTCCACGTACTCGAGCACGTTGTGGCAGATGACCAGGTCCGCCGCCTTGGTCCCGGCCACGGCGTCCAGGCTGGCCGCGTCAGCCTGGACCGCGGTCAGCCGCGCGCCCGCCTCGGCGGCCCGCCGCTGCGCCGCCGCCAGGGCGTCCGGGCTCGGGTCGACCACGGTGACATTGTGCCCCAGGGTCGCGAACGGCACCGCCAGGCCGCCGGTGCCGCCGCCCACGTCGACGATGTCCAGCGCCTGCCTGCCGGTGTCCGCCACCCGGGCCGACACCACGTCGCGCAGGACATCCCAGATCAGTGAGGTGCGCACCCCGTCACGCCGGAAATCTGCCGCCACGCCGGCCTCCTTATCCTGCCGTCCAATGTAGTGCGGCCAGCGGCATTCCGCTGGCCCGAGTGCGGCTACCTTCCGTTTATGACCGGTAACCCTTTGAACTGACCCGGCCAACGCTACGTTCTATAGCCGTGCGGAACTCCCAGATTCTTCTTGACGCCACCTGGCGGCAATTCCAGCGCGGCCGCTGCCAGCCCCCGTATGCTCATCGCCATGGCTGAGCACCTCGAGTTGCCCCGCCCCTGGCGGCTGATGCTGACCGCAGGATGGAACCTGGCCGAATCCCTCGGGCTGCCCGTGGCCGGCTATTTCGCCGGCGCGCAGCTGGGCGGCCGGAACGCCGGCATGGTGGCCGCGACCGTGGTGGTCTGGCTCACCGTCATCGGCCGCAAGGTGGTGACCCATAGCGTCCCCGGGCTGCTCACGATCTCGGCTCTTGTCCTCACCCTGCAGACGGCCGTGGTGATTGCCACCGGCAGCGTGCTGTTCTTCCTGCTCCAGTTC
>JBEKGC010000237.1:0-10218 GCA_050013055.1 Streptosporangiaceae bacterium
ACCCGGTCACGGTCCTTCAGCCGATTCTCAAAACCGACCAGATGACGCTCGTGCCTGACCGGCTCGCGCATGCTCGCGACCCCTTTCTATACCTGTGTATAGACGACCATACCCGACTACAAGTATATGGCGGGGTGAATTCGATCGGCTCGCCTCTCCTCTCTCCCGTAATCTACGGGACAGGTGAGGGTGAAGGCACAGCGGCAAGTCAATGCACTCGCAGATACGCCCATGACCTGGAAGAACAGCGCCGAATATTTGTCGGCGTCGGGTGGAGGTCGCCGTCAGCTGATCGCGCGCAGATCGTGCCGTTCTGGGCGATCAAGGACTCAGAGGGCAGATCCTCCGGTGTCTGCCTCGGCCCGAGCAGTTACCAGCGCCCCTACGTCGGAACGGCCAGCGGCGTAACGCGCCCGGTCCTCAGCCCGGCCTGGTTGATCTGCCGCTAGCCGCCGGTGACGAGCTTAGTGGAGGGCAAGTGTATTAACCATCATACCGGTAGATAAACTAGACATGAAATGTACTGTGAACGCTCGAGATCCGGGTTCAGTTGCAGGGAGGAACGGTACGTGTTCCCCTATCGGCCCCCGCCGGTGCTGGTGCCTCGCCCGCTGCGGTTGACCGTGAACGAGCGGGTCGACAAGGAAGGCAACGTACGTAGCCGCTCGACGAAGCGAAGGTGCTTGCCGCCGCCGAGCGCTTCCGTGACGCCGGAGTGGGGCGATCGCAGTCTGCTTCCTCTGGTAGTTCCTGTCGCCCAGGCACGAGCGCCGCGCCGCCGACATCCTGCGCGAGGCACTCCAGGGTGTCTATGTCAGCGCCTCGTTCGAGGTGCTGCCCCGAATCCGGAAGTACAACCGCGTGGTCCGTATTCGGAAATCGTGTGGTGGAAGCGGGCTGGGCCGCGCACCGCGTGAGCGCCACGGTGCTAAAAGCACACATCGCGGCGGAGAGGGATAAACGTTGGGAGAAGATAAACAGGAGTGGCGGAGGCCTAACTCGGCGAACGAAGTGACCCGTAGGTAGGCCCCGGGCCAGACTTGCGCGGCTTTAGCCGCAGTACGAGCGACGGCCAGACAATCAAGATAATAGGAGGATACGTCGTTAGTATGAGTAAATATTGGGACGAAGCACTGGAGACCGCGCCGCGCAAGGTGCTGGAGCAGAGACAGCTTGGCGACCTGAAGGAGATCGTGCAGTTTGCATACGACCACGCGCCGTACTACAAAAGGTCATTTGACGATGCCGGCGTGAAGCCGTCGGACGTCCAGGGCCTGAAAGACATTGAGCGCTTTCCGTTCATCAATAAGAAGACGCAACGCGACTCGCAGGGCGTCGGCTCTTTCCTCGGCGAACTTGCGGCCGTCCCCGAAGAGGACGTCATCTTCGTCTCCACCTCGTCGGGATCGACGGGCGTGCCGACGATGAGCCCGTTCACGAAGAAGGACTTCGACGAGTGGCAGGACGTGGAGAGCCGCCTGTTCTGGATGGCAGGTATGCGCAAAAACGACCGCTACATCCACGCGCTCAATTTCTCGCTCTACGTCGGCGGGCCCGACGTCATCGGCGCGCAAAACCTCGGCGCGCTCTGCATCTGGGGCGGCACGCTTCCGTCCGAGCGGCTCATTTTCATCCTCAAGGAATACAAACCCACGGCGATTTGGACCAGCCCGTCTTATGCGTGGCACCTCGGCGAGACCGCGACGAAGATCGGCGTCGACCCGAAGAAGGACTTTGCCATCAAACGCATCTTCGTCGCGGGCGAGATGGGCGGATCCATCCCCGCGACGCGGCAGGCCATCGAGCGACTCTGGGGGGCGGACCTCTACGACTTCTACGGCCTTTCCGACATCTTCGGCGCCTGCGCGGCCATGTGCGAACACCACGACGGCCTGCACATCGCGGAGGACCACATCCTGGTCGAGACCGTCGATGTGGACACCGGCGGGATCCTGCCGCCTGGCGAGCGCGGCGAGCTGGTCTACACGACCCTGCGCAAACACGCGCGCCCGCTCATCCGCTTCCGCACCGGCGACATCGGCCGGTTCGTGACCGACAAATGTGCGTGCGGCCGCACCCTCGGGCGCATCTACGTCGACGCCCGCAAGGACGACATGTTCATCGTCTCTGCCGTCAACGTCTATCCCTCCGACATCGAGTTCGTCGTGCGCAGCCTCGAAGGCGTCACGGGCGAGTACCTCATCCGCATCACCGAGGAAAACTTCACGGCACGATACGAGGTCACGATCGAAAAATCCGATAACAACCCCGAGCCCGACCAGCCTCTCGCGGAGCGGGCTTCGACTGCCTTGAAAGCACGGATCGGCGTCAAGCCGCAAAAGGTCATCGTGCTGCCCGACGGCTCCATCGAGCGCTCGACGCACAAAGCCAAGCGCATCATCGACGAGCGCAAGAAAGAAGGCTCCTCCTGAGCGGGTAGCCGTCCGGTGCGGTTGACAGCCTGCCTCGGGAGCGGCCGGAGGGGTGCGCCGGGATGCTGGGACTGGAACGGGTCACTGGCAGCCACCACGTAATGCGGCATGCAGACGGCCGGCATGTGAGCGTTCCAGTCATGGAACCCGGCCGCTCCCGGCAGGGACGCTCGCAGCGATCTGCCGTCAGGTCGGCCGCACCGCGAGCGAGCCGCGCGAACTTCTGTAAAGCAACCGAACCATCTGTGTCATTATCGTTTTGCACGGTGGCGTATAGCTGCATTGGCATACATGGCTGTTGAGCTGGTTAAACAGCTGGCGGATTGGCTTAGGGGCGCGGGCATTGCCACCCCGGCGCCGCTGGCATCCCGCTCAGGATCCACGTCGCGGACGCGGTAGAAGATGAGCCGCGTTCGCTACTCTGTGGTGGTGGGTTACCAGCCGATGAGCCTTGCCGAGCTTGCTCGCTTCATCACGGTCGAGCCGGACTTCGACACGCGATGGCGGCTGGTCGTGGAGTTCCTGAAGGAGTATCACCGGGAGCCGGCCGGGGCGCGTCAGCGTCTGCTCGCGGATGCGCCGGGGCCGACTGACGATGAGCGCTGGGATGTGCTCTTCGCAGGGATTGCTGAGCACCTTGCCATGCGAGATGGCAAGGATGCCCCGGGGTGGTCGGCATCGCGCGGGCTGCGGCGCTTCTGGTTCCCGTTCGACACCCCAGGCGCGCGCGCGCAAGCGCTCGTGCATGCTCCCGCCGCGTTCCGCAAGCGGGGCGTATTCGTCGCCGACTACGAGATCGACGCCGCGTGAGCGATCCCTCGCCACTGCTGGACCGGGCGGCCATCGAGGAGGCATTCCGTCGTCTCGGCGAACGGCTCGCCAGGCGCGGCGTGGTGGCGGATCTCTACGTATTCGGGGGTGCCGCGATGGCCCTCGCGTACGACTCGCGCAGGGCCACTCGTGACGTCGATGCCCTCTTCAAGCCGCACGGCATTGTTCTTGAGGAAGCGATGGCTGTGGCAGCCGAACTCGGACTGCCCCGCTGGTGGCTGAACGAGCAGGCCAGTTCCTATGTCGCGCCTGGCGGGGACTCGGCGGCCTCCCGGGTATTCGACCACCCGGGTCTTCGTGTCTTCGCCGCCTCTGCCGAGCATCTCCTGGCCATGAAAGCGCTCGCAGCCCGGCCCCGTGACGCGGAAGACATCCGGCAACTCGCGCAAGTGCTCGACCTGCACACCGCCGATGACGTCCTCGCCTCGGTGCGCGAGATCTTCCCCGAAGAGGAACCACCCGCACGGCTCGGGCTCCTCCTGAAGGACATCTTCTCCGACCGGGACGGATGAGCGGGGTCGCCGCATAACTGACGGCATGGCTGAGCATCGCGATCGCCAGCCTGAGCTTCCTGGCCGTGCCGAGCCTGCTGAACGCCGCCATGAACCGCCAGATCGCCGAGAGCCACCTGAACGACGTCGGGATATCCACCAGCACCCTTGACCTGAGCCCGGCACAGCTCCGCGCGCTGGGCCACCTACCGGGCGTCGCCGCGGTCAGCCCGGCCGTAGGCTACGCCACTACTGTGGCCTCCGCCGACGGCCCCCAGGACGTCGAGATCGCCGGCACCGCGCTGGCGTCTGCCCCGGTCAACACGGTCGCGCTGTTCACCGGCCGACTCCCCGGGCCGGCCGAGGTGCTGGCCGACGCGGGCAACGCCCGGGCCACCGGCTTCGCCGTCCCCAATGGCGGCACGATCGACGTTCGGGCCGCCACCGGCAGGCTGGTGCGGCTGCGGGTCAGCGGTACCGGCCTGAATCTGGACGCGACCCCTGGCGCGAACGGCTCGGGCACGCCGGTCTTCTACGCCCCGACGGCCACGGTGCAGGCACTGCGCGGCGCCCGCGGTTACAACTACCTGGGGTTCCGGCTCAGCGACGACAGCACCGCCGCGCAGTCCCGGGTGATCACCGAGGTGCGCGCCTACCTGACCGCGCAGACCGGATCGGACCCGATAACGTCGCTACCCGCCGTCCGGGCCCCCGGGCAGTGGCCAGGCCAGTCCGGGTTCAGCCACATCATGGCGCTGCTGTACATCATCACGATCCTGGCCTTCGGCTCCGCCCTGTTCCTTATCGCCGCCACGATGAACACCCTCATCGCCGAGCAGGCCAGCGAGATCGCCATCCTCAAGACGCTCGGCGGCCGACGGCGGCAGATCGCCGGCATCACCCTGCGCACCGCGGCGATGCTCGGCGCGGCCGTGGGCACCATCCTGGGCATCGCCATCGCCTACCTGCTGACGCAGTACTTCGCCGAAAAGCTCATCGACGTGTCGTTCGGCTTCGGGATCGCCACCGGGGTCGTCGTGGCCAGCCTCGTACTCGGCCCGGCGCTCGCCGCCGCCTCGTCGCTGCCCGCCCTGCGCCGCGCGCTGCGCAGGCCCGTGGCCGAGACCCTGGCCGGCACGGGCACCAGCGGATACGGCTCCGGCCGGCTCGACCGCCTGGCCGTGCGCAGCGGCCTGCTGTCCGGCACCGAGGTTCCCGGCAGCGTGCGGATGGGAGTCCGTAACGTCCTGCGGCAAAAGCGCCGCAGCGCAGCCACGATCGCGCAGGTCGCCGTGGCCGCCGGGCTCGCGATCTCCTTCCTTGCCCTCGGCCAGTCGGTAACCGCCGTCATCAGCCAGACCGTCGGCCTGCTGCACTTCAGCTTCAGCACCGGGGAGGCAACGGGCCACGGCGCGCAGCCGTTTACCAGCCAGGCGCTCGGCGTCGCGGCCTCGACACCTGCCGTCACGGGAGCTGAGCCCGTCGAGACCAGCTCGGTGCAGTACAACGGGCAGGACTACGTGGCGTGGGGCCTGGGCACGCGCCCCTTCTACGACTACCGGCTGAACGCGGGCCACTGGTTCAGCACGGCGGATACCGCCGCGGACGCCCGTACCGCCATCCCGCCGGTGGTGCTCGGCCCCGCCGTCGCGCGCATCACCGGCGCCCGGGTCGGGCAGACCCTCACCCTGACCATGGCCGCGGGACCCACCGGGGTCCGCGTCATCGGGATCGACTCCGGCCAGCTCAACGCGGGCGACACCATCTACTTCCCGCTGCCGGTGCTGGAACGACTGGACGGCGACCCTGGCGCCGCGAACTCGATCTGGCTCGCCACCGCCAGTTCCGACCATGCCGCCATCGACCGGGCGACCACCGCTACCGCGAACCGGCTGGCCGCAGCCGGGTACCCGGTCAGCACCACGGAGATCTACGTTACCGAGGCGCAGATCACTGCCGCTGATACCTCGATCCTCACCATCGTGGAGATCCTGGGCCTGGTGGTGGTGGCCATCATGCTCATGGGACTGGTCAGCGGGCTCAGCACGGGCGTCCTCGAGCGCACCCGCGAGGTCGGGATCCTGCGCTGCCTGGGCGCCCGGGCCCGCCAGATCCGCAGGGTGTTCAGCGCAGAGGCGGTGGCCCTGGCCGTCGTCGGCTGGGCGTTCGGAGTCCTGGTCGGCTGGCTGCTCTACGAGGGTCTGCTGACGCTGTTGCTCCACAATGCCGACATCAGCCTCCCGCAGGAATTCCCGCTGGCCATCCCGCTGATCACGCTCGCCGGCGTCCTCGTGCTCACCCTCCTCGTCATCCGCGGGCCGCTGCGCCGCGCCACCCGGATCCAGCCCGGCACGGCCCTCCGGTACCAGTGATGACCTCCCAGGGCGCCCGGCGCTGTCCGTCCATGGCCTGAGCAAGCGCTCCGGTGCCGGGTCGCGTTTCGAAAACGTCACCTTTGACGTCGGCTACGGCGAGGTCTTCGGGTTGAGGCGGGTCGCAGAACGGGCAAGTGATGGGATTGATTGAGTTGTCGGCGGACTGGACGCTACCTGCGGTGCGCGGCCGGATCTCCGAGCTGTCCCGGAAACAGCGCGGGTAGTACAGGTCCCGGCTCACGGTCCCGCGCGGTGCCCGCCGCCCGTCCCGCAGCGTGGCCAATTCACGGACCTCCACGCACACATGCCACTCATCTGGGCCGCACTGCTCTCGAATCGAGCCTGGCAGCCACGGCCACACGCACCGGTCACCCCGCTCTTCTGGCCTGTTGCGCGGGTAACGGACCTCTACCGGGTTGTCGTCCGGGGAACCTGCCGTCGTTGTCCTCGTCCATATCGGCTCCTTCGAGGAGCCGCCCGGACAACCTGTGTGGTTATCGCACCCTTGGCGGCGTGCGTCAACGTTGTCAGGAATCCTGGGACCTGAGTTGAACGGCGGCCAGTACGGCGTCGAGTGGCTTCGGCATGCGGTCGAGGTCGATCGCGTCGACGAGCAGGCGCGCGCAACGGAGCTTGCGCTGCGAGCCCGCGCCCAGGAAGCGCCGCAGCTGCGCTTCCTGGGGCCTTCCCCGCCACGCGGGCTGCCGCTGCATGATGCGAAACGAGCCGAGATCGCCCTGGGAGCCGAAGAGTTCCTCGACCAGCGCGGCGCCCGCCGCGCGGATGAGCTCTTCCTCCAGGTCCTCCACGCAGACATGAAAGCCCATGCTCTCCAGGTCGGCACGCGACCGGGGCGAGCCGGCACCGGCCGCCGCAAGGCCCCGCCGGACGATATCCTCTTCCCCGGCATCACACAGGCCGGCGAGCCTGGCCCCTGACCCCTCGGGGCCGAACTGCCTCAGGTAGCGTGCGACCGCGTGCGCGCCGCCGACCGGAATGACTGTGATGCCTTCCGCGCCGAGGCGCTGACCGCGGCGGCTGGCCAGCGTTTCAACAGCAATCTGGTCGCTGACGCCCTCGACCAGGACGACGGCGCGGGCGCCGGCGGCCCTCGCCAGCGCCATGACAGTTGCCTGGGTCGCGGCTGCGGGGCCGCGCACATAACCGGCAAGGAGTCCGCTGCGCCTGTCAATCTTCATCAGGGCACTGCTAAGACGACTGCTTCGGCGTCTTCTGCCAGACCGAGACGTGGCTCCTGATGTCGCTGGTAAAGGGTTCGCGGTTCCAGTCTGTCCAGCGCTCGCGCAGGGTCATCCCTGCAAGCTGGGCCATCAGGTCCAGTTCGGACGGCCACACGTAGCGGTGCGGCGTAGAGCGGATCTCAACCTGCCCATCCGCGACCCAGTAGTGATGGGAGTAAGCGATCTGCGAAGCGACGTCGTATTCCTCGAAGCCCAAGTGCGCCGGGGTCACGATGAACGGGTAAATGGACTGGCCGGGCGGCAGGCGTCGCAGCTCCGGGATGTAGCGGCGGGCTGCGCCGCGGTTGTGCATCTCGGGGCGCTCGCGCACGACACGGCGGGCAGCCCGGAGCAGATCATGGCGGTAAATGTGCTCGGCACCTGGCATGTGCTGCTGGCCGCCGAAGCCGCTGGCGTGACACGGGTGATCCACTTCTCCAGCGCCCAGGTCTTCGGGATTGCCGAGGGCGAGCGGCTTCCTGCTTACTTCCCGGTGGATGACGCGCACCCGCGCCGGGCGATGCGCGCCTACGGCCTCTCCAAGTGCCTCGCTGAAGATCTATGTGCAGGTTTCGCTGCCCGGACCGGGATCGCGAGTCTGTCGCTGCGCCCGGTGTGGGTCTGGGATCCTGGCCAGTATCAGCGCATCGAAATGCAGCGGCGCGCTGAGCCCAGATCGGAGTGGGAGCCGTTCTGGGAGTACGGCGCTTTCGTGGACGTGCGGGACGTCGCCACCGCAGTGGAGCAGGCGCTCACGGTTCCCCCTGGCCGGGCATCACCAGGCATTGCTGTGCGCCGCTGACATCTCGGCCACCGCGCCCGGCCTCGAACTGGCCGTCCGGCTCGCGCCTGGCGTGCCCATCACAGACCCGGCGCCTTACCGGGCGGATCCCTGGCGCGCTTGTCGACTGCTCAGTAGCTGAGACCACGCTCGGCTGGAGGCCCAGCTACCGCTGGTCCGAGCATGAGCAGATCCAATCTGGTGCTCATCCTTGACTGGTTGTCCCCGTTGGGCGCAGTCGTGCTCTTCCGGATGTGGAGCGTAGCTTCGCGCGAACCTCGTCGCCCGTCCGCGAAGCCGGTCCCGATGTGTTGTTATGACATGCAGGCGGGACTGTGCTGGCATTCCATATAACTCGTTGAGCTGGGAGAAAAGCTCCAGGTTTCGATTGTCGGCGAGGATTGGAAACTGACCCTGTTCCGCCCTTCCTGACGGCGGCCAGACCCAGACCCTGACCTCGGCCACGGTCCTGCGCGGCGCCGGGCATAAGAAAACCCGGCCCACAAGGAGCCGGGTGGTATATGCGCTAACTATAACGCGGTTCGCGTGTGAAGTCTTCCGCTGGGATGACTGTAGCCGCTACCAGCCAGCTGGACGCCGGTACTGCCCGACTGGGTCGGGCAGTTGATGCGCCTTCAGGTCGCCAGATGTCAGCCTCGCCCACCAGTGCCGGCCCGCACCCGTGCTGGCGGTTCCGCGCAAGTCGCCGGCGAGGTAGTTGCGCGAGGGGTTGATGACGCCGACGGGTACATGCTGGCGCGCCTGCTCGACGGGGAAGCGCAGGTCGCTGTCATTTGAGATGACCAGGGCTCCGTCAACCGCGCCGCCTAGCACATCTAGAAGGAGATGGGCAGCCACGTTGACATCGGAGCCCTTCTCCTCCCGGTTCGCGTAGGACACCATGAACACGGCTCCGGTGACTGGAGCGCCCCCACCGTCCTGGATCATCACGGGCCATGCCGGGCTCACGAGCTGTGGCCGGCCGTGTGGGTCCTTGGTCGCGAGCGGAGCCATCTGCTGACCGAGGCCGTCGTGATCGCGCTCAGAGAGCGACTCGACCGTGAGCACGCCAGGCACGCAGCCAGCATGAGGACGCGACTGGCGCGCCTGGCGGCCGATGTGGCGGCCCTGACGGTTGCCGACAGCCGGGCGCCAGCGGAGATCATCGGCTACGACGACGCCGGCCTGCCACGTTGACGCAGCCGACGCGAGAGAGCCTTGTCGTCGACACGTCGGCAGCCGTAGCAATCATCCTCGGCGAACCGGGGAGCGCCGAACTCGCGGTCCACCTGGAGAACGCCCTCGCCCGGCTGATGCCCGCCGCCATCCGCGTCGAGCTGGGCATCGTCATTGAGGCCAGGCTCTGGCCGGCTGGGCAGGACGTTGTCGACCGGTTCCTCCGCGACGCGAAGATCGACATCGTGCCCGTTGACGCAGACCTGGCCGCCCGGGCGATGAGCGGCTGGCGGCGATACGGCAAAGAGCGTCATCCAGCCGGACTGAACTTCGGTGACTGCTTCACATACGCGCTCGCCGAGCGAACCGGACACCCCGCACTGTGCACCGGCGATGACTTCGCCGCGACCGATGTTGCCGTGGTGCGCCCCCAGCCCGGGCCAGATCCAGCGTAGCCGCGCCGGTCCGCAGCAGGGTCTGTCCACGCGCCGACTGCTGCACCGGGTTACCCCGGAGCAAGACTGGCGAAGTGTGTTGTTATGTCATGCACTGCGGGCTGTCGTCACATGCACATCCAGGACAGCTCGCGTGCGTGGCGGTGAGCTTGCCCGCCTGGAGTCCCGCCGATCCAGGTCGGGCTACCCAGATCATGGCTGTACTGTTTCCCAGCAAAGAGTTGCGAAGTTTCCCAGAAAAGAACTGTAAAGTTTCCCAGAAAAAATGCTCAAGTGTTCCCTGCCTGGCATTGTGAAGTGCATGAAAGCCACTAGCGGGCTGCGTCCTCGCCGACTCGCCGAAGTCGTCCCACAGCGCATGAACGAAGAGCCCGTCGTGATCCTCACCGGGCCGCGCACCGTGGGCAAGAGCACCCTGCTCGCTGCCCTCGCGGCC
>JBEKGC010000238.1:0-12249 GCA_050013055.1 Streptosporangiaceae bacterium
CAGGCGGTCGGCGGTCCCGGTGTGCTGGCCGGGCAGGTCAGCCATCTCATCCAGCTGGCTGAGGAGCATCCCGACCTGACCGTGCAGATCCTGCCGTTCTCAGCCGGAGCTCACGCCGCCGCCGGCAGCGGATCCCTCACGATCCTGAGGTTCCCCGACGCACCCAGCCTGGGAGGCCTGGGGGTCCTGGGAGGCCTGGGGATCGTCTACCTGGAGGGGCTGTCCGGGGGTGTCTACCTGGACAGCCAGGCGGACGTGGCCCGCTATATCCGCGCCTTCACGCTGCTGCGTGCCTGCGCGCTCAGCGTCGGCGACAGCGTGCGGCTGCTGCGCAGCCTCAGCGTCTAGCGGCCGGCCGGCTGAGTTCCTGGTTCACGGCGGCAAGCTTGTCGATGATGTCCTGGATGTCCTGGATGGGTCTGTCGGAGCCTGGCGACCGCGTCAGCTGGTCCTGGCCGGATCCAGCGGTGGTACCGGCCCGGCCGGCACCATCGTGCTCTGATCGGCTAGCGTCGTACACGCTGTCGCCGGGGTTCATGCGTGAAATCTCCTGAAGTGGTGCACAGCAAGCGGGGAAGACGGGCGGTGACCTAAGCGAGGTTAATTGACCGCCGGGTCTCGCGCGTTTAGCGCATAGCCCATGGTAAAGCTTTTCCCGCGGCATGTCACGCACCTAGGGGCGCGTGCCGCGAATTCTTTTCCTGCCTGCCATTCTCGTCGTTCACATGGTCGCCTAGCTGCTGCTATGCCGCTATCAGGCGGCCTCGCACGGGACCTGCGACTATTAGGGATAACGCAGAGTGCCGATAACAGTGACATAAATAGCGCACGTCTAACGCTCCGTGCATGCACTTGCAAAAGGTCTGTGCAGGCGCGGGCAAACGCGGCTGAGATGGGCTTAAGGCCGTCCCGGCGCCAGGGCCGCGCGGCCAGCCCGCCGCCGCCCCGCGTGGTGCTGGACCCCAACCGGGGTGGACCGGGTTGATGTCCCGGCCGACCCTGGGGACTCAGGTGTTACGTGTCCGAATAGAGACCTTCTGGCCACCGTGTGCATCTTTGGATCGGGCCATCGGCGACGTATTCTACGTATGTCGTCAACGGGGCTTTGGCTGACGTTAGGTGGCGCACGTGGTCGGGGGCGCGTACCGTCTGGTGGGACGGCTCGGCTGCGGTGGCATGGGCCGGGTGTTTCTCGGCCTGTCGCCCGGCGGCTGGCCCGTCGCGGTCAAGGTCATCCGCGCTGAGCTCGCCGCGGACCAGGAGTTCCGGATCAGGTTCAGCCGCGAGGTGGCCGCCGCCCGCCTGGTCAACGGCCTGTTCACCGCCCTGGTGGTGGACGCCGATGTGGATGGTCCGGTGCCCTGGCTGGCCACGGCCTACGTCACCGGTCCTTCGCTGTCAGACGCGGTAACCAGTCACGGGCCGATGTCCACCCGGCCCGCGCTGGCCCTCATGGCGGGGCTGGCGGAGGGCCTGAACGCGATCCATGCCGCGTCGGTGGTGCACTGCGACCTCAAGCCCGCCAACGTGCTGCTGTCCCCGGACGGACCCAGGGTCATCGACTTCGGCATCTCGCGCGCCGCGGAGGCGGTGTCGGTGACCGGCGCCGGCCTGGTGGTCGGGTCGCCCGGGTTCATGTCGCCCGAGCAGGCGATGGGGGAGGCGGTGGGCCCGCCGAGCGACGTCTTCAGCCTGGGCGCGGTCCTCGTTTTCGCCGTCACGGGCCGGGGGCCTTTCGGCGAAGGTTCGCGTCCCGAACTGGCCTACCGGCTCGTCTACCATCAGCCGAGCCTGGCCCTGGTACCCGCGGGACTGCGGCCGCTGGTCGAGCATTGCCTGGTCAAGGACCCTGGTCAGCGGCCCACCGCCAGCGGACTGCTGGCCGAGGTCGAGGCCTTGCAGCCCGCGACGGACTGGCTGCCCGACCTGGCTCTCGGCGCGTTCGCCGAGTACCGCGCGCCGAGCCCGGCCCGGCCGGCCGCCCCCTCAGCGGTCCCCGCGAACGGCCAGTCTCGTCCCGGCCGGTTCCGGCCCGGCCAGTCTGCTCCCGGCCGGTTTCGGCCCGGTCAGCCGCGGCCCGGCCGGGACCGGATGTCGCGGCGTCGTGTGTGGCGGCCACTGGTCGTGGCCGGGGTCGCGGCCGGTGTCCTGGCGGCTTCGGCCGCGGTCAGCTTCGCCCTGTCCGGCCCGGCCAGGCATCCGTCCGTTGCGCAGCTCAAGCCGAAAGCCGCCCCGACCCGTTCACCGACGGCGGCTGGCCGGGTCTCCGCGCCGTGGACGGCATCGTCGGTGCCGGCATCCCGCCCGGCCCCGGCCACCTCGGGCGCGGGCCCTGAGCCGGTTCCAGCGGACATCACCCCGGCCGTGGACACCGTTACCTCCCCTGGCGCCCGGACCTCGCCGTCTACCCGCCCGTCCGCGAGTCCGTCCACGTCCCCGTCTGAGTCGGCGTCGCCCACGGCCTCGGCGTCCCCGAGCCCGACGCCCACCCCGTCACCGTCCCCGTCCGCGTCCGTGCCGCGGATTACCAGCGTGGGCACCTACCAGCAGGGCACCCTGGTGTACTTCGACGTCCAGTACGCCGATCCGGGCCAGGACGCCCAGGGCTTCGGCTTCACCGGTTCTGACGGCCAGCACTGGGTGGAGGGCCGGTACCCCTTCTCCAGTCCTGGAGACGGCATCGTCGGCCCGGACAGCATCGCGTACCCGCTCGACCTGGAGTGCGGGACCGCCCGGCAGCATACGGCCGAGGTCGAGGCCTGGATCTACGACGCGGCGGGGGTCAGCAGCCAGCCCGCCGTCATCAACCTGGCCTGCCGACCCTGACCGCGGCATCCTGACCGCGGCATCCTGACCGCGGCATCCCGACCGCGGCATCCCGACCGCGGCATCCCGACCGCGGCATCCCGACCGCGGCGCCTGACCTTGAAATATGTTGACAGAGTGTCTCATGATGCCAGTGTGACAGAAGTGATGATAGAGTCTCGAGAACGATCCCCTTAATACAGCCTTCATCAGCGCGCATGTCGAGGGCCGGCCATTATTATTGCCCTGGCTGATATGACATCAAGGGCGTCATTACTGACGTTGGGGTGGGATTTAGCATGGTGAGGGCTCTGCAGCCTGCGGATCCGCGGCTGATCGGTCCTTACCGGCTGGTGGGTCTTCTTGGTTCTGGTGGCATGGGGCGGGTATTCCTGGCTATGTCAGCAGGTGGCCGTCCGGTGGCGGTGAAGATGATTCGCGCCGAGTTGGCCGCTGATCCTGATTTCCGCAGCCGCTTCAGCCGGGAGGTCGCCGCCGCGCGGCGGGTGAATGGCCTGTTCACCGCCTTGGTCGTGGATGCGGACGTCGATGCGCAGATTCCCTGGCTGGCCACCGCGTACGTAGCCGGGCCATCGCTGGCTGAGACGGTCAAAGACCACGGGCCGCTGTCGGCCAAGTCGGTGCTGGCCCTGGCGGCGGGTCTGGCGGAGGGACTGAGCGCCATCCACTCCGCGGGAGTGGTGCACGGCGACCTCAAGCCCTCGAACGTGCTGCTGGCCGAAGACGGGCCGCGGGTGATTGACTTCGGCATCTCCCATGCCGCCGAGACGGCGCCGCTGACGCATCCCGGCCTGGTGATGGGGTCGCCCGGCTTCATGTCACCCGAGCAGGCGCAGGGTAAGAAGGTCGGGCCGCTCAGCGACGTGTTCAGCCTGGGCACGGTGCTCGCCTTCGCCGCCTCGGGACGACGGCCGTTCGGCATGGGCTCTCCCGTCGAACTGCTTGATCGCGTGGTGCACGGCGCCCCTGACCTCGAGGGGGTACCGGCCGAGGTACGTCCGCTGGTCGAACGATGCATGGTCAAAGATCCAGGCCAGCGGCCCACCGCCGCCGTCTTGCTGACCGAGATGGGCGCCGCGCAGGCCACCACCGACTGGCTGCCTGAGTCCATCGTCCGCATGATCCGCCGGGACCTGCCGCCCCGGGGTGAGGAGGACCGCAAGGGCAGCACCGGGGTGGGCGGTACATCGACCACCCTGGGGAGCGCGGCGCAAGAGGCGGCGCCGGCCCCCACCGCGTCAGCGCCCGCGGACCGGACCAGGGCCGCGGATCAGGCCGGGACCGCGGACCAGACCCAGACCGGCGAGCGGACCCATACCGAGGACCAGGCCCCGTCGGCCGGCCACGACACAGATGCCCAGGATTACGTCGACACCGGGCAGTATGAGCCGCCCGGCGCCCCGCCACCGCCAGAAGGCCAGGTACCGGCCGGGCCGGCTGACCCGGTGCCACCTGAGGACCAGCTTCAGTCAGCTGACCAGCCGTTGCGGCCAGATTCACCACCGCCGGGTGAAGGCGAGGACCGGCCGCGTGATGGCGGCCTGTGGCCGCTTCTCGTCGCGGCGTGCCTCATCGGCGGCCTGCTCCTTGCCTCCGGCGCGGCCGGGGCGGCCCTGGTGGAGCTGACCAGGCACCTGACCGCCGCGTCGGCTGGCTCCCAGGGGCCGTCGGGGACGGCTACCTCAGCGGGGCTGCCAGCCGAGGTGAACACCTCGCCAACCGCGCCCCCGTCGTCTTCCTCCCAGCCTCCGCAGATCACCAATTTTTATACGTACCAACAGGGCCAGATGATGTACTTCAGCGTTTACTACTCCGACCCGGGAAACAATGCGGCGGGCTTCGGATTCGCGGGCGCTGACGGATCCAGCATCGGATCGCAGATTCACTCGTTCTCCAGTCCGGGAAACGGCATTATCGAGCCAGGTAGCGTCACTTATCCGATTAACCAGGGGTGCGGCACCTCGCAGCCGCATTCGAACTCGGTCCGGTTCTGGGTTTACGACACGGCGGGCGTCCGCAGCAAGCCGGTGCTCATCCATCTCAACTGCGCGACCTGACACCGCCCAACGGTCAGGGATGGGCCTGCTGGTAGTGCGCCGTGAGCACGTCAGCGCCGAAGTCGCTGCGAGGGCGCCGTAGCACGGTGTGCGCGTGGTTGCCGTCGTCGGTGCTGTCGTATTCGATCAGCAGGTCATCGCCCTGCACCCGGTAGTAGTGCCGGGCGCCAGGCGTCAGCGGTCCTTCCCAGGCGAAGTGCAGCTCCGAGCGGGCGGCGCGGGCCGCTTCGCGCGCCGCGAGCTCGGCCGGAAGCCGGTCGAGGTACAGCGCGACGAGCTGGTCAAGGACGGCTCGCGCGCTAGGTCCGAGCCGGGCGGCCGGAATGCCGAGCGGCTCGATTCCCTCCCGGGCGCGGGGGTTCGTGCTGGTGCGGATGTCGTCGGGTGCCTGGCGGCCGACGACCGCGGCCGACCGGCCAGCCGGCCCCATCGCGTCGAGCAAGGCTCGCACCAGGTCTTCTTCGGGAGCCAGCGGCCGGGACACCGGGCGCCCGGCGTAGCTGACGCAGGCCGGGTTGGCGCCGAGGAAGACCGGGGCGGGGGAGACGCCGCCGTCCGCCATGGTCATCGTCACGGAGAGGTGATGGCCCTCAAAACGCCAGGACCACGGCTTGTCGTCGGCCGGGTCGCCGAACACGTTCACCCAGTAGTCCCCGCTATGGCGGCCGCGCTGCCACTGTTCCCGCCGGTCAAGCACCTCTTCCAGGGCGATGATGCTCATCGCCTGCGCGTAGGCGTGCTCGCTCAGCCCGGTGGCCAGCAGCCGGTGGGCCGCCTTGCGGCCGGTCCCGCTCAGCTCGGCGATGCAGGCCCCCGGACGGGGCCTTGGCCGGTACTCCAGCCATCGCCGGGCGGCGTCGTCGGTGAAAGGCCGGGCCGCCAGGCTTCGCTGTTCGTCATCCAGGGCAGCCAGCAGGACCAGCGCGGCCATGCGCATCTGGCCGGATACGGGGTCGGGGGTCATGGGCCCGGTATATCAGGATGCCTGGCCAGTCTCGAGACCCTGGCTGGTCCCGGCCGGCTCCGTGCGGCTCAGGAGAGGTCAGCGCGGATGATGGTCGCCTGCGACCAGACCGCCTGCCACCGCCCGTCTCGCCATTCGTAGCCGCAGCAGGGCTATCTCGTCAGTGCCGCGGACGTCGATCTCGGACACCGGCTCGAACACCAGGTAGCGAAGACGCCCTGACGCGATCCGGTCCAGGTACTCCCGCTTCGACATCGCGTAGCCGCGTGGAGTGATCAGCTGGTAGTCATCGGCGTGCCGGGCGGCGGCCGTGTCCATGTCCGCCTGGACCAGCGCTTGCAGTCGCTGTCGTTCGATGTCACGCAGGGCGCTGGCGTCTAGCCCCATTCGCTTTCTCCTGTCGCCGCTGGCCATCGCGGGTAATCTATCGTCCGCCGGTGAACGCCGGTGTGGCGATACGGCACGTCGGGGGTGGCCAGGATACGCGGCAACGGGACGACACGGCGGTGGCGGAGCTGGATCTTCCTGTCGTTTGTCCTCGCGCTGGGACTCACCTGCTCGGCCTGCGCGCCGGCCCCGGCCTCGAGCGCCGCGGCCGGCCGGCCCTCGGCCACCTCGGCCAGGCTCTCCTCGCCTCATCCCGGCGCCAGCCGGACGCCGCCTCGGCCGGCCCCGCCCTCCTGCCCGGCCCTGGTTTTCTCCCGCCTGACCGAAGCCCAGCGGATCGGCCAGCTGTTTCTGATCGGCCTGGCGGGCGACCCGGTCTCCGACGTCGCCCAGGCGGTCGCGGCGTATCACTTCGGCTCGCTGCTTTCCGCGGGCAACCTGACGGCGGGCACGGCCGAACTCAGACAGCTGACGAGCGGGTATCAGGCCCTGGCTTCGTCGCGGGACACCGGCCGGGTCCGCTTTTTCATCGCGGCGAACCAGGAGGGCGGCGAGGTCCAGTCGTTGCGGGGCCCGGGCTTCTCGGCCATGCCGCCTGCCCTGGTCCAAGGCGGCTTGCCCGCCGCTGACCTGGAGCGGCAGGCCGCGGTCTGGGGTGGCGAGCTGCGGTCCGCAGGCGTCAACCTGGACCTGGCACCAGTCATGGATGTGGTCCCGCCCGGCACCGCAGGCCAGAACCAGCCCATCGGCATGCTCCAGCGCGAGTTCGGCGACAGCCCGGCCGCGGTCGCGGTCCACGGCGCGGCGTTCATCCGGGGGATGCGGCAGGCAGGGGTCGCGACCACCGCCAAGCACTTCCCTGGGCTGGGCCGGGTCATCGGTAACACCGATTTCACCGCCGGCGTGGTGGATAGCACGACCGGGCCGGACGACCCCTACCTAGGCTCCTTTCAGGGCGCCATCGACGCCGGCGTGCCTTTCGTCATGGTCGCCCTGGCCACCTACACGCGTATCGACGCGCGGCACCTCGCGGTTTTCTCGCCGCGGGTGATGCGGGTGATCCTGCGCCAGCAGCTGCACTTCCAGGGGGTGATCGTGTCCGATGACCTCGGCGCGGCGACCGCGGTGGCCAGCCTTTCGCCGGGTGCGCGCGGGATCGATTTCCTCGCCGCGGGCGGTGACTTGATCACCTCGCAAAGTCTGTCGGCCGCGGTGGAGATGGACAGCGCCATCCTCGCCCGCGTGACCGCCGACTCCGCCTTTCGCGCCCTGGTCAACGCGGCCGTCATGCGGGTGCTCCGGGCCAAGCAGGGCTACCAGCTGCTGCCGTGCCCGGCGGGTTGAACACCGGATGAGGTACGGCGAAGGCCCGGAGCCGTTTCGTCAGCTCCGGGCCTTCCACCTGAACGGGCCTACGAGGTGGGCTCGGTGAGGTTGTAGACGGTCTGGCCGCCGACGGTCTCCTTCGTGAAGTTGGCCGCGACCCATTTCGCGATGGCGGAGGACCCCTGGCCGCCGCCGAAGCTCTCGCTGCCCTGACCTACGTAGTAGTGGATCTCGTGGTTGGCCACGAGCTTCTTGAATGCGGCCAGCGTGGGCCACGGGTCGGTCCCGTTGAACCCGCCGATCGCCATCACCGGGTCACCGGTGGCCAGCTGGAGCGGCGCAGCGGCCTCCGAACCTTCGGTGGCGGCTACCCACTTGTACCTGGACGCGTCCTGTTCGATGAGCTTTTCCAGGGCGCTGCTGACCGTCGTGCTGCCGCCGAGACCGCCGCCGCCGGTTCCGCCCCCGCCGGTTCCGCCCGCGCGAGCGAAGCCACCCGCGGTCCCGCCCGGCCGTGTCCCGGTCGACCCGCCCGGCCGCGTCCCGGTCCCGCCGGCGCCGCCCGGCCCGCCGAAACCAGCTCCGCCGAAACCGGCTCCGCCTGCTGCCCCGCCGGTACCCGCGCCAGGTGCGGTCCGTCCGGTCCGGCCGCCGGGGAAGCCGCCGCCGCCGGGGCCCGCGCCGCCGCCGCCGAACCCCTGGGCCGCCGGGCCGGCGCTCACGATAGCGCCAGTGTGGGTGGAGTTGACGGTATCGAGCGCGTACGCCGTCGGCCCGGCCAGCCCCGCGACCATGGCGAGGCCGACCGGCACAAGCACCAGCGCACGCCGCGCCCGCCGCGAACCCGCTGACCTGGCGAGATACGGGGCGGCCAGGACCGCCGCGGCGCCGGCCGCTCCGGCGATCACGATGACCAAGCGCAGCCAGGGCAGCCAGGCAGGCGTGCGGTCAAGAAGCACGAAGGCCCAGATCGCGGTGGCCACGATGGCCGCCGCGGCCGTGATGCGCCCGGCCAGCCCGAGCCGCGCCTGCCACAGGGCCGTTCCGCCGATACCGACCAGGGCCGCGATACCCGGCGCGAGCGCGACCATGTAGTACGGGTGGATGATGCCGCTCATGAAGCTGAACACCAGCCCGGTGACGAGCACCCAGCCGCCCCACAGCAGGGCCGCGGCCCTGGTCCTGTCGGTCCGCGCCGCCCGCCGGGATACCCACAGCATCGCCACCAGCGAGATGAGCGCCGCGGGCAGCAGCCAGCTGATCTGCCCGCCGAACTCCGAGTGGAACAGCCGCAGGATCCCCGTGGTGCCGCCGAAATTGGCTCCCTGCCCGTTGCCGCCACCGCCGATGGAACCGGTCTCGTTGCCGGTCAGCCGGCCCAGGCCGTTGTAGCCGATGGCGAGCTGCAGGATGTTGTTGTTGGTGGAGCCGCCGAAGTAGGGCCGGTCGGCCGCGGGGGTGAGCTCGGCGACGAGGATCCACCAGCCCGCCCCCACGATCAGCCCGACGCCCATGAGCACCGTCTGCCAGATGCGCCGGCCCAGCCGGGGCGGCCCGGCCCACAGGTAGGTGACCGCGAAGCCCGGCACGACCAGGAACGCCTGCAGCATCTTCGCCAGGAAGGCGAACCCGAGCAGCAGGCCGCCGAAGATCAGCCACTTGGTCCGCCCGCTCTCCACCGCGCGCACCAGCGTGTACGCGGCCGCGGTCATGAGCAGCACGAGCAGCGCGTCCGGGTTGTTGAACCTGAACATCAGGGCCGCGACCGGAGTGAGCGCGAGCGCAAGCCCGGCGAGCAGGCCGGCCGGCGCCCCGAACCAGCGCCGTACCGCGGCGTAGAGCAGCCCGACCGAGGCCACGCCCTCCAGGGCCTGCGGGGCCAGCATGGACCACTGGCTGAAACCGAAGATCCGGCCCGAGATCTCCATCACCCACAAGGAAGCCGGGGTCTTGTCCACGGTGATGAAGTTGGAGGAGTCAAACGAGCCGAAGAAGAAGGCCTTCCAGCTCTTGGTGCCCGCCTGCACCGCGGCGGCGTAGAAGTCGTTCGCCCAGCCGTTCCTGGTGACGTTCCACAGGTAAAGCACCGCGGTCAGCGCAAGCAGCCCGAACATCGCGGGGCGAGCCCAGGTGGGATCGGTGTCCGGCCCGCGGAGCACGCGCCTGAGCCGGCTTCCGGCCGGCTGCGGGCGGCTGCCTGCCGCGTGCCGCGAGATTGAGGTGGTCGCGCTCAACGGGTTCTCTCCCCTTGGGTCGTCATGGCTTTCAGCTGGACAGTTGGTCCGAATGGCTCCGTCGGCCCGGCGGGTGCCTGCGGGTCCTCAGGGTGCCATCCGCGGCGGTCTCGCCTGGGGCCGTCGAACACCCAGTGCCGGTACAGGCCGAACCTGATCACGGTGGCCACCAGGTTGGCCGCGATGAGGACCGAGATCTCGGTTCCGCGGCTTGGCTGGGCCGAGCCCGCGTGCAGGGCGGCCAGCGCGCCTGAGGTCAGGGCGAGTCCGATGCCGAACGCGATCAGGCCCTTGAACTGGTGCCTGGCGGCATTGGCGCGGCCGCTGATGCCGAACGTCACCCGCCGGTTGGCCGCCGTGTTCGCCACCGCGGTGACCAGCAAGCTGATTACGTTCGCCGCCTGGGCTGACATGATCCCGCGGAGCATCAGGAACAGCAGCACGTAGGCGACCGTGCTGACCACCCCGATGACCGCGAACCGCGCGATCTGCAGCGGTAGCGTTCTAGCGGAGCCGGACCGGGGGATGAGCAGCGTGGGCCCGCGTAGCTGGGGGACGGCGATGGTGCCGCGGGCGAAGCCGGCGCCGAGCCGGGCCATGCCACGCAGGTCGGCCAGGGCCGTGGCGAGGATGTCGACCCTGGAGTCGAGGTCGTCGATCCAGTCCACCGGGATCTCGTGGATACGCAGCCCGGCCCGTTCGGCCAGCACGAGGAGCTCGGTATCGAAAAACCATCCGTTGTCCTGGGTCAGCGGCAGCAACGCTCGCGCCTGATCGCGCCTGATCGCCTTGAAACCGCACTGAGCGTCCGAGAAACGGGCCCCCAGGCAGGTGCGCAAGAGCATGTTGTAGCCACGGGAGATCAGTTCGCGCTTGGGGCCCCGGATAACTCTGGAATCCCGGGCCAGCCGGGTACCGATGGCCAGATCGCTATGTCCGGACAGCAGCGGCGCCACGAGCGGCATCAGGGCGTTGAGGTCTGTCGACAAATCGACATCCATGTACGCGAGAACCTCGGCGTCGCTTTCCGACCAGATGGCGCGCAGGGCCCGGCCTCGCCCCGGCAGGTCCATGTGCACGGCCCGCACGCCGGGCAGCTCACGCGCCAGCCCGGTGGCGATCGCCCAGGTGGCGTCGGTGCTGCCGTTGTCCGCGATGGTCACCCGGGCGGTGAAAGGGAAGCTCTCCCGCAGGTAACTGACCAGCCGGCGAATGCTGACGCCTAGGTCACGCTCCTCGTTGCGGACTGGCACGACCACGTCCACCTGCAGAACCTTCATGACTCTGAGGATCGCTGAGGATACTCGGCGCCCCCTGAAGCATTGTTATGCGCGCGCTATGAACGAAACCCGCGCGCACCCGCATAGGCGGGTCCGTCGCGGTCGTGCTGGTGGCGCGGTGGCGGGTCCGTCGCGGTCGTGCTGGTGGCGCGGTGGCGGGTCCGTCGCGGTCGTGCTGGTGGCGCGGTGGCGGCTGGGGTGGTGGTGCGAGGTGTGTGCCGTGCCTGGTCCGGCCCGGCGTGGTGCGGCCGGGCCGCCGGTTTCGCGTGGAAGATCGGGCTCCCGCGGATAGTTTGGTACCCGATAGGGTACCAAAGTCTCCAGGTAAGCCGAATATTCCACGATCTTTTTCGATGCTTGTGACGGGTGGGGTGCGGGGAGCGCAGGGTTGCGGTCCCAGGAGTGCTGCCAGCGGGTCCATGGCACCACCCTGGCCGAGCAGCCGGTCCCGGCTGGCGCGACTCACCGCTGCTTTCCCTGCCGGAACAGGGAGAGGGCCTTGTCGATCCGGCGCTGCCTGGTTTCGGCGGTCTTGGCGGCGTTGATGTTGTCGACGTGGTAGCGCTGCAGGCTGCTGGACAGCTTCGTGAAGAACGCCTCGGCAGCCGGGTCGGCGGACAGTTCAGTGGCGAGGTCATCGGGCACAGTGACCTCGCGGGGGCCGCCAGCGAGGGTGAGGACGACGTGGATCAGGTCGCCGGCCTTCAGGCCGGTGTCCTTGCGGACGGCGGCGCTGATGCTGATCATGTGCCTGCCGCTCATGACCCCGACGGTGTTCCGGTACTCGTAGCCGTTCACGTTCACGACGACGGCGGGCCGTCGGCCCGCTCCGAGCCGCTCGATCATCACGTCCGGCACCACGATGCCGGTGTTGTTGCCAGTCGCGGTCACCGTCGTGTCGAACGTGACGCTCTCCGTCATCGCTGTCGCCTCCCTTTCATCTCTATGGCGGGCTGAGGGACCGGCCGGGCCAGCGCCCTTCGGCCACCGTCGGCGGCGCGGGTACCGCGGTAGAGATCGACCGCGACGGCAGTGAGCCAGGCGCTGCTGACCATGACAGCGGCCGTGAAGCCGAGGTTGATCGCCTCGCTGGCCGCGCCGGTCGCGATCCCGGCGAAGCCGGCTGCGAACACCACCCCCACGACACCCGATGCGACGGCGCCCCGGCGGTCTGC
>JBEKGC010000239.1:0-16296 GCA_050013055.1 Streptosporangiaceae bacterium
GGTGCGGAGGGTGGCCCAGGTGTATTTGCCGCCGTTGGGGGCGGGGTGGGTTCCCCATTGGTGGCTGAGGGCGGTGACGATGAGCAGTCCCCGGCCGTGTTCGGTGAGGGGGCCGGGTGGCGGCTGGTGGAGGGGCGGCGGGGTGGGGTCGGGGTCCCAGATGCGGATGCAGAGTTCGTGGTCGCGGGCGGTGATGTGGAGGGTGATGGGTCGGGGTTGGGTGCCGGGGGGTGCTGCGGCGTGGCTGGCGGTGATGGCGTTGGTGACGAGTTCGCTGGTGATGGCTTCGGCGTCGTCGCTGAGGTGGGTGAGTCCCCACAGGGTCAGGGTGGTGTGGAGGGTGCCGCGTGCGGTGCCGGGGGCGGTGGTGAGGGGTCCGAGTGTGAGGCTGGTCTGCCGGGTGCCGGGTCCGGGGCGGGTGCGGCCGGTGCGGGCGGGCAGGGACGCGGCGGCGCGGGCGGGCGCGCTGGTCATGCCGCGTCTCCGGTGGTGAGGGGGCGCGCTGCGGCGTCGTCTTTGATGGCGTCCAGCAGGAGGGCCGGGGTGGCGGCGCGGATGGTCCCTTGCCCGTCCCTGCGGCGGGCGGCGTAGGGGTTGCCGGGGCAGGTGCCGGTGTCGTGGCTGAAGGTGTAGGCGTGGCCCCAGAACCGTACGATGGCTTCGAGTCCGGGTGCGTCGGTGGCGCTGTCCATCGGGGCCTCCTTCCGTGGTGCGGTGGCCGGGGCGCTCCCCCGGATGGGCCTGCCCGGCTTCGGAACTTCTTGGAGGACTGGGCGGGGACTGTCCGGGGGAACGTGTAGTAAGCATCAGGTGCGCGGCGTACCGTTTGCCATGAGTGACGACTTACCTCGAAGGCGTAGCGGCGATGTGTGAATGTCGGGCCTTGCCGCGTGAAGCGGCGTGAAGGGCGTGAAGGCGTGGACGGGTCCCCGTTTGATGACGAGCGTTGCCAGAGCTTCGTCAGGAACCTGGAGAAGATGCTCGATACGCTCGGGTGGAAGAAGGCGGACCTCGCGCGGGAGAGTAGATACAGCGCGTCGTTGATCTCCGAGATCATGGCATTCAAGCGGTGGCCTGCCGTCCAGCACGGGGAGGCGTTCGACCGCGCGTTCGGCCTGGACGACGTGTTCGCGGCCAAGGGGAGGGTGATCCGGGCCGACGCGTACTCTGATGCGTTCAAGAACTTCCCGGCGCATGAGGCGACCGCGCACGACCTGTACATCTACGAGCACTCGGTCTTCCCCGGACTGATCCAGACCGATCGGTACATGCGGGCAGTTCTGTCCGCGTGGCCGAACATCACGGCCGATGAGGTCGAGCGGCGGGTCGCAGGCCGGCTGACGCGACAGGAAGTGCTGACCCGTGGGGAGCCTCAGCCGCCGAGGCTGTGGGCGCTGGTCGATGAGGCCGCGCTGCGGCGGCCTGTCGCGGACGCCGCTGTGATGTACGAGCAGTGCATGTACGCACTGGAGGTCTCGCAGTTGCCGCATGTGTCGCTCGCCGTGATCCCTTATCGCGAACGGTGGCACGTCGGGCTGCTGGGGGCGTTCACGGTTGTGGAGCGGGACGGCATGCCGCGTATCGTGAACTTGGAGGACATTGCGGATGGCGGGCCGTCGGAAGACCCGGCGACCGTCAGGAAGGTGGCGCTACGATTCAGGGCGCTACAGCATGAGTCCATGCCTGGCGGGGACTCACGGGACATGATCGCAAGGATGGCTGAGGAACTATGGAACAAGATAGCGCCAACTGGCGCAAGAGCACTTACAGCGGTGGCAACGGAGGGCAGTGCGTAGAGGTCGGCACCGCCGTGTCCGGGGTCGTGGTGCGGGACACCGCTGACCGGGCGGGCGCGGTGCTGGCGGTCTCTGCTGGTGCGTGGCGGGCGCTGCTGGCTGAGGTCCGGGCGTCGTAGCGTTAGCTGCGCGTGAGGGTGGGGGCAGCCTCGTAAGGGGCTGCCCGCTTTGTTATGCCCCGGATTCCCGCGCATCCCGGTGTTTAAACGCAGACGGTTTGCAGGCGTCTTTCCCCGCGCAGGTTCAACCTGTTCCGTTTTGCTGTCGTCTTCGCCACTAGCTGGTTTAACCTGCGCTCTTTGCCGCTTCTGTACCGCAGCTTGGTCTGACGCGCGCTTTTTGCTGCTCCCGTACCGGTGATGGTTTTGACCTTGACCTTGACCTTGACCTTGACCTTGACCTTGACCTTGACCTTGACCTTGACCTTGACCTTGACCTTGACCTTGACCTTGATTTTGCTTTTGCTTTTGGGTGGCTGGTGGGTTGGAGAGTAGTGTTTGCCGACCTCGCTCTCTCTGCTTTGTGAGGGAGTGAGGTCGGTGGACATGGAACGTAGACCAACCAGCCACCCCGACCCTGCAAGGGGCGTATTTTTCGAACGTTTGAGGGGCACACAAGGGCGTGGTTCGCGTTCCGAGCGCTGTGCGGGGTTGGTGCGGGGCGTGCGCGGCGACTGGCGGCTCTCTTCCGGGCGGCGGCGTGCCTTTCCCGGTGAATTGGTAATGCCCGCGATGCCAAACCCAGGCATCGCGGGCATCCGCGCGGCGGCGGCCTGGTGGTGCGGGGAGGGTCGCCCGTTTTTTGGGGTGAGGGCGCACAGCGCGCCTTTTTTCTTACGGGCCGGACTTTTCGGGGAGCGGAGCGACCTCGGGTGGGAAGGGGGGGCCGGGGGGAAAGGGCTTTGGGGTTTCCCCCCGGGCAGGGAATGAGCGCGTAGCGCCTTTTTCCCTGCCCGTGAACTTGCTTTACGCGCCTGGGGTTGGCGCGTCCCGGCGTAGCCGGGAGGGGCGGTGGGTGGGGGCTAGCGGGACGGCGGCCATGGAGGCACTTCCGTCCTGGCCCCGTTCGGCGCGATGCCGGCGGGGGCCGTGACGGCTGCGGCGCTGTTCCTGGTCCTGGTGCTGCCTCCCGTTCCTGGCTGCTGCCTGGTTATCGCCCTGGTGGTCGTCGTCGGCGCTGGCTAGGCTGTATTGCTGGCCGGGGCTGCGCTCGCTGGCGGTATCGTGCGGGTGCGCGCTGCCCTGCTCGTCGGCGTGGCCGTGGCCGGGGCGGGCGTGCTGGTCCACCGGGCGTTCATCATTGCGCCTATCCGCTGCTCGGCGTTGGCGCTGGCGTGGATGTAGAACCGTAGCGTCGTCGCGATGCTGTCGTGCCCTAGGACCTGGGAGACGTTCGCAAGCTCGCGAGGGTCGGCCTCTAGGGCCTCGCTGGCGAACTGGTGACGTAGGGAATGGGTGTGCACGCCGCTGATCTGGAGGTATTCCAGTATCCGGCCGAACCTGTTTACTACCGTGTTGTAGGGCATGTACGGGGTGCCGTTCGGGCCGGGGCACAGCGGGCCGTCTGGTAGCTCCGCAACCATGTCCCACACCATGTCGGGAACGGGAACGTCACGGAAATCTCCGGCCTTGCGGTGCTTCAACGGCTCTAGCTCCTGGCCGTTCTCGCTGGCCTGCCAGCATAGGTGCAGGTAGCGGGTTCCGTCTGTGCGCGTCCTGAAATCGGCCTTGCGGACGCTTAGGGCCTCCCTGATCCTCAGCCCCATCGTGCGCTGTAGCCACGGGGCAATACCCAGGCCGGGGATGATGCGGGTACGCGGGCCGCGCTTGGTGCCGGTCTTGACGGTAAGGCCATCTGCCAGCATCCGCACTGTGTCATCGGACACGAACACACGGGGGCGGGCTTCCCGCTCGTACTGCTCGGCGGTCACGATGCGGGGGGCTAGCTCGATACCGGTCAGCGTGTGGCGGGGAAGGGTGCCCCGCCTCACGCACTCATCCAGGGTGCCGGTGATGATGCGGCGGATGTTGCCCCGGTAGTCGTCGCTGTAGCTGCCCAGCGTCTTGTTCAGCAGGTGCTTAACCTCGGCGTCCATCCTCGCCACGTCAAGCACGCTCTTGCCCTGCAAGACCTTCGTCACGGCGGGGTTGGCGAAGTTGCTCCGGTAGATGGCCCTGCTCCTGGCGCCGGCCTTCGCCATGCCTTCTATGTAGGTGTCGCACAGCGGCAGGAATTCCACTATTCCCGCGCGGGGGTCAACGAACATCGCGCCTTGGGTCTGCTTGCCCGTCGATAGCGTGAGCTGGAATGTCTGTGCCTCGGTGAGCGCGCTGAACGACTGCTCGCGCTGCCGTGAGTTCACCGAATAGCGAACGGTCCACTTGTGGGGGCAGTCCGGGACCTGGCGGGCCTCGCACGTGTGCTGACACGTCCCGGCGGTGCACGACTTGTTGCTGTCGGGCTTGTGGTTCGTGCGGTCGCACTTCTTGAAGATCGTCGCTTGGACGAGCGTATTCTGTACTGTGCTGGCCCTGTGCGGCATTTCCGGGCTCCTGACTTTTGCCTGACTCTATTCTACCTGGCGGGTCTGTGACCTGCACTAATATCTATTATTCCGGCAAGGAACCCATGACCACCGATGACGGACCAGGACCGGACCAGGCCGGAGAGCAGGGTGAAGCAGAGCTGCGGGGCGAAGCGGAAAAGTACCTCCGGGCGCTGGCCGGCGAGCACGCCCAGCTGCGTGAGGACCAGTGGACGGCGATCTACGCCCTGGTGGCGCGCGGGCAGCGCGCGCTGGTGGTGCAGCGGACGGGCTGGGGCAAGTCGGCGGTCTACTTCATCGCCACCGCGCTGCTCCGGGCCCGCGGCGCCGGCCCGACCGTGATCGTGTCCCCGCTGCTCGCGCTGATGCGCAATCAGGTCGAGGCGGCCGCCCGGGCCGGCATCCGCGCGCGCACGATCAACTCGGCTAACCCGCAGGACTGGGCGGCTCTGTACGCCGAGGTCGCCGACGGCCAGGTGGATGTGCTGCTGGTCAGCCCGGAGCGGCTGAACAACCCGTCCTTCCGTGACCAGGTGCTGCCTGAGCTCAGCCGGACGGCCGGCCTGGTGGTGATCGACGAGGCGCACTGCATCTCGGACTGGGGGCACGACTTCCGGCCCGACTACCGCCGGCTGCGCACGCTGCTCGCTCGGCTGCCGGCCGGCATCCCGGTCCTGGCCACCACCGCGACCGCCAACTCCCGGGTGACCAGGGACGTCGCGGAGCAACTCGGCACCGGCGGCCAGGGCGAGACGCTCGTGCTCAGGGGCCCGCTCGACCGGGACTCGCTGCGGCTGGCGGTGGTGACGCTGCCCACCGCGCACCAGCGGCTCGGCTGGCTCGCCGCCCGGCTGGGCGAGCTGCCGGGATCTGGCATCGTCTACACGCTGACGGTCGCGGCGGCGCAGGAGACCGCCGCGTTCCTGCGCGAGGGGGGGATGCCGGTGGCGGCCTACAGCGGCCGGGACGAGCAGGCCGATCGGTTGCAAGCCGAAGACGACCTGCTGGCCAACCGGGTCAAGGCGCTGGTCGCCACCAGTGCGCTCGGGATGGGCTTCGACAAGCCCGACCTCGGCTTCGTGGTGCACCTGGGCGCACCGCAGTCACCGGTCGCGTACTACCAGCAGATCGGCCGGGCCGGAAGGGGAGTGGAACGGGCTGAGGTGATCTTGCTGCCGGGTCGCGAGGACCGGGACATCTGGGCCTATTTCGCCTCGCTCGCCTTCCCGCCGGAGCGGCAGGTCAGGGCCGCCCTCGCGACCCTGGCCGAGGCGGGCCGGCCGCTCTCCACCGCCGCGCTCGAGAGCTACGTCGACTTGTCCCGCGGCCGGCTGGAATCCATGCTCAAGGTGCTCGACGTGGACGGTGCCGTGCGGCGCGTCAGCGGTGGCTGGACGTCAACCGGCCAGCCCTGGCACTACGACGCGGAACGCTACGAGCGGGTCGCCGCGGAACGCGCCCGCGAACGGGAGGCGATGCTCGGCTACCAGGCGACGGACGGCTGCCGGATGGAGTACCTGCGCCGGCAGCTCGACGACCCGGACGCGGCGCCGTGCGGGCGCTGCGACAACTGCACCGGCCAGCGCGGCCGGGCCGACGTGCCCGAGGCCAGCGCGGCCGCGGCGCGCGACCGCCTGCTCCGCCCCGGCGTGGACATCGAGCCGCGGCGGATGTGGCCGACCGGGATGAAGGCGCTCGGCCTGGAGGTCAGCGGGAAGATCCCGGCTGGCCTGGTCGCCGAGCCCGGCCGGGCCCTCGGCAGGCTCACCGACATCGGCTGGGGCACCACCCTGCGGGCCATGCTGGCCGAGGGCGCACCCGACGAGCCGGTCACCGGGCCGCTCGTCGACGCGATGGTCAAGGTCCTGGCCGCCTGGGACTGGGCCAACCGGCCGGCCGCCGTGCTGACCCTGCCGTCGCGGACCAGGCCGCGGCTGATCACCAGTCTCGGCCAGCAGATCGCCGGCCTGGGACGGCTGCCCTACCTGGGTGCGCTTGCCTACGCCGACGGCGCGGGGCCCGGCCCGCGCCGGCACAACAGCGCGCAGCGGCTGAGCTCGCTGTGGCGCGCGTTCGAGGTACCCGCCGAGGTTCGCGCCGCCCTCGCCGGGCTGGACGGCCCGGTGCTTGTCGTCGATGACCGGATCGAGACCGGATGGACGATGACGGTCGCCGTCAGGCTGCTTCGCGAGGCGGGCGCCTCCGCCGCCCTGCCGCTGGCCCTGGCGGCGGGCGGCAGCTGATCCGCCCCGGCCGGCGGGCGCCGCGGCGGGCGGCTAGGCGACGTAAGGCTCCGCGCCGTCCTCGCTGATCATCGGACGGCCCGCGACGGCCCAGCCGGTCATGCCGTCGGCCACGTTGACCGTGCTGAGCCCGCCGCCGACCAGCGTCTGGGCGGCGTAGGCCGACCTGGCGCCGCTGCGGCAGATCACGTACACCTCGCGGTCACGCGGCAGCTCGCCGGCCCGCAGGCCGAGGTCGCCGAGCCGGATGTGCACCGCGTCGGGAGCGTGCCCGGCGGTCCATTCGTCGTCTTCGCGTACGTCCAGCAGGAATATCCCGGCCGGAAGGTCCGCCGAGAGCACTTCAGGCACAGTAACCGGCTGGTTCATCTCGGTCTCCTCGAGCGGGCTCCGATTCGCAGCCGTCTGCTCGCGGGCTGCCTGGCTACTTTACTCGGCCGCCGCGATCAGGGCGGCGGACAGCGATCAGGGCGGCGCACGCGAAGGCTCCGGCCGCCATCAGCTCGATGTGGGCCCGGCGCGGCGCCTCATGCTGGATCCGGCCGTGAAAGCGGTCGACCGGCCCGGGCCACGGCGACCAGCCGAACCACAACATGGTGGGCTTGTCCAGGTCGGGCAGCGCGGCCCCGGCCATGCCGGCCACCACGGCCAGCCGCCGGGCGGGCGGCGATATCGCCGCGAAGGCTCCCATCGTGGCCAGGCCGATGAGCCCATCGGGCACCGCCACCCGGAGAAACCGGCGCCGGCTTCCCCAGTCACCCCAGTGCGGCATCGTGTCCAGGACGAAGTGCGAAGCCACGCCGACCGCGAAGGCCGGCACCGGGCGCCGGACCAGCGCGCCGATCAGCGCGCCGGACAGGACATGGTTGGTCAGCAGCATGCGGCCTTCTACCTTCTCCTCGTCACCGGCGTCATCACCGTAGCCGGCGCCCCGGCGGGATCATGTCTGGGCGGCGCGGCGGGCGCTGCTGGTAGCGTTTTGTGGCGGGGCAGGCAGGCTATTCCAATCCGAACGAGGGCTTGGCACACTCATGCTGGACAGGCGACAGATAAGGGACAATCCGGACGCGGTGAAGGCGGCCGTCCAGGTCAAGGGGATCGACCTGGACGTGGACGAGCTGATCCAGCTGGACAAGACCACCCGCGCGCTCCAGCACGAACTGGACCAGGCCCAGGCCCGCAGGAAGAGCTCAGCGAAGGAATTCGCCAAGGCCGATGACGCCCGCCGGGCCGAGCTGCGGGCCGAGCACGAAGAGCTCGAGATCCAGCTCAAGACCCTCCGCGATCAGCTGGCCACCACGACGCAGAAGCTGCAAAGCCAGCTCCTGCTGACGCCCATGATCCCGTGGGAAGGTGCTCCGATCGGGCCGGATGAGGCCGCGAACGTGGTCATCAGAACCGTCGGTACGCCACCGGAGTTCGGATTCAAGCCGCTGGACCACGTCGAGCTGTGCGAAAAACGCGGCTGGGCCGACTTCGCCCGGGCCCGCAAGGTCGCGGGGGAACGCGCCTACGCGCTGATGGCGGACATGGTCCTGCTCGAGCGCGCGGTGCACTCCTTCGCCCTGGACCTCCTGGCGGCCAAGGATTTCACGCTGGTCTCCGTCCCGTCCCTGGTCCGGGAGGAAGCGCTGACGGGGACCGGCCAGTTTCCCGCGCACCGGGAGGAAACCTACGCGATCACCGCCGACGACCTGTACCTCGCGGGTACCGCGGAAGTGGCGCTTGTCGGCTTTCACAGCGACGAGATCCTCGACCGCAAGCGGCTCCCGGTGCGGTACGCCGGGATCTCACCGTGCTTCCGGCGGGAAGCCGGCAGCGCCGGCCGGGACGTGCGCGGGCTGCTGCGGGTGCACCAGTTCGAGAAGGTCGAGCAGTTCGTCATCTGCGCGGCCGATCCGGCCGAGTCCGACCGCTGGCACGCCGAGCTGCTCGCTACCGCCGAGCAACTGCTGCAGGGTCTCGGGCTGGCCTATCAGGTGATGGAATGCTCCACCGGCGACATGGGCGCGGGCAAGTACCGGATGAACGACATCAACACCTGGATGCCGTCGCTCGGCACCTACCGCGAGACGCACAGCTGCTCGTCCCTGCACGACTGGCAGGCCCGGCGGGCCAACATCCGCTACCGCGACGCGGATGGCACGGTGCGGTTCGCCTACACCCTGAACAACACGGCCGTGGCCACGCCGCGCTTGCTCGCCGCGCTGGTGGAGAACTACCAGACCGCAGCGGCTCAGGTCGAGGTGCCGGCCGCGCTCCAGCCCTACCTCGGCGGCCGGGAACTGCTCTGACCGGCGGCCGACCGGGAACCTTACCGGCAGGCCTGCAGCGGATGGCGGCGAGACGGCGTACGCTGCGAGAGGTGACCCTTGAAGCCGATCGCGTGGCCGACCTGGCTAACCGACCGCTTAACGAATTGACCAGGCGTGATGTAGCCCTTGCGCTGCTCAGCGTGCCATCGGAGGACGCCCTGGCCTCGCTGCCCGGCATCCGCCGCGGGATGCTCGCGGCCGCTAATCCGCTGTCCGCGGTGTTCTGGTCGTCCGCGGAAGCCATCCTGCAGCAGATCGCCGACGGCGAGGCCACCGTCGGCGACGTCCGGACCTGGCTGGAAGCCACCGGGACCGAGCCGAACGGGATCATCGGCCTGCACGTCTGGGATGACCAGTCCGAGCGCAGCCAGCTGGCCGCGGAGATGCATACCCGGCTGGTCAGCTACCTGGAGGAGGAGCTGGCCGCCGGGGCTATCGACCCTGATCAGCTGGCCACGGCCGACCAGGTCGCCTGCCGTGACTACATCGAGCTGCAGGAGCGGTGGATGACCTCGGTCCTGCCCGACGGCCGGGTGCCGATGGACGCGCTGCTCGACGAGAAGGATGAGGAGTTCCTGGCCGAATGGGACGCCGCCGACGCCGAGGCGCTGGCCGCGATGCAGGCGCTGCTCGACCAGGTCGGTGACCGTCCGCGCCCCGACGAGGACCTGCGCCTGGCCAGCGCCCGGCTGCGCGAGCTCATCGCCAAGCCCGGCTGGCCCGGCCAGCTGCTGATCGAATGCGGCGGGGTGCGCGCCAAGGACTTGCCGGCCGACGACGACGAGCTGTGGCTGAGCCTGGCCGCGGGCGTGGCGTCGCCGCAGGGATCCGACGACTGGGGCGCCCCCGGTACGGCCCGCAGCGAGCCGCATGAGATGGACAGCGCCATCGCCGCCATCTGCGTCATTGATCATTTCGACTGGCTCGCGGTCATTACCGCGCTCACCGCAGGCGGCCCCGGCACCTCGGCGTCGGCCGAGGACCTCGCGGCTTACGTGCGCGATTACGACCCCGACGACGGTGCGCGAGACGAGGACGAGGACGACGTCGAATTCGCCGGCATGGACGATGACGTTGACGAGGAATTCGACGAGCTCGGCATGGAGGAACTGTTCCTGCCCGTCACGGTGCTATGGCAGGCCCTGGGCGCGATAGATGACCAGGAGCGGCTGACCCCGCTGGGCTGGTGGGGACGTCCGACGAGACGCCCGGCTAGGCCGGGCCGGGCGCAGCCTGCCCGTCATCGGCGGCCAGCCGGTGGTAGGCGGGCGTCAGCACCTCAGCCAGCTCCTTTCCCCTGACCTTGACCGGCGGCGCGGGAAACATGCGCAGCAGCAGGTCGGGCGCGGCCGGAGCGGGCGCGGTGGCCAGCGCCCGCAGCCGGGCCGGGCTCAACCCAGCTGACCAGAACGACTCCAGGCATTCGGCCAGCGGCCGGGCCGGCACGTCGAGGGCAGCCGGGGACGGCGGCGCCGCCAGGCCCGGAGCTTCGGCCTGGACCTGCCGCAGCGCCGCGAGCAGCTCGTCGCGGCCCTTACCGCGCCAGGCCAGCACGGCGAACGGGTCCCGGTCGAACTCCTCGGCCAGGACGTAACAGACGGCGGCGAGATGCTTGCACGGCACGCCCCAGTCCGGGCAGCTGCACCGCATGTCCAGGTCGCCGGCGACGCGGGGAAACAACGGCGTGCCGCAGTCGTCGAACACCGCCTCGATCTCGTGCGGCATCTCGCCCGCGAGCAGCTTGGCCCGGAACAGCGCCTGGCTGGCCAGCCGTTTCTGCACCCGGCGCCACTGCGCGGTGGTCAGCGGCAGCACCCCGATACGGACTTGGTAAGGCCGCACCCGTGAGCCCTGCACCCGGGCCGTGACCTTCCCCTGCAACAGCTCGAAGTCGAGCACCTGACCCGCTCGGGCGTAGCTGCGGCCCCGGGCCAGCCGGCTACTCATGCCGTACGACTCAAGCACGCTGATGAACCGCTGGGACCACCACCGCTCGCCGATCGCGCCCCGCTTGCTTCTCGCCTTGATCCCGCCGTCCACCCGGATCGGCCGGGCCGGCGGCCACTGTTCCCACGGCCCGGTCATTCGCTCACCGCATCAGGGGACAGGGTCAGGACGGACCGCAGGTCGTCGACCGACAGCTCGGTGAGCCAGCTTTCGCCGGTGCCGACGATGCGCTCGGCCAGGGCCTTTTTCTCCTCGATCATGGCGTCGATCCGCTCCTCCAGGGTGCCGACGCAGACGAACTTGCGCACCTGCACGTTCCGCCGCTGGCCGATGCGGAACGCGCGGTCGGTGGCCTGATCTTCCACCGCCGGGTTCCACCACCGGTCAATGTGGATCACATGGCTGGCGGCGGTCAGGTTCAGCCCGGTCCCCCCGGCCTTGAGCGAAAGCAGGAACAGCGCGGGCTCGTCGAGCTCGGCGAACCTGACGACCATCGCGTCCCGCTGCTTGGCGGTCGTGCCGCCGTGCAGGAACAGCACGGGACAGCCCAGCCGGGCCGCCAGGTGCGGCTGGAGCATCCGGCCGAATTCGGCGTACTGCGTGAAGCACAGCGCCTTGTCCCCGTCGGCCATGATCTCGTCGCAGATCTCCTCAAGCCGGGCCAGCTTGCCGGACCGGCCCGGCAGCCGGGAGCCGTCGCCGAGCAGGTGGGCGGGATGGTTGCACACCTGCTTGAGCTTGGCCATGGTGGCCAGCACCAAGCCGCGGCGGCTGATGTCGTCGGCCGCGTCCTCGATCCGGCTGAGCATGTCGGCGACCGTGGCCGCGTACAGGCTCGCCTGCTCCGGGGTGAGGTTGCACCACACCTTCATCTCCTGTTTGTCCGGCAAGTCGGAGATGATCGTCTTGTCCGTCTTCAGGCGGCGGAGCACGAACGGCTGGGTGAGGCGTTTCAGCGCCTGCGCGGCTTGCGCCGAGCCGTGCCGCTCGACCGGGAGCGTGTACCTCTCCCGGAACTTCTCGGCCGTCCCGAGCAGTCCGGGATTGGTGAACTCCATGATCGCCCACAAGTCGGACAGCCGGTTCTCCACCGGCGTCCCGGTGAGCGCGATCCTGGCGGTGGCCGGCAGGGCGCGCACCGCCCGGGCCTGCCTGGTGGCGTGATTCTTGATGTTCTGCGCTTCGTCGCAGACCACCCGGGCCCAGGTCAGCTGGCTGAGCGCGGCCCGGTCCCTGGTGGCCACCCCGTAGCTGGTGATGACCAGGTCGACGTCGGCCAGCGCGGCGGACAGGGCGTCGGCGTCCAGCCGGTCCGCGCCGTGGTGGACGTGCACCCGCAAGCCCGGGGTGAACTTGGCCGCCTCCCGCTGCCAGTTGCCGACCAGCGACATCGGGCAGACCAGCAGCGTCGGCCCGGCCAGGGACGATCCGTCCGGGGCCGCCGACTGATCCGCCAGCAGTGACAGCAGCTGGATGGTCTTGCCCAGGCCCATGTCGTCGGCCAGGATGCCGCCGAGGCCGAGGCCGCCCAGGAAAGACAGCCAGGACAGCCCCCGTTCCTGGTAGGGCCGCAGCTGGCCGGTGAAGCCCGCCGGGGTGGTCATCGGCCGCAGCCGCCGGTCCGCCTGGCCGGAAAGCAGGTCGCCCAGCCAGCCGTCGGCGTCCACGCCGACCAGGGGAAGCGCATCGTCCGGGCCGTTCAGGCCGACCGCGAGCGCCTGCGCCGCGGTCATCGTCCCGGCCTGATTCCGCTCGAGGAAACGCAGCGCGGCCGCCAGATGCGCCTCGTCGAGCTCCACCCACTGGCCGCGCACCCGGACCAGCGGGACCTTGAGCCGGGCCAGCTCGGCCAGCTCGGCTGGATCGAGCGCCTCATCACCGACGGCCACCTCGTACCTGAAGTCCACCAGGTCGGCCAGGCCGAACCTGGATTCGGTGGCGGCCGGGCCGGCCGACGCCCGGGACCGGGTGGTCAGCTTGAGCCCCAGGCGGGCCTTGCGGACCCAGTCGGGCAGCAGCACGCCGAACCCGGCTCCGGAAAGCAGCGGTGCGGTCTGCGACAGGAACCGGAACGCACCCGCCGTGTCCAGCTCCACCATGGCCGGGGCCGCCTCGCGCAGCGCGCCCTCGAGCTCGCCGAACAGCCGGGCGGCGGCCCCGAGGCCAGCCAGCAGCTCCTCCACCAGGTCAGGGCCGCCGGGTCCGGCCGGCCGGCCGGACCCGGCGGCCGGCCCCGGCCGGCCAAGGAACCCCGCGCCGTGACCCGCCCACGCATCCGCGGCGGAGATCATCAGGCTGGGATCATCGGCGGACTGCAACGCGAACTCCACCCGCCACAGGTCCGGTCCGGCCCCAGCAGGCTCCGCGGGCCCAGTAGGCTCCGCGGGCCCGGCGGGCTCGGCGGGCTCGGCCAGCCGGAAACAGGTCCGGACCGGACCCGCCGGTATCCGCGCGGCGTCCAGCCAGGCGGCAAGCTCCGCGGCCAGCTGCTCCGCCTCCGCCTGGTCCTGCGGCGTCGCCACGTCGATGCGGGCATCGGTCGTGGTGAGGGAAACCACGAACCGTTCGGCGATCGGAATCCGAGCCGGGCTGCGGCCGCGCCGCGCGGTCAGCAGCGCAGCGGGCAACCGGGAGCGCGCCGCGGCGTCGGCGAGCCAGGAGAGCGCGTCCGCCAGCACCGGCCCGGGTAGCTGGCCACCCGCGTCCCCGTCCGCCGGGCCGGACCCGCCAGCCCGGCACGACGGAGGCATCGCCGCGGCCAGGTCGCGCCCCCGCTGGCCGTCGGCGCCGCCAAGGACCGGGCGCCACCGGGCGGCGTAGGTCCCGCCCTCGGCGACCAGGACAGGCAGCACCCGCCCGCGGACGGCCAGATCAGCGGCAAAGCGGGCCACGGCCGCCAGGTAAGGCAGCGATCCGCCCGCCCCGGCCGCGGGCTCATCGAGGTGGCTGAACTCGCCGAGCAGCTCAACCGCGGCAGCCGGATCGAAAACGAGCACAGGCACTCGCCAGCTGGCCAGCGCCACCCGGCCCACCGGTCCCGGCCGGACCGGGCTCGCCGACGCCGGACTCAGCTGGTTCAGCTCGGGCGAGGCGAGCGGTGCCCGCCCAGCCGAGGGCAGCTGCAGCGTCAGCTCGTCATCGACGGCCTTCCGGACGGCGTCCGGGCCAGGCCAGCACAGCCCGGCGAGCACGTCGGCCAGCTCGGCCGCCGGGCAGGCGAACGGATGCGGCCGGGCGGCCCGCGGCGCGCCACCCCGGGCGAACCCCGCCGCCCGGTACCGCCGCGGGTCCTCCGCCCACAGGCAGAGCGCTCCCCGCGCCCAGATCCCGTGAATTGTGTACCCTCGCGCTTCGCCGTCCCGCGCTTCGCCGTCCCGCGCTTCGCCGTCCCGCGCTTCGCCGTCCCGCGCTTCCGGGGCGCCTGCCAGGCGCCGCCTTCCCTCGTCGCTCGTGCTGTGCTCCTCGCTCACCCGCGGGGCACCCTAAGCCCCTTCAGCGCGACTCTAACCCCAGGGTCCGTCAGTTTCTGGACGGTAACAGCAAAAGCGGAAGACAGATGACCTTCGCGCCACTTCCAGCCGCCGCAGCCCCGCGCCTGACGACCACAACGATGGACCGTTGTTGTTGCTATGACAACCACGATGGACCATCGTGGTGGTTCGCGAGCGGGGCCGATCGGGCGGGGTGAGCTAGCTGGGGATGCTGGGGCCGGCGGCGGGTTCCTCGGCTTGAGCGGTGGCTTCGCCAGGGGCGGCGGAGGGATCCGGGGTGATCTTGCGGAACTGCTTGTTCATGGAGCGAAGCAGGAAGACGAGCGCGACCCCGATGCCGGCCACCACGAGGAAGCCGAGCGCCCCTGGCTCGACGTTGTTGACGGACGAGGAGGTCGCTGCGAGCACGACCAGCATCACAGGCTCACCCTCTCCCGGACTCCCGCGAACAGGTCGTCCTCGGGGAGGTCGGTGTCGACCACCGACCTAGCCAGATGATAGTCCTCCGTCGGCCAGGCGGCTCGCTGCACGTCGATCGGGCAGCGGAACCAGAAGCCGTCCGGGTCGACCTGGGTGGCGTGAGCCTTCAGGGCCTGGTCCCTGACCTCGAAGAAGTCACCGCACGGGACCTGGGTGGTGATCTCAAGCTCGGGCCCGTCGTCGCCGCGCCGCTTGGCCCGCTCGGCCCATTCCTCGAAAATCTTCGTGTACGGCGACTCCAGGCCGCGGCGGATCATCTCCTCGTGCAGGGCGACGAACTTCGCCTGGTGAAAGGACACGAAGTAGTACAGCTTGAGCGGCTGCCACGGCTCCCCCGCGTCCGGGTACGCGTCCGGATCGGCGGCGGCCTCGAACGCCGCCACGCTGACCGTGTGGCTCATGATGTGGTCGGGGTGCGGGTAGCCGCCCTTTTCGTCGTAGGTGAGCATCACGTGCGGCCTGAACTCGCGGATGGCCCGCACCAGCGGCTCGGTCGCCTGCGCCACCTCGGTGAGCGCGAAGCAGCCGGGCGGCAGCGGCGGCTTCGGGTCGCCCTCGGGCAGGCCGGAGTCGACGAAGCCGAGGAAGCGCTGCTCGACGCCGAGGATTTCCCTGGCTCGCGCCATTTCCGCCCGCCGGACGCCGGTGATGTCGGCCCTGATCTCCGGGCGGTCCATGGCGGGGTTCAAGATGTCGCCGCGTTCCCCGCCGGTCATGGTGGCGACCAGCACCTGCGTGCCGTCGCGGACATAGCGCGCCATCGTCGCGGCGCCCTTGCTCGACTCGTCGTCCGGGTGCGCGTGCACGGCCATCAGCCGAACCTGGCTTGGCAACAGCGGCCTCCCTCGTATAAACCCTCAGTGCGGCCAACACCCGTTTACGTGCTCGACATTCCCCGTTCCACGGCGTGGCGCGGATCTCCCATTTGACTCCAGCGCCCAAGTCACCGACGCTAGTTAGCCTCAGAGAGATTAACCCCCGAGGACCGACCACGGTCCCGCGGACTTGACGTCCTGCGCAGTACCAAGGAGTGCCCGTGACTGAGACGCGCGACGATACCGTCACCTGGTTGACTCAGGAGGCGTACGACCGGCTCAAGGCCGAGCTTGACCACCTTTCAGGGCCCGGGCGCGTAGATATAGCGAAGAAGATCGAAGCCGCCCGCGACGAAGGCGACCTGAAGGAGAACGGTGGTTACCACGCGGCCAAGGACGAGCAGGGCCAGATCGAGGCGCGGATCATCACCCTCCAGCACATCCTGGAAAACGCCAGGGTGGGCGGGCCGCCGCGGACCGATGGCGTGGTCGGCCCGGGCATGACCGTGACCATCAGGTTCGTCAAGGACGACGACGAGGTGACGTTCCTGCTCGCCTCCCGGGAGGAGAGCGGCTCGCCGATCGATGTCTACTCGCCTCGCTCCCCGCTGGGCGCCGCCATCTCGGGCAAGAAGGTCGGTGAGCGGGCGACCTACTCGCTGCC
>JBEKGC010000240.1:0-10395 GCA_050013055.1 Streptosporangiaceae bacterium
GCCACGTGAGGCTCCTGCGAGGGAAGGTGAGGCACCATGAGCGGGCAAGCCTCGACTCGCCAGCAAGCTCAGGATTCTTCAGGTCGGCTCATGAGCCGGAGGAAGATCGTCAAGGGTGCCATGGGGGTGGCTGCCGCCGGGGCGGGGGGAGCCGTGCTGACGGCCGCCATCGCCGCTCCGGCGTCGGCCGCCACGACGGTGGAGTCCGGAGCGCTGGCACCGGCGGTGGTGAACCTGGCCGATGCGGCCACGATCGCGGTGGATGCCTCCCAGGGCAATGACTTCCGCGTGACCATCGCCGGGAACCGGACCATGGGCAACCCGGCCAACCCGGCGGACGGGCAGCAGATTATCTTTCAGGTGACGCAGGGTTCCGGCGGGTCGTTCACGCTCGCCTGGGCCAGCGCCTATGAGTTCTCACCCGGCCTGGCGCAGCCCACGACGGCGGGGCAGACCGACCTGCTCGGCTTTGTCTACAACGCGGCCAAGGGCACCTGGCTGCTCGCCGCGTTCCTGAACGGATTCAGCTGATGGGTACCTACCGGCTGTTCCCTTCGGTGAGCGGGCCGTCCAGCCCGGTGTCCTACTCGGGCTCCTTCCTGGCGGGGGTCATGTTCTGCGTCACCAGCGCCTGCTGGTTCGAAGGCTACTGGTGGTGGGTGTGCCCGGCCGGCCAGTCGACATCGCCGCAGAAGTTCGCGCTGTGGCAGGTCGACGGCAACGGGACCGGCAACGTGGTGTCCGGCAGCGTGGTCACCTCAGGGACCCTGACCGCCGGACAGTGGAACTACATCCCGCTGGCGACCCCGCTTCAGCTGAGCATCGGTAACGTGGCCGGGGTCGGCGCCGCCGTCTACGAGGTCGTCACCGGATTCAGCGGCAGCTTCCCGGACACCAACAGCCAATTCGGCTCGGGCGAGCCTTACGCCTCCGGCATCACGAACGGGCCGCTATTCGCCTACTCGGACCAGGGCGCCTCGGCCCCCAGTCCGACCTCGGCCGGCTCGTTCCAGGGTGCCTTCGGCACCGGGGGCACCGACCCGTCCGTGACCCTGCCGTCGCAAGGCTCGAGTTCCTCGAACTTCTGGATCGACCTGCAGGTCAGCGACACCGCTCCGGTCGGCTACAGCGGGTCGTACCGGCTGTGGCCGAACTACCCGACGGTGTTCCCCACTCAGGCCACCATCGACACCGGCGCGCAGACCCTGGGCACCCAGTTCACCCTGTCCGAGGCCTGCACGGTGGACAACATCTGGTTTTACAGCCCCCCGTTCGCCCAGGCCCTGCCGGCCAGCACCCAGATCTGGAACGCCACCACCCAGGCCCTGGTCAGCGGCACCAATCTGACGGCATCGTGGACCGGAGGGGTGGCCAGCGGGTGGGTGGCCAATTCCTACGCCAGCGCGGGCATCGCCCTGCCCGCCGGGAACTACATCGCGACCGTCTATTACGGCGGCGGCCAGGTGTTCTACATGGAGTCGCGGGGCTACTTCGGCTCGCACGGCGGCGCGGCCGGGCCTGCCACCAACGGCATGACCAGCGGGCCGATATTCTCCCCGGCCAACGCGAGCGCGCCCAACCCCCCGGGCGGGAACAGCTGCTACTACCAGGGCGGCACCAGCCCCACGTATCCCAACGGGTGGGACACCAATGACGGCGGGGAGAACCGCTGGGTAGATATTGAGGTCACCCCCAGTTCGTCGTCGTCATCTCCGAGCCCGACACCAACACCGACGTCGACGTCGGCGTCGCCGCCGCCCCCGGTCACCAATTCCGGCGCCTTCCTCACGTTCTTCCCGTGAGGTTCAGACTGGGTGCGTGATCGCGAAGCGGTAGATCCCGAGCAGTTCCGCGACGCTGCGGTCCGGGTCGAACCGCTGCTCGTAGGTCTTGCGGGCCTGGTCACCGTACACCCCGTATTGCGCTGGGTTCCGCTCGGCATCGGCAATGGCGAGCGCCAGCGCGTCCGGGTCGCCGGGGGTGAACAGCACGCCGTCGACTCCTGGGGTGATGAGTTCGGTGAACGACCCGTGGCCCGCCGCGATGGGAGGGACGCCCGCCGCCATCGCCTCGACGGCCACGAGGCCGAACGTTTCCTCCCAGGCGGAGGGCAGCAGGACCGCACGCGCGCGGGAGATAAGTTCGGCGCACCGGTCGCTGCTGACTATCCCGGTCATGTCAACTGAAGGCCGGGCCGACGCCCAGGCCGCCACCTCGTCCCCGAGAGGCCCCCAGCCCGCGATGATCAGGTTCAAGGCCGGCTCACCTGACTTCTTGCGGTAACCGTCCCAGCCCGCCATGAGCAGGCGGACCCCCTTGGCCTCGTCCAGCCGTCCGGCGTAGACCACGGTGGGCGTCTGCTCCGTCCGTGGCCTGCTGCGGCGGGGGATGAGGTTGTGCCTGACGAAGACGCGGTCGGGCGCGAAGTCCACTCCCCGCAGCAGGTCGCGCTGCGCGGCTGAGATGAAGATGTAGGCCGATATCAGCGATCTCCATGCCTGCCGGTGCAGGCTCATGCCTAGTGCCACCGGCGCGGTGGCCGCACGCGATCCCCGGTAGCAGCCATGCAGGACGGCCCGGACGGGCAGGCCATCGGCACAGTCATGGCAAACAGCCCCGCGGCGGAAGAACGTGCCGTTGGCGCACGCCAGCTTGTAATTGTGAATGGTGGCCACCACGGGGACCTGCGCATCGCGGCAAGCATAGAGCACCGCCGCGCCGAGCAGGGGAAACGTGTTGTGGACGTGGACGACATCGGGGCGGTGCCCGCGCAGCATCGCTTTCAGGTCGCGGCCGGTCTCGCGGCTCCAGATGGTCCGGGCCGGAAGCGACGCTTTCTTCGCTAGCGACCATTGCTCGATCTCGTCGCTGCTGCGGCCGAACCGCATGACCTCATGCCCCAGGGCTTCGAGCGCCTCGCCTTCCTGGTCGACGACACGGTTCTCCCCGCTGGGAGCGCCCGAGCGGTAGCGGTTGTGGACAAGCAGGATTTTCATCCGGCTAGGTCACCTCCAGCTTCCGCTTGTATCTTCCGCCACCATCTACTAGAGATCCCGCGGGGCGCGATGATACCTCTGCCGGGAAACGATGGGTGGCCGCGCCAGCAAAGTTCGCCGCGGAGGTATCACGCACCCGCTGTGGCAGATCCCCTGATCCGGGACGGCTCATGCGCCGCCCCGCCGAATCTGGCTTCAGAATCCGGAGGAGAAATGTGGCTCCCTGCCGCGGGTGGCCGGCGTTGCGCCCGATCCGCTGTCATCCCGTTCCTGCCCGTAGCCGGGCGTAAGGCCGACGGGCAGTGAGCACCGCACCCAGGCTCACCATCGGCCTTCCGGTATACAACGGCGAGAAATATGTCGCCGAGTCTCTCGAGTCCCTGCTCGGCCAGAGCTTCACGGATTTCGAGCTGATCATTTCGGACAACGCCTCGACCGATAGCACCGGTGACATCTGTCGTGACTATGAAAAGCAGGACTCCCGGGTGCGTTACTTCCGCCAGCCGCGGAACATCGGTCTGGCCCCGAACGTAAACTTCATCGTCGGCCAGGCCGGGGGTGAGCTGTACAAGGAAGCGTCCCACGACGACCTTTACGCCCGCGACCTGCTCGAGAGCTGCGTCGCGGCGCTCGACGAATACCCGCAGGTCGTGCTGGCCCATTCCTGGACGGCAAAGGTTGACGGCTCGGGGAAGGTGACGGAGGCGTATGAGTACCCGCTGACCACGGCCACCTCGCGGACGCCCGAGCGCTTCCGGAGCATGCTGTTCGACAGCGGCGGCGACGACGACTACGGCGTCATGCGGATGGACGTCCGTCGCCGGATCGCGCTGATGGGGAGTCACCATCACTCGGACCGCACCATTACCGCCGAGATCGTCCTGTACGGCCCGTTCTACCAGGTCCCGGACTGGCTGTACTTCAGGCGCGAGCATCCCGGGCAGAACGGTCATGCCCCGGTGCGACGCCGGTGCGCGAACATGGACCCGCGCCGGGCGGACCGGCTGCGGCATCCGGCGGTCCGGCTGTACGGGGAATACGTCTGGGCTTACGTCAGTGCCATCAAGCGCGCGCCGCTGTCGGCCGCGGACCGGCGAGATTGCTACCGCTACCTGGCGCAGTGGCTGACCAGCCGCGGCCGTCCGGGTTCCGCCGGACAGGACGAACCTGTTCCGGTGGCCCAGCCGGACATCCAGGTCGACTCCGTCGTGGCTGGCCGCCAGGCGAGACTGTCGTGAGCTCGCGGCCAGCCGGACAAGGAGAGAAGGCCATGAGCAGCTCAGCCGGCGTCGGCGGCCCCGCCCGTGAAGGTGCCGCGGATCACTACAAGCGCGATTTCTGGATCAAAGAAAACCAGAAGCACGTCCCGGCGCATTACCGGCTGCAGAAGTCCGCGCGGATCATCAACGCGCTGGCCGGCCGGGAAGAGCGCGACCTGCTCGACGTGGGCTGCGGGCCGGCCACGTTGATGCGTCTCATGCGGCCAAACATCCATTACTACGGAATCGACATAGCCATACACGACACGGCGCCGAACCTGATCGAGGCCGATATTCTCAAAGAGCCCATCAGGTTTGGCGGCAAGCGATTTGATATCGTCGCCGCCTTGGGCCTTTTCGAGTACGCCGGGGCCTACCAGACCCAGAAGTTCAGCGAGATAGCGCAGCTCCTGGGCGACCGTGGCAAGTTCGTGCTGACCTATACGAACTTCGGGCACCGGGACAAGCACATATTCGAGGCCTTCAGCAACGTTCAGCCCTTCGACGACTTCCGGCGGAGCCTGGCCCGCCACTTCACCGTCGACAGGTACTTCCCGACCTCGTACAACTGGCACGGCGGCCAGCCTGCCCGGACGCTCCTGAAGGCCGCCAACATGCACGTGCAGGCGAACATCCCCCTGGTCGGCCCGAAACTGGCGGTCGAGTACTTCTTCATCTGCTCGCGCCGCTGACTGAAGAGGTTCCTGCGGGTGCCATCCCCGATGACGCGAGCGGTCTAGCTGAGCCCGCTTCGGGCCAGCCCGTCGTCGGCCGCTCCAGTACGCGCTGGCTTGCTGGCCGGCAAAAGCAGCCCGGACAGCAAGGCGAACTGATCAGCCAGGCTCTGCTGGTGGGCCGCGTTACGCTCCGCCATCTGCTGCTGCAGCTCGGCGTGACGGCTTTTCAGCTCCTTGAACTGCTCGATCAGCCGGTCCACGTCCAGCGAGTCAGCGAACTGGTAGAACTCGCCGAGCCCCATGTCCGCCATCAGCGAGATGAATTTCCGTGAGTATCCCAGCGAGATGGTCGGCTTGCAGAGCTTGAGCGCGCACATCACGTTGTGGTAACGCGTGGCCACGACCGTGCCGACGGGCGCCATCTCCCGGATGAGCTCCGGGTAGGCCGAGATGGCCGCGATGGTGACCTGGGACGGGTCGAGATCGGGCCGGTACTGCCGCAGGTCGGCCTGAATTTTCTCGGCCACTTCCAGGTCGAATTTGTTATCCCCCCCGAACAGCCGGACCCGGTAACCGTTATCGATCAGCCACCGGGTGAAGAGCGTCATCGCCTCGACGTAGCGGGAATGGATCTGGGCCGCCTGTTTACGGTCATCGTTGCCACCGTAGTAAGCCATCACGCCCACGCCGACGAGCTGCGGGTCGCCGGGCTCGTACGGCGGTGTCGGGACGCCGAAGACGAGGTCTGGGTAAACCCGGTCGGACGACGTGTCTATGCCCCGCTGCCGCATCGCATCGCGTGAGAAGGCGTCCCGGTAAGAGCGGTAATAAGCGAGCCGTGCGGTCGCGTTCGACAGTCGCCGGGTCGCCCGCTTGTTGATGAGGTCGGCGCCCACGCTGACCAGCGCCACCTTCGTGCCGAAGAGCCTCCCGGACGCAGCCAGCAAGAACAGCGCGTACGGAAATCCCCACGCCCGCTGCGGCAGCGTGGTCTCCAGCGCGCCCGCGCCCGGCGCGATCACCGCGTCGTGCCGCCGCACCCATGACGCGATGTGAACGGTGTCGATGCCCTTCCCGAGTACCTTGAGCAAGGCCGCCTGGGCACCGGTTTTCCGCTGTTCGTATTTCTCGTACCAGAACAGCGGCTCGGCATCGAGGCCGTACTTCGCCCGCACCCGTTCGGGTCCCCCGCACAACGCGTCCATGACGGCATCGGGGTGGGCTTCGCGCAGGTAGGCCAGTACGGTCTCCATCGAGGCCTCGTTGCCGGAGTTGCCCGAGCCGAGCAAGCCGAACAACCCTACCCTGGGCGCAGCAGTGTTCGCCGGGTTACCGTCGCCGTTCGGGCCACGGCCGATCACGACGACCTGCTCGTCCGGGCCGTGGCTGGTACACGACCGTGATCGCCCGCAATCAGACGCCTCATCACTAGCCTCTCAGATCTCCGGCAAATTCGACTTCGGCCGTGGCGTTGGCCGTTCAACGTGCTCACAGGACCCGCGGCGGGCCGGGCTTGATACATCAGAAGGCGAGGCGCGTCCGCAGCGAGCCCGCGGTCGCGGACCCCACGCCGATCACATCGGTGGCCGGGACCTTATGCCCGAACGCCGGAGAGTACCAGCCAAGCACCGGGTCTTCCGCGCCGCGGATCAGCGACCAGCTAAGCGACGACGGCAGGGTCATCGTAGCCGTCGCCTCGGCGCCATCTCGATCCTGCCACCGCAGGGCGAGGATGCAGCCGTCCAAGGTGGCCTCGATAGTGGGCCCCAGGTGAAATGCCAGCCGGACAGCGGGCGAATCCGTGCTATCGATTTCGTCGGTGATCTCGATGAGACGCTGCTTTCCGTGGAACTCCACCGTCCGGCGGTGCGTCACCGGGGGGTCGAGCGTCCGGTAGCCGTCGTGCTCTGCCACCCAGCGTCCTTCGTCCCCGTCAGGGGACGACTCGAGGCTCGTGAGCCGCGACTCGGCGTGGCGTACCCACATGGTCGGGCCACCGGAGACCGACTGGTCCCGGCCGAGCACTTCGAGCGTGTTGTGACCGATCGTCGATCGAAAATAGCGGCGAAATGGTGGATCGCTGCTGTAGCAGTAGGTGCCGGGGTCCGTCAGGATATCGGTCCCGTCCTGGCGGACCTCGATCGACAAAGCATCGGCGTGGGCGTGCGCCGCAATGGAGAGGAAGCCGTGGGGCCCGCTGTCGCAGCGACACCAGATCTCAGGCCCGTCGGCTGGCCCGGACCGGAAGATGGTGATCCCGGCGTCGGCGAAGTGCCACGGTCGCCTGGCCGGCCGATCGGGCAGCGAGCGGCGCCGGGCCAGCGCCGGCAAGAGCGTGCTGGCGACGCCAGGCTGCGCTGGCGGCCACCATTCGGGGGCGCCGATGAGTGACTGCCCGAGGGCGAGAAGCGCCTCCCAGCGGTTGCTCTCGGGGGAAGCAATCACCAGGGCCCGGCCCTCGTCACTGTCACCTTGGCGGGGGGCCCGAAGTCCGCAGTCCAGGCAGCCGGCCGCCACATCGAGCATGCGGCCCAGAGACAGCCAGGTCGCGTCCGGGAGGGGGCGGCCGGCGTGGTCGGCTTCGACAGCCGAGATCAGGCCAAGCTCGGCCACCAGGCCGTGATAGTCGAACGCCAGCTCGCGGTTCACCCCGCTGGGGAACGTATTGTCGGTGAGCTCCCGCTGGAGCAGGCTGGCTGACTTATCCGCCCAGCCGGTGCTCTCCTCGAACCAAGGGAACGCCAGCGCGGCCACCAGCTGTCCGGCCGCCTCGGCGATGACATGGTTGTTGGCTGACGAGCCGCGGCTACGGAACCCCGACAGGTAGGTCTGGTGCCACCAGATTTGCCTGCGGGCCAGCTCGTTGCGATCGAACAAGTCCTGGACGTCATCCCAGCCGTCGAGCAGCCGGCGGATCCAGACCCATGAGATCAGCCGGATCCCGAGCTCGATGCCGCTTGTCCAGTGGATCCCCGACAGAAACGGATTTTCCTGCCACCACGACTGGAGGTGGGAGCCTGCTCGCTCGGCGTAGCGGCGGTCGCCGGTCAGCGCATACGCGCTGGCCAGGACGGTCAGGTGGTGGTGGCGCGAGAGTTCCCAGACCTGTTTGACGTTGCCCGTGACCGTCTCGTTGCGGTGATTGATGCTGAAGCAGTACGCGGCCTGAGGTGCTCGCCGGCCGCTCAGGGGATCGAGGAACCAATCGGGAGCCACCATGTCCTGCCGGGTGACTCCCAGCACGTCCCACCGGCCGGCCAGGATCTCGTCCGCGGTGCGGAGAAGCCGTTTTACATCGTCGGCGGGGACGGCGTCCAGAGCTCCGGCCGGAAGGGATGACTCGAAGCGAGGGGCCTTGGCCAGCTTCGGCTTCTCCCGGTGTCCGTCCCCCGCCAAAAGGCCCGGCGCGGCAGGCGGAACCTGCCTTCGCCGCCAGGCTCTTTGCCGGTAGATATCGGAGGACCGCCACATGAGCTCCTGCGGTGACATGCACTGCAGGCGACGCACATACCACCTGACGCGAGCCGCGGCCTGCGCAGCGGACCCCGACGACCGGCCGCCCGCCTCAAGCCGCATGGCTGGCGCCCACAGGCTGGGTGCCGGGCTCACGTCCGAGCAGGCGGTCGTAGACGGACAGGTAATACGGCTCCTGATGGCTCCAGGCCAGCTTCTCCTCGATCCTGCGCCGGCCTGCGGAACCCATGCTTGCCCGCCGAGGCTCGTCGTCGATCAGCTCGACGAACAGGCATGCCATCTCTTCGACGTCGTTCGGAGTGGCGTAGGCGCCTGCCTCCGCCGCCGAGGCGCGCGTCTCGTGCAGGTCGAAGGCGAGGACGGGGAGCCCGAAGGCCATGTACTCCATGGTCTTGTTCATGGTCGACACGTCGTTGAGGGGGTTCTTGGGGTCCGGCGACAGGCCGATGTCCGCGGTCGAAAGGATGTCCCGTACGGTCTCGTCAGGCACACGCCCGGTGAACTCGACGAAATCACCCAGCTTGAGTCGGTCGCGCAAGGCGACCAGCTCGTCGAAACAGTCCCCCGATCCCATCAGGGTGAACGAGATGTCTGTGCGTTTCAGCGTGTTGACCACGAAGTCGGCCATTTTGATAGCGATGTCGACCCCGTCCTGTGGGCCCATGACACCGATGTAGGCGGCAAGATGCGCCCGTCCTCGCCGCCTCGAGGGAACGGCTTCGGCCGCCCGTAGCTTGTCCGGGTCGGGTCCCGTCCGTACCACCGTCATCCGATCGGGTTTGACGCCATCACGGTCCATCACCAGGCTTCGGTACGACTCATTGGTGGATACCACGTGATCGGCGAGCCGAGTCGTACAGCGCTCGAGGAAGCGGAGGCCTCGGTACAGCGGTGTGGAGCCCCCGGGAAAGCGCGACTCAAACGTCTCCGGGCAGAGGTCATGGTGGTCGAACACGAACCGAGAGCCATGCCAGAGCCGGAACAGGACCCCTATGGGCCAGAAGATGTCAGGAGGATTGCAGCTCTGGACCGCGCCGAATCGGCCGCCCCGGGCGGCCTTGAGCGACAGGAACAGGGTGGCGGCGAACGAGTAGGCATATTCGGCGAAGAACGAAGCGGCGCCGCCCCCAGGGGAGTACGGCCGGTACTTGTAGATCTGGACTCCGTCGATGACCTGGTAAGAGGGGTCACCCGGACCCTTGGGGCAGACCACTGCCACCTGGTAACCGGCTCGGGTCAGGGTGCGGCACTCCAGCCAGACTCGGCGGTCAAACGGCACCGGCAGGTTCTGGACGATGATCAGGATACGAGTGGAGCCGTTACCCTTCGTCTTGGCTTTCAGCAAGGATCTGCTCCCGGCGCCTCGACGAGCGCAGGCGCGGCCGCCATGAGCTTTTCCCGGCCGTGACCGCCTCGCCGGAGCAGGGCCGTCACCGCCCGAACGGTCACGGCGTGCACCGTGTTCACGAGTATGACCAGGTCCAGACCGAGGGACCAGTTGTCCACGTAGAGCAGGTCCAGCCGCCGGTACGCGCTGAAGGACGGGTTGTCCCTGGCCTCGGTTTGCCACAGGCCGGTGATCCCCGGTCGCATGACGGTTCGCCGCTGCAACTCCTCGTCGAACTGGGCCGCTTCCTTGGGCATGGCGAATCGCGGTCCTACCAGGCTCATCCGTCCGGTCAGGACATCCCAGAGCTGAGGGAGCTCGTCGATGCTCGTCGCGCGCAGGATGCGGCCGATCTGAGTCACCCGCGGGTCGTTGGACGCCTTGAAGAGAGGACCGCCCTTCCTCTCGTTCATCGCCGCGAGGTCGTCGGTCAGCTTGGCGGCGTCCGGCACCATCGTGCGGAGCTTGAGAACGTTGGTCTGAACCCCGTACCTGCCGATCACAGGATGGCGGTACAGGACCGGGCCGCCGTCTTCGAGGCGGATGACGATGGCGACCGCCAGCAGCACAGGCGCGGACAGCGGAAGCAGGACGGCGGCGGT
>JBEKGC010000241.1:0-20102 GCA_050013055.1 Streptosporangiaceae bacterium
CCTGGGCGCGCACGTGTCCGCGCCGTTCTCGCACCAGACCGGCCGGTACATGCCGCTGTCGCTGCGCTGCGGCACGGCCCTGTTCGGGCACTTCGGGATCGAATGGGACATCACCGGAGCCGACGCCGGGGAGCTCGCCGAGCTCGCCGCGTGGATCCAGCTGTACAAGAGGCACCGCGCGCTGATCCACGCCGGCCACCTCGTCCGCATCGACACCCCGGACGACACGGCCTGGATGCACGGCGTCGTCGCGGCCGACGCATCGGCCGCCTTGATGAGCTATGTGCAACTCGATGAGCCCCGCAACGATCAGCCCGCCGCTCTGCGGATGCCGGGACTTGACCCCGGCCGGCGCTACCAGGTCACGGAGGTGACCCCGGGCGCCCGCCAGCCCCGCCGCAGCGGCCTGACCGACGACCGCATCCCCGCCGTCCAGGTCTCCGGCGCCGCGCTGGCCGAGATCGGCCTGGCCATCGCCCCCCAGCGCACCCTGACCGCGATCGTCATTCTCCTCGAGGCGATCTAGCCAGGAACCGTCGCCTTGATCAGCCCTGACGCTTCAACGTACGCCAGCCCCCTGCCCGGTTGTTCGCGATAATCTGCCGGAACATGGGTGGAAGGGAAGGACGGGACATGACAGCACCGGCCGCTCGCAGGAGGAGCCAGTTCATCGATGAGGTGGTCGACGGCTACGCTGCGGCGCGCTCCACCCCGCCCGACGCTGACCAGCTCGAGCTGCAGCGCATCACGCGGGAGAAGACCGGCTCCGCCGCAGGCATGCAGATCGGCGATGACCAGGCGGTACTGATGGAGATGCTGGTCCGCGCCATGGGGGCCACGCGCGCAGTGGAGATCGGGACGTTCACCGGCTATTCGGCTCTGGCGGTGGCGCGGGGCCTGGGCCCAGGCGGGCGCCTGCTGTGCTGTGACATAAGCCAGGAATGGACGTCGATCGCCCGGGCGGCCTGGCAGCGGGCCGGGGTCGCCGACCGGATCGAGCTGCGGCTCGGCCCGGCCCTGGAAACCCTGCGCGCACTGCCGCCCGGCGCGCAGTTCGACTTCGCGTTCATCGACGCCGACAAGCCGGGCTACCCCCAGTACTACCAGGAGGTGCTCTCCCGCCTGCGGCCGGGAGGGCTGATGCTCCTGGACAACACGCTGCAGGACGGCCGGGTCGTCGGCGATCTCGCGGGTGACGCGGACGTCGAGGCGATTCGCTCCGTCAACGACACGATTGCCGCCGATCCGCGCGTGCAGGTGGTGCTGCTTCCCATCGGGGACGGCGTCACCATCGTGCAGAAGCTCGCGGAACGGCACTGAACCGTCCCTGCGCCAGGGGATACCATCGGATAGTGACCGGTTCTCACCCTTCCGCTACACCCCGCGGCGGCAGCAACCCCGCCTCCGGCCCGGCGCACCTGATCGTTTCGTTCGCCAACACGCTGATCCTCGAGCCGGAGGAGACGGATCTCCTGCGCACCCGCGAGGAGGCGGCAGGCTGGCTGCACACGGCGGCCCTGCTGCCCGCCGAGGCGGGCCTGTCCAACTCAGAACATGCCGCCCTGCTCCGGCTGCGTGCCTCGATCAGGGACGTCCTGACGGCCCATACCGAAGGCCGCGAGGACCCCGGCGCCGCGGCCCGCCTGACGAGGGCGCTGGCCGACGGGCGTCTGGTCATCACCGTCGGTCCCGCCAGCACGGTCCGGCTGGCCAGCGCCGCCCGCGCCAGCTACCCCAGCCTGGTGGCTGACGTGGCCGTCGCGGTCGCCGATTCCGCCGCCGCCGGCAGCTGGCTCCGTCTCAAGTCCTGTGCCGCGCCGCGCTGCGGCCGGGCCTTCTACGACTCCGCCTCGTCCGGCACGCGGTGCCCGGCTCACCCGGCCTGACGGATGCCGGACGGTCATACCGCTCCGGCCGATTCGAGCGCGCACGCGTGGGCGTTGCCCGCCGCGATCAGGGTTGCGGGCGATGGGGTCCCTGCTTACTGCGTGTGCGAGTGGCGTGCGTCCGTGGGGAGCTGCTCGACCGCGTCGGCTAGCGCGGCCAGCTTCTTCGGGTACCACACGCTGGTCACCACGTATGATTCGAGCAAGCCGAGCACCGTGTAACCGAGGATGATGAGCCCGGCCATGACCTTCGCGTCGAGACCAGCTCCTCCGCCGGCAGCGGGATTCTGCAGTCCGATTGCAACCCGGTCGATCAGGCTGGCGATGGGGCCACCGAGGTGCGTGAGATCGACGAGCCCGGCTCCCAGCAATAGTTTGGTGAGCCAGTCGCTGACCTCGGCCAGATTCGAGCCAAGGGATACCCCAGCGCCTTTTAGCTGCCCGGAGGAAACCACCCGCGGAGTGGCGAGGATGAAACCGATCAGGCTGCCCGCCAAAAAGGCCGCCAGGGCGGTCAGCGTGCCGGCCGCCAGGTGGGCCCAGCGAGCCCCGGGAGTGGCGAATACGTAGCCCACGATCGAGGCGTACCCGAGTACCGGTGCCGCGAGGGCGATGACGGCGAGCCACGTGGTCATTCGGGTGATGCCGCCGAAGCGGCTCTTCTCCGGCGTGCCGCTAATCATGATCAGGAACTCGGCCGTCTGGGACTGCGCCTGGTCCTGGCCCGTGACCTGCACGGTGAACTGGGCGGTACCGGCCCGGGTGGGCTGGCCTTTAATCACTCCCGCGGTTCGGTCTAGGGTCAGTCCTTCGGGCAGCGACCCGGCGGCCAATTCCCATCGGTGGGGCGCAGTTCCGTTCGTGACCGACAGCGCGACGTCATAGGCAGTGCCGACTACGCCCGCAGGCAAGCTATTTGGCGCCGTGATAGTCACAGGAATCCTCGCTCGTAGTCCTTCCTTTACCAAGGAGGACGCGCTGCCACGCGGATAACATAACAGAACACTGGTCCGCGCCGTCAGAGCTCCCGCATAGGGATCAGAGGCAATGCAGAAGATCCGGTCACGATTCCTTCATGCTGAGCCAGCACAATGGGAGGGTGACGCGCTCGCCGGTCACCCCTGCCAAGCGCGCTGGCACGGGAACAGGATTTGCGCGCGTGCACCGGCCAGGCCCCGCGCCCCGGCCCCGGGTCGTCGACGGCTGCGCGGCGCTGGCCGGCCTGGGGTTTGGCGTCGCCCTCGGCACGGGCATCCTCAGTGAGTCGCTCGGCTCGCTGCGGGCGCCCGGCGGGGTGCTCACCGCCGCGGGCCGGCTCAGCGGGCTCACCGGCGCGTACCTGATGCTGATCATGGTCGTCCTGGTCGCGCGCTTGCCGTGGCTGGAGGCATCCGCGGGCCAGGATCGCCTGACCGGGTGGCACCGGCGGGTCGCGCCCTGGGCCTTCGGGCTGATCATCGCCCACGTGGTCCTGATCACGCTCGGCTATGCCCAGGCGGCGAAGGTCGGGGTGCTGCGCCAGCTGTGGGTGTTCGTCACCTCTTATCCCGACGAGCTGGCGGCGATGGCCGGCTTCGGCCTGCTGGTGATGGCCGGGGTCACGTCGGTCAGGTACGTCCGGCGGCAGCTCAGGTACGAAACCTGGTGGGTGGTCCATCTGTACACCTACCTCGCCCTCGCCCTCGCGTTCGCGCACCAGATCGTCACCGGCGCCTCGTTCATCGGCCACCCGCTGACCCGGGCGGTCTGGATCGCGATCTGGGCGGGCACCGCGGGACTGGTCATCGTCTTCCGGATCGCGACACCGGTCTGGCGCAGCCTGCGGCATCAGCTGCGGGTGGTGGAGGTCCGCGACGAGGCGCCTGGGGTGGTCTCGGTCATCTGCCGGGGCCGGCGGCTCGACCGGCTGGCGGTATCGGGAGGCCAGTTCTTCCTGTGGCGGTTCCTGACTCCGGACCTGTGGTGGCAGGCACACCCGTACTCGCTGTCCGCGCTGCCCCAGCCCCCGTATATCCGGGTGACCATCAAGGGCCTCGGCGACCAGAGCCGTGCCGTCCACCGCATCCCGCCGGGAACCCGCGTCGCCATCGAGGGCCCGTACGGAGCGTTCACCCACCACGCCAGGACCTCCGATGGTGTCGTCCTGATCGCGGCCGGCGTGGGCATTACCCCGTTGCGCGCGCTGCTGGAAGACCTGCCCGCCCGGACCGACGTCGTGGTCATCGTCCGGGCGTCAAGCGCCGAGGACCTTATCCACAGGGACGAGGTCGCCGCCCTGGTCAGGCAACGCGGCGGCCGGCTGCACGAGCTTGTCGGCTCGCGGCATAAGGTCCGCTTCGACGCCCACGTGCTGAGACGACTTGTTCCCGACCTCGCCGACCGTGACGTGTACGTCTGCGGTCCCGACCGGTTCCGGGCGAACGTCACCGATGCCGCGGCGCGGCTCGGCGTCGGCCAGGAACGGATCCACACAGAAACCTTCGGCTTCTAGATCGCGGAGAGAACGGATATCACGTGCGCACTGCCAGCAGGTCAGCTCGATGAGACGGACCCCGATCGTGGTCGCGGGCACCGTGGCGGGCCTAGCCGGGGTGCTGGCCTTCCACACCACCCCGGCGCGCCTGTCGGCCGGCACATTCTCCGGGGCCACCGCGACCTCGCCGGCCCCGGCCGGTTCCAGCGGTTCGCCGCGGCCCGGCGGGACAGCCGGCCCGGCTTCTGCGTCGCCGTCCAGGTCGGCGGCGAGCACACCGCCGAGCGGAACCCGGACCGCGACCGGCCCGGAGGTCAACTACAGCTACGGCGTCTTGTCCGTTTCTGTCACCGTCTCCGGCCGGAAGATAACCAAGGTCGGGATCGCCTCCATCAACGACGGGGGCATGCCGCGCTCTCAGTTCATCGACCAGCAGTCCATCCCGCTCCTGGAGCAGGAGGCCCTGCAGGCGCAAAGCGCTAACATCCAAGGTGTGTCGGGTGCCAGCTACACCAGCGCCGGTTTCCAGCAGTCCCTGCAGTCGGCCCTGCACACCCTCGGCCTGTCATGACGGCTGGGATCCGCCCGTGACCGGGCCGCGCGTCCCGTCCCTTCACCACCTCCAGGACGTGATGGGCACCATCGTGACCATCGACGTCTGGACCACGGACGGCCGGGCCGACGCCGGCCTGTCCCGGCAGCTCACCGAGGCGCGGGCCCTGCTGCAGCGGGCCGACGAGGTGTTCAGCACGTGGAAACCGGACAGCCCGGTCAGCCGCCTGCGGCGCGGCGAGATCACCAGCGCGCAAGCTCCCGCCGAGGTCGGTCAGGTCCTCGGGCTGTGCGCCGTCGCACGGGAGCTTTCCGGCGGGTGGTTCGACCCGTGGGCCATGCCCGGAGGCGTCGACCCGACCGGATACGTCAAAGGGTGGGCCGCGCAGCGGGCACTGAGCGTGTTCCGCGGCAGCGGCATTCGCGGCGCGATCGTGAACGCCGCCGGGGACATCGCGAGCATCGGCGGCCCAGGACACGACGAGCCCTTCAGGATCGGCATCCCCGACCCTTTCTCGCCCCGGCGCCTCGCGGAGGTTGTCTGCCTGACCGGGGCGATCGCCACCTCGGGTACCTATGAGCGCGGTAACCACCTGATCGACCCGCATTCGGGCCAGCCGATGGCGCGGTCCGCCTCGGCCAGCGTGACCGGGCCCGACCTGGGTCTCGCCGACGCACTGGCCACCGCGCTCGCGGTCGCCGGCGTACCCGGCCTGGAGGTGATCGGGGCCATCGAAGGTTACGAAGCGTTCGTCATTGCCCCCGACGGCAGCCGCCACTGGACCGAGCATTTCCCCTTCGCCCCGCGCTAGGCCCGCCCGGCGAGGCCGGAACGTTATCCGCGCGGTGCAACCGCGGAGCACCGCGCTCCGTCAGATGCGCATGAGAAACGGACTCCGGGGCACCGCAGGCGCCATCGTCGCGGCGCTGCTGATAGCCGGGTGCGGGACGGCCACGGTCGCGCCGCCGGTCATGGCCCGCGGCGCGGCGCTCAGGGAGCCCGCCGCCGATCCGCGCCCCTACGGGGCGGCGGACACCGCGTTCGGCCTGGACGTGCTGCGCGCCTGGTGCCAGGCCGACCAGAAGGAAAACCTCGTGCTGTCCCCGTCCAGCCTGGCCAGCGGGCTTGGCATGGCGTATCTCGGGGCGCACGGCGGCACCGCGCAGGCCATGGCCCGGGTGCTGCACCTGCCCGCCGCGGCAGGAAACCCCCAGACCCTCGAGGCTGGCCTGCAGGCGCGGTCGGCGGCCCTGCGCGGCCTCGATCGCCCGGGCGTCACGCTGGCCGCCAGCGATCAGGTCTGGGCTGATCCGGCGCTCGATACCCGGCGTGCTTACCTGAACGCCGTGGCGACGAGCTACGACGCCGGGGTGGCCCAGGTACCGCTGCTGACCCACCCCGATCAGGCCGCCCAGGAGATCGATCACGCGATCGCGGTCGCGACCAAAGGGCAGGTCCCGCAGTTGCTGCCGCCGGGCTCGCTGTCCGATATCGGCTGGGTGCTGACCGACGCGCTTTACCTGCAGGCCGCGTGGGCCACCCCGTTCCAGGCCGGCCAGACCAGCCCGGAGCCGTTCACCACGGCCGCGGGCCAGCGGGTCACGGTGCCGTTCATGAACGGCGGCCCGTACCGCACGGTCACCGCCGCGGGCTGGACCGCGGTCGCGCTGCCCTACCGGGGCGGCCAGCTGACGATGATCGCGCTGCTGCCGCCGGCCGGTACCCGCGGATGCGCCCTGCCGTCCGCGCCTGGGCTGACCGCGATGGCAGCCCGGCTGGCCAGCCCGGCGGCCCGCACCTCCGATATCGCGCTGCCCCGGGTGAAACTCGCGGCCGCGGTCAGCATGAAGACCGTGCTGACCCAGCTCGGCATGGGCATCGCCTTCACCTCCGCCGCTGATTTCACCGGGCTGTCCCCGCGGGCGTGTTGCATCGGCCTGGTGCGGCAGGCCGCCACCTTGCAGGTCGGCGAGCGGGGCACGGTGGCCAGCGCCGCGACCGCCGTGGGGGTGGCGCCGTCCGCGGCGCAGCAGCCTCCTCCGGTCGCGTTCGACCGTCCGTACCTGATGCTGGTGACCGCGGCCGGCTCAGGCGAGCCGCTCATGGCGGCCCGGGTCACCAACCCCGCCGCGCCCTGACTGGCCCGGCCGTCACGCGGACCAGGTGTGCAGGAACGCTGCGTCCTTCGCCGATATGTCCGAACGGAACATGGGATGCAGCTCCATCGAAGGCGAATACTTCCCGGCGGGAACCTCGCGGCCCAGCGCCTCGGCCATGGCCCGGACGTGGTGCGGGCCCGCGCCGCAGCAGATCCCCACGTAATCCACCCCGAGCTCACGAGCCTGCAGCGCGAACGAAGCCAGCTCGAAGCGAGTGCAGCCGAACGGCTCAAGGGCGATAGGAAAGGCCCGTTCTCCCGCCGCGGAGCGTAGCGCCTGCATGGTCGGCGCGGCCGCGTCGGTCCGGTATGGCACCGGCTGGATGGCCACGGCGCAGTCCACGGCCTCGCGGATACCGGTGATCAGCGGCAGCATCGTGGCCGGGCCACGGTCGCAGTTCAGCCCGACGATCTGCGCGCCCTCGGCCTCGAGGATGCGGCACGCCTCGGCGTACTCGTATCCGTCGCGGGTCCGGTCGGGCTGGGTCGGGGCCAGCGTCACCATCGCGGGCAGGCCGAGGGAACCGATGACCTCCAGGGCGATCAGCGCCTCGCCCAGGTAGTCGTTGGTTTCCGAGATGACGAAGTCGATACCTTCCTCGACCGCCCAGCCCAGCTGCTCGGCGTAGGAGTCCCGGACGGTCTGCTTGCTGGCCGGATCATCCGGGTCGTACGCCCAGGTGTTGCAGACGTTGCCGGCGACCAGGGCGTTGTCCCCATTGCCCTCGCGCGCGACCTGGCGGGCGATCCGCACCGCCTGCCGGTTCATCGCCTCCAGGTCGCCCTCGCGCCCGACGTCGCGCAGCTTCTCCCTGTGCGCGTAGTAGGTGAGCGCGACCATGACCTCGGCCCCCGCGCGCAGGAACTCCCGGTGCAGCTCGGCCACCGCGTCCGGGAAGTCCAGGACGACCTCGGGCACGAACGGCCCCGCCTTGACGTACCCGCGCCGTTCCAGCTCGAAGACATAGCCCTCGGCGCCGAGCACGGTGCCGCCCGCGATCCTCTCCATGATGGACAAGCTCATCAGGTCATCCCTCCTTTACGCAGCCTGCGTGACGAACCTGGCGGGCGTGAAGCGCCCGATGTCATAGACGGTGCCCTGCTGCACGGCGAGCTGCGCCAGCACCCGGCCCACCCAGGGCGCGAACTTGTATCCCGTCCCGCGCCACCCGACGCCGGTGTACAGGCCGTCCGCCCCCGGCACCGCGCCGAGGATGAACTCATCGTCCGCGACCAGGTCATACCAGCAGGTATCGACGCCGCTTGCGGTGGCCACGTCGATCACCTCGGCGTCCCGCAGGCCGGGGACGCACTCGGCCACGAACTCCTCCACGCTCCCGATCCGGCTCGCCGTCCTGGCCACGTCGGGCGGGTTGTAGAAGCCGATCTTGACCCCGGGCGTCGTGCCGTCGTAGATCGGATGGCCGTAGATCCCGATATCGAGGTACGCGAACACCGGCATCACGTCGTGGGTGAACATGGCCCGCGACCCGGCCGGGGGAATGAAGTACTTGGACTGCGTCGGGCGGTCCGGGCTGAGCGGGAACCTGACCGGACAGCCAGGCACCAGCTCGAGCACGTCATTGGTACCCAGGCCGGCCGTCACCACAAGCACGTCGGATTCCACCGGGCCGTTATCCGTGGCGACGACCCAGCCTTCGCGAGCCCTGGTGATCGCGCGCGGCTCGCAGTTCTCCAGCATCCGCACGCCGCGAGCCCGCAGGCCCTGGCGCAGGGCACCGGTCACCGCGGCCAGGTCGGCGAACCCGGCGTCCACGTCCAGCCACCCGCCGTCGGCGTCGAACTGCGGGAACCTGGTCCGCAGCTGCGGACCGGCCAGCGCCTCGCGGGGCAGCTGCAGCTGCTCGAGCACCGCGTAGCTTTCCACCGCGTAGGTGCGGTCCAGGTCCGGCGTGACGCTGTCCTTCACCAGGTTCAGGCAGCCGCAGTCGACCAGCAGCCGCTGGCCGCAGTCCCGCTCCAGGTCCCGCCACAGCCGCCGCGCCTCGACGGCGAGCCTGGCGTAGGCGGGATCCCGGTAGTCGTTGCGAACCGACCGGGTCAGCCCGAAGGACGCGGTGGCGGGGTCCCCGACCTGGGACCGGTCGAGCACCGTCACGGTCCCGGCCAGCGGGGCGGCGAAGTACGCCGTCATCAGCCCCATCACGCCGCCGCCAATAATCGTCAGCCGCCTGGCCAAGGTCACGCTCCTCATCCGCCACGACGTTCGTGCCAGGCATCATTGCTGGTGACAGACATCGTACTGACTCCGGGCCGGGGAAAAGGCTGACCCGGCCGTAGTAGCTTGTGAGCATGTGGCTGATGGGTTCCCGCTGATGCACGTCGTCGGCCTGGTGCTGCACCCCGAGCGTGACTGCGGCGGCGCCGTGCGCATCCAGGTGCTCGGCATCGACACCGAGATCGGCAGGCTGGACTGCGCCGCCGAGGCAGTGACGGCGCAGGAGTTCAGGGAACGGGCGGACCTGGTGGTCAGCCTGGGCGGCGACGGCACGATGCTGCGCGCGATGCGGCTCGCGGACCGGCTGACCAGCCCGGTCCTGGGGGTGAACCTGGGCAAGCTGGGTTTCCTGGCCGAGGTGGACGTGCCCGACCTGGCCGGCGCGCTGTCGGCGATTGACGCCCACGAATTCACCACCGAGCCGCGGCTGGCCGTCGACGCCCTCATCGCGGACCAGGTCATCACGGCGTTCAACGACATCGCGTTCGTGCGGTTCCCTGGTCAGAAGACCGCTTCCGTCGCGGTCCACGCCGCGGGGGAGCGGTTCGTCAGCTACGCCGCCGATGCGGTCGTGGTGGCGACCCCGACCGGCTCGACCGCTTACAGCTTCTCCGCGGGCGGTCCCATCGTCAGCCCGGGGGTGGAAGCCCTCCTGGTCACGCCGGTCGCGCCGCACTCGGCGTACAACCGCGGCCTGGTCATCTCGGTCCGAGCTGCGGTCGCGGCCCGCCGCCGCGCACGTCGTCCGGCTCGGCCGCACCACGTTCTACCAGCGGGCCAGGCGCAAGCTCCGGCTCACAGACTCCGCGGAGATCCCGGTCTAGCCGGACCGGGCCCCTGGACCAGGGCGCAGCGTCAGCGCGACTCCGGGGGAGCCAGGTACGCCCGCTGGTCCGCCTTGGCCCGTTCGTAGTCCGCTCGCGCCTGACGGGTGGAATCCAGCTCGGACACCTCGGCGACCGGCACGTCCCACCACGCCTGGCTGTCCGGCGCCGCCACGGCCGGGTCGGTCTCGATGTGCACGAGCACCGGCCCGCCGGCCCACCGCCTGGCCTCGCCCAGCGCGTCCCGGAACTCCGCCATCGTCGTCGCCCGCAGCACCCGGACGCCCAGGCTCTGCGCGTTGGCGGCCAGGTCCACCGGCAGCACGTCACCGTCGAGGCGGCTGTCCGCCAGCACCACGATGAGCTTGATGCGCTCTTGCACCGCGGTGACGAGTTCCTGGGCCATCATCAGGTACGAACCGTGGCCGGCCAGGACGAACACCTCACGGTCTGGAGCGGCCAGCTTGACGCCCAGGCCGCCGGCGATCTCATAGCCCGTGCAGGAGTAGCCGTACTCGACGTGGTAGCCCTTAGGGTCGACGCTGCGCCAGAGTTTGTGCAGGTCACCGGTTATCGACCCGGTGGCGCACACGACCACGCCGGCCGGGGAGGCGGCCTGGTTCACCGCGCCGATGACCTCGGACTGGGCCGGCCGCGGCTGGTGCCCGAGCGCGTAGGCCCGCTCGACGGCCTGGTCCCACTCGGCCGCCCGCCGCCTGGCCTCGGCCCGGTAGGCGTCCGGCGTGGACCAGGTCCCCAGCGCGCGGCTCAGCTCGCGCAGGGCGATCTGCGCGTCGGCGACGAGCGGGCAGCCGGACAGCTTCGCCACGTCCGGTGCGGCGATGTTGATGTTGACGAAGCGCACGCCCGGGTGGCCGAACGCCGTCCTGGACGCGGTGCTGACGTCGCTGTACCTGGTTCCGATACCGATGACCACGTCGGCCTGGCGGGCCATCTGGTTGGCCGCGGCGGTGCCGGAAATGCCGATGGCGCCCAGCGCGAGCGGATGGTCGTACCGCAGCGCCCCCTTGCCCGCCTGGGTCTCGGCCACCGGGATGCCGGCCGCCTCGACCAGCCAGCGAAGCTCGTCGGTGGCCTCGGCGTAGATGACCCCGCCGCCGGCCACGATGAGCGGCCGGGAGGCCCCGCGGATCAGCTGGACCGCGCGGATCAGCGCCACGGTCTCCGGGGGAGGCCGGGGGATACGCCAGACCCGGTCGGCGAACAGCTCGGCGGGCCAGTCCCAGGCCTCGGCCTGGACATCTTGCGGCAGCGCCAGCGTCACCGCGCCGGTCTGCGCCGGGTCGGTCAGCGCCCGGGTCGCGGCCAGCAGCGCGGAGGGCAGCTGCCCGGGCCGCCAGATCCGGTCGAAGTACACAGACACCGGCCGGAACGCGTCGTTGACCGACACGTCACCCGCCCCGGAGTATTCGAGTTCGTGCAGCACGGGGGAGGCCGGCCTGGTCGCGAACACGTCCCCGGGCAGCAGCAGGACGGGCAGCCGGCTGATGGTGGCCAGGGCCGCGCCGGTCACCATGTTGGTGGCGCCCGGCCCGATCAAGGAGGTGCACGCCCAGGTCGAGAGCCGGTTCCGCATCCGGGCGAACCCGACCGCGGTGTGCACCATGGCCTGCTCGTTGCGGGCCTGGTGATAGCGGAGCGTGCCGGGCCTGAGCAGTTCGGCCTCGAGCAGGGCCTGGCCGAGCCCGGCCACGTTGCCGTGACCGAAGACGCCGGCGCAGGCGGCGAAAAGCTGGTGCTCGATCCCGTCCCGCTCGGTCCGCTGCGCGGCCAGGAACCGGACGATCGCCTGCCCCACGGTCAGCCGCACCGTACCGGTGCCGGTCACCACGCCCGGCCCTGAGGTATTCGCTGCAATCTCACAGGCACCGGACTCTACCTGGTGTCCCGCTGAGCGCCCCTACGGCGTCTCGATCAGGCCGGTGATGGTGCCGAGCAGGCTCTCGGCGTCGAAGTCGGAGGTGGGGGCGTCGCGGACCACCTTGCCCAGCCGCAGCACGACGACCCGGTCGGTCACTTGCAGGACGTGCGGCAGGGTGTGGGAGATGAAGATGACTCCGAGCCCCTTGTCCTTGGCCGCCTTGATCACGGACAGGACCTCGATGGCCTGGCGGGCCCCGAGGTGGTTGGTGGGTTCGTCCAGGATGATGACCTTACGGGCCCAGGCGATGGCCCGGCCGATCGCGACGGCCTGGCGCTGGCCGCCGGAGAGCTGGGCGACGGTCCGCTTAGACGGGGGGACGGTGATGCCGACACGTTCCAGGTCGGCCAGCGCCTCGCGTTCCATCTCCTTCTGGGCCAGGAAGCCGAGCTTGCCCAGCAGGCCGGGCTTGTGCCTCTCCCGGCCCAGGAAGACGTTCGAGCCGATGGTCAGGTCCGAGGCCAGGCCGGAGTCCTGGTAGAGGGTCTCGACCCCGGCCTCGATGGTGTCGTGGGGCGATTTCCAGTGCCGCTCGGTACCGTCCAGCAGCAAGTCGCCCGCATCCGGGTTATAGACCCCGGAGAGCACCTTGACCAGAGTCGACTTGCCGGCCCCGTTGTCGCCGACCAGGCCGAGGACTTCGCCGGGGTACAGCGCGACGCTGACGTCGGCCAGGGCCACCACGCTGCCGTAGCTCTTGTCGATGTGCCGCGCCTCGTACAGCGGCTGGGATGCGGTGGTCATGACTGCCTCCGGCTGGCCGGGCGCAGCACCTGCAGGCTGGCCGCGGCGGCGATGCAGATCGCGACGGCGACCTGGTTCCAGTTTGGCGAGACGTTACTGATCAGCAGGCCGCTGGTGACGACGGTCAGGATCAGCGCGCCCAAGATGGTGCCGGTCAGCCGGCCGGACCCGCCGAACAGGCTGACCCCGCCGATGACGACGGAGGCGATCGCGATGAGCTCGAACCCGTCGCCTGAGCTGGGCGCGCCCGAGCCGAGCCGGATGTAGAACACCATCCCGGTCAGCCCGGCCAGCAGCCCGGACAGCACGTAGACCGAGGTCAGGTGCCGGCGTACGTTGATGCCGGCCGCCCGGGCGGCGAACGGGTTCGACCCGACGGCAAAGGTGTACCGCCCGTAGCCGGACAGGTGAAGGTACAGCCAGGCGATCACCACGATGGCCATGACGACCAGGAATATGTAGGGGAAAGGCCCGATGTGGGCCGCGCCCGCCGCCAGCGCCGAGCTGTCGGACCCGATGGGCACGCCGTTGCTCAGCACAAGCGCCACTCCAGTGCCCGCGCCCAGCGTGGCCAGCGTGGCCACGAACGGGACCAGCCGGGCCCAGTTCATCAGGGCCGCGTTGAGCAGGCCGATCCCGGCACCGATCGCCGCGCAGATCAGCGTGCCCACCAGGAGTACGAGCGCCTCGCTGTCGTGGCCGTTGACCATGCCCCGCATCGCGAACGCGGCCACCACGCCGGCCACCCCGCAGGTGGCGCCGACGGACAGGTCGATGCCTCCGGAGACGATGACGAAGGTCTCGCCCACCGCCAGCAAGATCAGCGAGGCGAAGTTGGTCAGCAGGACGGCGATCTCGGACGAGGACAAGAACACAGAATCGCGGGAGGTGAAGTAGGCGATCAGGATGATCAGGGCCACGATCAGGAAGAACTGCTGGTTGGACAGGATGGACCGCAGCCACCGCGCTGGCCGGTCAGCCTGCGATGTCGCGGGTGGAGCGGGATTTTCTGTAACGCTCGGCATGGCCATTCCCTTTCGCGGCGCTGACGAGTGAGCGGTATTCCCGGCGGCCGCCGGCCGCACCGGTCATCGGGCGGCCGGCGGCCGGCCGGGCTTACGCGTTCGGGTAGGTGTACTGGGTCAGCACCGAGGCGGAGGTGGTGGGGGTCAGGACGATGTTGGGCAGCGTGAGCAGGTGGGTGATGCCGGCCATGCTCTTGCCCGACTTCAGGTAATCGACCACGTACTGGACCGCCAGCTTGCCTTCCATCTCGGGCTGCTGGGCGATCAGCGCGGCGAACACGTGCTTTTGCAGCAGGGCGACGTTGGTCGAGTAGGCGTCGTAACCGACCAGCGCGATCTTGCCGACCAGCCCCCGGGCCTGCAGGGCCGCCGCCGCGCCGGTGGCGTTGGTGCCGTCGATCGCGAAGATGCCCTTCAGGTTCGGGTACTTGGTCAGCCAGTTGTTCACGTTGGTGTTGGCCACCGCGGGCTCGGACTGGGAGTAGGCCTCCGACACGATCGTGATGCCGGGGTACTTCGCCGCGACCTCGGCCTTGAACCCGGCCAGCCGCGCCGTGTTCGTCGTCGTGGTCGCCGAGCTGGCCCCCACCACGACCTGGTAGGTCTTGCCCGAGGTGTAGTTCATCGCCTTGGCCATCGCGTCCGCCGCGGCGGCGCCGCCCTGCTGGTTGTTTCCTGTGATGAACGACAGCACTTTGGACAGGTCGTTGACGTGCGTGTCCACGTTCACCACGGGAATTCCCTGCCCGAGGGCCTGGTTGACCGCCGACTGCAGCGCGCTCGGATCGGTCGGTGCGATGATCAGCGCGCTCGGGTGCCCGGCCAGCAGCTGGTCCACGATCGGGATCTGCGTTGACGGCGAGTACACCGACGGGTCGCCCTGCCAGATGAGCTTGACGCCCAGGGCCTTCGCCTCGGCCTCGGCGCCGATGTTCATGGCGATGAAGAACGGGTCGGCCTCGGCGCCCATGTTGAAGGCGACTGTGATCGACTTCGACGCGGCGGCGCCCGTCGCGGTGGAGGAGGACGCGGCCGGCGACGACGAGGAACTGCTGCAGCCGGCCAGTACGGCAATGGAGGCCCCCGCCAGCAAGGCGAGACCGCGACGAGCCCCCGCCGATCTCATCGAATGCTGAAAACCCATGATGAAGTCCCTTCAAAGAGGCAGGAGAACCTCGGAGGAACTCCTGAAATAACGTTGTCTCATCACAAGAAACACGACCGAAATATCTGAGGTCAAGTAGCTGGCGATTTTAGTTTTCTGTAGGGTTAAATTGTTACTCGATGGCATAACCGGCTATCTCATTTCCAGGGACTTAAGTCTTAGATATCCGGGACTTAGGTCCTGAATACTTAAATACCACGTTTCGGCAGCTCATAATGTAAGAACATGGTGTTACGCGTTATCGGCGCCAGCATGAACTTTGCTGCCGCTACCCAGCCGGGCCGCATCCGATATAACGTTGTTCGAAACTGAGATTCCGGCGGTTTCTCGCCGTTGCGTCATGACCCTGGCCCAGGCCAGGGAAGACGTAATTTCCGTAAAGGGGACATCGATGTCTAGTGCCGGGGGCCTCGACCCTGAGCGACGGGAAAGGCCCACGATGAAGGACGTGGCGGCCTTGGCCGGGGTGGCGACCAAGACGGTGTCCCGGGTCCTGAACGGCGAGTCGAACGTGGCCCCTGACCTCGCCGCCCGGGTTCACGAAGCGGCCCGCAAGCTCAGCTACCGCCCCAACCTCGCCGCCAGCAGCCTGCGTCGCGGCGACAAGCGCACCGCCACGATCGGCCTGCTGCTCGAGAATGTCTCCAACCCGTTCTCGGCCGCCCTGCTGCGCGCCGTCGAGGACCAAGCCAGGGAGCGGGGCGTGCAGATCCTGATCGGCAGCCTGGATGAGGATCCGGACCGCGAACGCGAACTCGCCATCACGCTCATCGACCGCAGGGTCGATGGCCTGGTCATGGTGCCCGCCGCCGCGGACCAGAGTTACCTGCTCGCCGAGCGGAAGCTGGGCATGAGCATCGTCTTCCTCGACCGCGCGCCCGGTTTCCTGGCCGCGGACGCCGTGGTCTCCGACAACCGCGGTGGCGCCATGGCCGCGGTCGATCACCTGTGCTCGTTCGGCCACCAGCGGATCGGGTACCTGGGAGACAACCCCGCCATCGTCACCGCGGCCGAGCGGTTCGACGGGTACCAGCTGGCGCTGCAGCGGGCCGGGCTCCGCCTTGACCCGCTGATCGTCCGGCATAACCTGCGCACCGTGGACGCCGCGGCTCAGGCGGCCGCGGAGATCCTCAGCCTGCCCGATCCGCCCACGGCGCTGTTTACCAGCCAGAACCTGATCACCATCGGCACGGTCAAGGCGCTGAGGCACCAGCACAGGCAGGACGCTGTCGCGCTGGTGGGATTTGATGACTTCCTGCTCGCCGATATCCTGGTGCCGGGCGTCACCGTGATCACTCAGGACACCAGCCGGCTCGGCCGGCTCGCGACTCAGCTGCTGTTCGCGCGCCTGGACGGTGACGACTCACCGCCCCGCACGCACGTCATCCCCATCGACATGATCGTCCGCGGGTCGGGCGAGATCAAGCCGCACCAGGCCAGCCCGCCGTAGCCGCCAGGGGGTACGCTGCTTGCGGTCTTGACCACACCTCGTTCGGAGCCGTCTGCCCATGCTGAGCCGAGAAATCGTCGATTCGCTGTTTCCCCGCGACCTGCCTGAGCCGGAGCGCTGGGAGCGGCTTTACCCGCCCCGCGACCTGCCGGAAGGGGCACAGGTCACCCGGTTCGCGCCGAGCCCGACAGGGTTCCTGCACATCGGCGGCGTGTACGCGGCGACCATCGACGTGGATGTGGCCAGGCACTCTGGCGGCGTGTACCTGGTTCGCCTGGAGGATACCGACCAGGCCAGGGTCGAACCGGGTGCCGTCGCGCAGTTCGCGGAGGCGTTCGGATATTTCTCCATCGCTCCGGACGAGGACGACCAGACCGGCCGCTACGGGCCGTACTCGCAGTCGGCGCGGGCGCAGACCTACCTGACCTACGTCCGCGAACTGCTCCGCCAGGACAAGGCCTACCTGTGCTTCGCGACCAGGCCGGAGCTTGAGGAGATCACCGCCAGGCAGCGGACGTCGGGTGCCCTGCCCGGTTATTACGGCACGTGGGCCAGCTGGCGCGACGCCGATCCGCAGCGGGTGACCGAACGGCTGGCGGCAGGCGACCCGTACGTCGTCAGGTTTCGTTCCCCGGGGGCCTCCGGGGTGCGGGTGAGTTTCGCCGACGCCATCCGCGGTCAGCTGACCATGGACGACAACCGCAACGACGTCGTCATCCTGAAGAGCAGCGACAACGAGCCGCGGCTGCCCACCTACCATTTCGCGCACGCCGTCGACGATCACCTGATGCGGGTCAGCCTGGTCATCCGCGCCGAAGAGTGGCTCTCCTCGGTGCCGCTGCACCATCAGCTGTTCGATGCGCTCGGCTTCGACCGGGTCCAGTACGCGCACATCGCCCAGCTGATGAAGCAGGACGGCGGCAGCCGCCGCAAGCTGTCCAAGCGCCGGGACCCGGAGGCGACCGTCAGCTTCTTCATCGAGCAGGGTTTCCCGGCTCCGGCCGTGCAGTACTACCTGCGCGGCCTGGCCAACGGACGGCTCGCGGAAATGCCGCTTGACGAGGCGCTGGCCGCCCCGATCCGGCTGTCCGAATGCGGCACCGCGGGCCCGCTGGTCGACATGGCCAAGCTCGACGACATCTGCGCCGACTACATCGCCACCCTGTCCGGCCCGCAGATCCTTACCGAGGTCAGGATCTGGGCCGAACGTCACGCGCCCGACCTGGTCAAGATCCTGGACGCCGAGCGGGACCTGGCGCTGCGGGCCCTGGCCATCGAGCGCGACGGGGTCCCCAACCCCCGCAAGGACCTGCGGAAGTGGGGAGACTTCCAGGCCGTCTACGGCTATTTCTTTCCCGAGCTCTTCACCTTGGTCACCGATCCCGCCGATGCGCGCTTCGCCGGGCTCGATCCGGATCTGGTGCGTGCGGTGGCCGAGGCCTTCGCCGGCGGCTACTCACCGCCTGCGCCCGGCGTCGAGTGGTTCGACCAGATCCGCCGGCTCGCCGCCGACCTCGGGTTCGCCCCCAGCCAGAAGGTCTACAAGCAGGACCCAGCCGCCTACCGCGGCTCGATCGCCGGAGCCTCCCGGGTCATCAGGGTCCTGCTGACCGGGACGCCGAACAGCCCCGACCTGGCCGCGGTGGCCGCCGCGCTTGGCCCAGAGGAAGTCAGGCGCCGGGTCCGGGCGGTGGCGTAGCTTCGGTTACGGCACCCGACGCCGCTAGGCGGAAGCGTCGTCCCCGGCCGGGGTGGCGCCGGCCTGATCGGCGTCGCCCTCGGCCTCCGGCGCGGGCGGCCAGGTGCGCAGCGGCGGCAGCTTGTACAGGCTGTCGATGTTCAGCTGCTGCGCATCTTTCAGCACCAGGTCCTGCTGTTCCTGCGCCTTCTCCGCGGTCTGCTTGGCCAGCTCGGAGGCTAGGCCGCCTAGCTGCCGCACCCCGACGTCGTCGATGACGATATGGCTGGTGGCGTAGATCACGATGCCTTCCACCCGGCGCTTGTCCTTCTCGGCCGGCGTCAGGGCAGCCGCGACCTTCGCGATCTCGAAGGGGTTCGCGGAGTGCGCGGTCATCTTGTTGCGCTCTTCGAGGATCCATTTGTGGAATTTCATCACCGCCCCGTGCAGGGGCAGCTTCTGGACGTCTTCCGTGGTCAGCCCGAAGCGCTTGCCCTTGCTGAAGCACCGGGTATAGGTGACCACCGCGGACGACCAGATCGCCAGCGGCAGCAGCGGGTCCCGTTCCTCTTCGGGTTTGGCCAGCTCGGCCAGCAGCCGTTTGCAGCCATCCATGACGAACTGAAGATCCTGGATGATTGCGGCCTGATCAGCGAGAATGTACGCCGACGGCACATCGAGGGCAACGGTCAGCATCGGCTTGTCCGGCGATGCGGCGTCCATCGTGGTTAACCACTCCTCGTTCCGTCGTGAGTTTAGCTGCCACGATCCTCGCACCGCGGCCAGCCCGCTCCTGTCTCACATCTAGGCGGCCCGGGCATCTAGGCGGCCGGGGCCTGCGGAGTCTCCGGATCGGCCGCGGGCGCGGAGGTGGCCCACCGGATGGCCTGCACCATGACCCGGCCGGCCGGGCGGACCACGACCGTCTCGGTGACCGGCAGCCGGGGCAGGTGCAGCGGCCGGCGGGCCCATCGGGGCAGCAGCGACACCGCGGCCGCGGCCAGCACGCCGTAAGGCGCCCGGACGATGGCCGGCAGCGGAGGATTGACCAGCAGGAACCGGGCGGCGTCGCGCGCTTCGGCGGTCGCGGTCAGCTCGGCCCGGTACTGACCGATCCGGTCAGTAAGCTCGGCTTCTGTGCGCGGCGGATCGGGCACGCCGAGCTTGAGTCCGATCTGGGCCATGTCCGCGACGTAACCGTCGCGCCCGGCCTGATCGAGAGGCTGCGCGCCGAACCGGGTATGGGCCCGCAGAAAGCTGTCCGCTTCGGCGATGTGCACCCAGGTCAGCAGGTGCGGATCCGAGGCCGCGTAGGGCCGTCCGTCCGAGGCGGTCCCGGTGACGTGCCGGTGCACGGCCTTGACCCGGGCGATCGCTTCCTGCGCGTCGGCGGCCTGGCCGAACGTGGTCACGGCGAGGAAGTAGCTGGTCCGCTGCAACCGGCCCCAGGGGTCGCCGCGGTAATCGGAGTGCTGGGCCACCGCGGCCATGGCCAGCGGATGCAGCGACTGGAGCAGCAGGGCGCTGATCCCGCCGACGAACATCGACGAATCCCCGTGCACCTGGCGGACGGGCCGGTCCTCGGCGAACCAGCGCTCGCCGCCGGTCTGGGCGATCCGTCGTCGGCGCGTCGGGCCCTGCGGCCCCGCGACGCGCTCGAAGATGGCCGCGCCGATCCGGCCGCGCAACCGGTCAGCGGCACTTTGGTTTCCCACCTCCTCATTATCACCGTGCTATGATTGATCAGTTGTAGTTATATAGGTATATTTGTTGTATGGCTACAACTATTGCCGGACCGTCCGGCCAGCTAACCATCGGACGCCGGCGGCTCATCCTGGCCATTTGCTGCCTGAGCCTGCTGATCGTGGGCCTGGATTCCACCATCGTGAACGTCGCGCTCCCGTCCATCCAGCGGAGCCTGCACGCGTCGGTCAGCGGCCTGCAGTGGACGATCGACGCCTATAC
>JBEKGC010000242.1:0-17301 GCA_050013055.1 Streptosporangiaceae bacterium
GACAAGATCACCATCCCGAAGACGATGGCGCCCGCGGCGATGAAGAACGGGAGATGGATATTCACGGCGATGACCAGCCGGCCGGCCGCGTACGGGGCCAGCCCGCCGCCGATGAACCGGACGAAGCTGTAGGCCGCCGAGGCCACCGGCTTCTCCACCGGGGAAACGGTCATCACGGCCTGGGTGGTGATGGTGTTGTTGATCCCGATGAAGATCCCGGACACGATGACGGCCGGGATCAGCACCGCGCGGTCGGTCGTCCAGATGGCGATGACCAGCACGACGGCGGCGAAGGCCGTGAGGTTGGCGTACATGGTCTTGGCGATACCAAAGCTGGCCTGCAGCCTGGGCGCACCGAAGACGGCGAACAGGGCGACGAAGATACCCCAGCCGGTGAAGACCAGCCCGAGCTTGATCGGGCTCAGGTGCATCGGGAACGGCGCGTAGCCCAGGACGGTGAAAAAGCCCCAGTTGTAGCACAGCGCGGTCAGTGACATGGTCAGCAGGCCGCGGTGCCGCAGCGCGCGCAGCGGAGCGGAAAGGCTGGTCTTGTGCGCGGGTTTTGGCGTCGGCTCGACCAGGACCACGGTGGCGATCAGGGCGATGGCCATCAGCGCCGAGACCCCGAAGAACGGGCCGCGCCAGCTGATCTCGCCCAGGGTGCCGCCGAGCAGCGGCCCGATCGCGATGCCCACGCCGAGCGCCGTCTCGTACAGCACGATGGCGCCGGCGAAGCCGCCCGTGGCCGAGGCGACGATGACCGCCAGCGAGGTCGCGATGAACAGCGCGTTGCCCACGCCCCAGCCGGCCCGGAATCCGATGATGGTGTTGATGTTGGGGGAGGCTCCGGCAGCCGCGCTGAACACCACGATCAGGATCAACCCCGCGATCAGCGTCTTCTTGGCGCCCAGCCGGCTGGAGACCCAGTTCGTGATCAGCATGGCCACGGCCGTGACCACCAGGTAGCTGGTGAACAGCAGCGTCACCTCGCTCGGCGAGGCGTGCAGCTGGCTGGAGATGGACGGCAGGATCGGGTCCACCAGGCCGATGCCCATGAACGACACGACGCACGCGAGCGCGACGGCGAAGACGGCTTTCGGCTGCCGGAACGGGCTCGCGACCGAGCCGGGGTGGGGGCCACTCATCGGGTGCTCTCTTTCAGCGACGTCTGGTTGGCCGGGACACCCCGGCTCCTGGTGGGGTCGTCAGGGTTTTGGGCGTTGGCCAGCGCGTCCATGGCGGGCAGCGCCGTGCTCAGGGCGGCCCGCTCGTCCGGGCTGAGCCGGGCCAGGATCTCCGCGAGCCGTTCGGCCCGCACCGCCCGGCGGCGGGCCAGCATCGCCCGGCCCTCGTCGGTCAGCCGGACCTGGACCACCCGCCCGTCGGTGGGATCAGCGTCCCGGTTGACCAGGCCGGACTCCTGCAGGCGGGCGATCAGCTGCGTCATCGCGGGCTGACTCACCCCTTCCTTGACCGCCAGCGAGGTGAGGCGGCTGGGACCGGAACGCTCCAGCGCGGCCAGCGTCGCGGCCGCGGTAAGTGACAGCCCGCTCGGCGGGCTCAGCGACCGGAACAGTCCGATCAGCCGCTCGATCGCCGCCGCGACCCCCGTGGCCAGCGTGCGCTCCGACCGCGCGTCCGGAGAGCTGAGCAGATCACCCGCCGCACCCGCACCTGGGCTGCCCACGATTTCCATAAGACATTTATATCATGTTCTTATGTATAACTGCGGCGGCCTGACCAGACCGGAGAGTTCCTGCGCGTTGACGTGGGCCCAGTCGCTGTAGCAGTTGTTGAACACCACGTCGGTGACGTCGGCGCCGGCCGCCAGGCTGCGGATCCGGCCGGCCCAGTCCGCCAGCTCGCCGGGCCCGTAACGGTAGCCAAACCGTTCGGCGATCTCCTTGCTTTCCCACTTGTCCGAGTGGCCGTGCATGCGCACCACGGCCAGGTCACTGGTGGCCGCCAGGACCGGCGGGATGGAGCTCGGGTAGCCCTGCGGCATGTCCACGCACACGTAGGGCAGCCGGTGCTGAGCCAGGAAGCCGAGGGTCTCTTCCTGGTTGTCCTCGGTCATCCAGGTCTTATTGCGGAACTCGACGCAGACCCGCCGGGGCGACGCTCGGCCGGCGCACGCCAGGATGTAGTCCTTGTTGCCCCGGGAGATGGGGAACCACGGCGGGAACTGCAGCAAGATCGCGCCGAGCTTCCCGGCGTGGCGCAACGGTTCCAGGGCGGCCAGGAACCGTTCCCACGCCTGATCGGCGACGGCCGGGTCGACGTCGGAGAGGTAGACCCGGTCCTTCCCGGTCCGCCCGGCCGCTTCGCGCAGGTCGGCCGGCAGCGCCTTGACCGGGGTGGGGTGCTTGGTGAACAAGCTGAACGCCTTGATGTTGAAGGTGAAACCGTCCGGTGTCCGTTCCGCCCAGGCCTTCGCGTTCTGCTCCGCGGGCAGCGCGTAATAGGTGGCGTCGACCTCCACCAGCGGGAACTGGCCGGCGTAGTATCGCAGCCGCTTCTCCGGCGTCGTGGCCTCGGACGGGTACCAGCCGGATGCGATCAAGGTACGGTCCGTCCATCCCGCCGTGCCCACCTTGATCTCTCCCATCCCGACAGCCTATGAGCTACCCGGCGCCACCAGCCCGAGCCGGCGCTGCTCGATGATCAGGCAGCGGTCCTCCACGTACAGCAGGCCGGCGCCCTCGGCGATGGCCCGGGACTCCGCCGACATGATCCCGAGTTGCAGCCACAGGGCGGTGGCTCCCGCCGCGACGGCCTGGCGCGCGATATCCGGTGTCTGTCCCGAAGGCCGGAACACGTCGACCAGGCCCACCGGCCCGGGGACGTCGCCGAGGGTCCGGTAGACCTGCTCGCCGAGGATCTCGCTGGCGTGCGGGTTGACCGGGATGATGCGCCAGCCGTGTCGCTGCATGTACGCGGGCACGGTGTGCGCCGCCTTGTGCACCGCCGCGCTCGCGCCGACCACGGTGATGGTGTCGTAGCTGGTCAAAATGCGCTCGACCATGTCCTCTACCTGGGTCACCTGGCTACCGTAACCCGCCGCGGCTATCCGCTTGACGCCAGCACGGACAGCGGCGATGCTGGCGGCTGTGACTGGGCCCGCTGATCATGTGCCGCGTAACCGGGCGGCCTGGGACCGCTGGGCCGCTGACTACGCCGCCGCAGGCGCCCGCAACTGGGCCGCGTCCAGACCCAGCTGGGGCATCTGGTCGATCCCCGAGGTCGAGGCCGGGATCCTGCCGTCCGATCTGTTCGGTCTTGACACCGTCGAACTTGGCTGCGGCACCGCTTATGTCTCGGCGTGGCTGGCCCGCCTCGGCGCGCGGCCGGCCGGGCTGGACACCTCCGCCGCCCAGCTCGCGACCGCCCGGGCGCTGCAGGACCGGCACGCGCTGCGGTTCCCGCTTCTGCACGCCAGCGCCGAGCGGACGCCCTTCGCCGACGCGAGCTTTGACCTGGCGATCTCCGAGTATGGCGCCAGCATCTGGTGCGACCCCTACGCCTGGATCCCCGAGGCGGCCCGGCTGCTGCGGCCCGGCGGCCAGCTGATCTTCCTGGTGAACTCGGTGCTGCTCATGCTCACCGTCCCCGACACCGATGGCCTGCCCGCCACCGACCGGCTGCTCCGGCCATACTTCGGCATGCACAGGTTCGAGTGGCCCGACGACGAGTCGGTGGAGTTCCATCTCGGTCACGGCGACATGATCCGGCTCCTGCGCGGCTGCGGCCTGGACGTCGAGGATCTCCTCGAACTGCGGCCCGCGCCTGATGCGGTCACCCGGCATCCGCTGGCCACCGTGTCCTGGGCCAGGCGATGGCCAAGCGAGGAAGTCTGGAAGGCCCGCAAGCTCCGCTGACGGCGATCCGCCCGGGCCGGTGCGGCTCTTTTTTGGTCCGAACGGACCGTGGTACCCGACATCCACGCCATCGATAATCACCCAGGCGATGCCGCCGATCCCTGGCCTTGTCCGTACCACGGAGTCTTACGTAGAACCTCCGTCCGCGCTCTCCGCCCGCAGGGCGGCCTTGAGGATCTTGCCCGAGGGCCCTTTGGGCAGCTCGGTCATGAACCGGACCTCGCGAGGGTACTTGTAGGCGGCCAGTCGTTCCCGGCAGTAGGCGATGATGTCCGCCGCGGTCAGCTCGCACCCGTCGCGCCGGACCACGACCGCCACCACTTCCTCGCCGAGCCGCTCGTCCGGCTTGCCGATGACGGCGGCCTCGGCGATCCCGGGGTGGGCGTAGAGGACTTCCTCGATCTCGCGCGGGTACACGTTGAAGCCGCCGCGGATGACGAGGTCCTTGGCCCGGTCGACGATGAAGTAGAAACCGTCGGCGTCCATGTAGCCGAGGTCGCCGGTGTGCAGCCAGCCGCCGCGCAGCGCGGACGCGGTGGCCTCGGGGCGGCCGAGGTAGCCCTTCATGACGTTGTGGCCGCGGACCAAGATCTCGCCGACGTGCTCGCGCCCGGGTGGCAGCGGCTCGTCCGCGGCGTCGCCGACGCGCATCGTCACGCCCCAGAGCGGCTTTCCGATGGACAGCACCCGCCGGTCGCCAGGGCGGTTGAACGAGCACGAGCTCGCGGTCTCGGACAGGCCGTAGCCCTCGAGCACCGGGATGCCGTACTTGCCCTCGAAGGTGCGCATGATGTCTTCTGGCAGCGACGCGCCCCCGGACACGGCGACCCGGAGCGCGGACAGGTCTCGGCCGGTAAGGTCCTGCTGGGCCAGCACGTGCAGCATGGTCGGGACGCCGCCGATCACGGTGCAGTGGTCCTTTTCCAACGCGTCCAGGACAGCGGCGGGTGTGAAGCGGGGCACGACCGACAGGCAGCCGCCATACCGGACGAACACGTTGATCAGCGACGACAGGCCGAACACGTGGAAGAAGGGCAGCACGGCCAGCACCACGTCATCGTCCCGGGCGCCGAAGAGCCCGCCCGCGATCGTGCAGTTCATGTACAGCTGGAAATGGGTGAGCTCGGCTCCCTTCGGCTTACCGGTGGTGCCGCTGGTGTAGATGAGCACGGCGGTGTCGTCGGCCTGCCGGGGCTCCGCGTCGCCGCCACGCCCGGGCGCGGCGCTGAACAGCTCGTCGGCCGGGCGGGCGCCGTCGGGCCGCGGGCTGCGGCCGTCGCCGATCAGGTACAGCGGCACGCCGGTGCTCTGGCAGGCCCGGCTGGCCTCGGCGGCCATACCGCCGAAGCCGATCAAGATGGCCGCCGAGGAATCGGTCAGGTGGTATTCGAGCTCGGGTGCCATCAGCAGCGGGTTGAGCGGCAGCACCACAAGCCCGGCCTTGAGCGCCCCGAAGTAGGCGGTGAGGAACTGCGGCATGTTCGGCAGCTGGAGCCCCACGACCTGCCCGGGGAGCAGGCCGATCCCGCGCAGGCCGGCCGCGAGACGGCCGGATTGCCTGTCCAGGTCGCGGTATGTCATCACGGTACCGCCGGCCAGGGTGACCGGAGCCTCGGGCGAGGCCGTGGCCGTCTCCGTCAGGATGGTCGCCAGATTGAAGCTCATCCGTCCCCCTTTTCGGCAGCGTTGCCCGTGGGGCGATATACGCTAGTGAGACATATAGTAAGTGTGTATCACTTTCTTGCCTAGGCCGCAGGGACGAAGGTCGGACGAGGCAAGCCCAGCGAGCCGAGGGGACGATGATGTACCTCATCCGGGATCCGGCCGCCGACGCCGCCGACGCCGGCCACGCGGCGGCCGCACCAGCCGCCCGTTTGCTGCTGACCGAACCTCTCCGCGGGCTGGCTGACCTCGCCGCCTTGACCTTGGCCACCCCCTGGCTGGCGGCCGCTCCGCGCGGCGACGGGCACGGGGTGCTTGTGTGGCCGGGGCTGCTGGCCTCCGACGCAAGCACGGCCGCGCTGCGCCAGTTCCTTCGCTGGCTGGGCTACGAGGTGAACGGCTGGGATCTCGGCCGGAATCACGGCCCGACCGACGCGGTGCTCAACGGGCTCCCGCGCACGCTGCGGGCGCACACCGAGCAGACCGGCGGCCCGGTGTCGCTGGTGGGCTGGAGCCTGGGCGGCATCTACGCCAGGGAGATGGCGCGCGAGTATCCCGGGCTGGTACGGCAGGTCATCACCCTGGGCAGCCCCTTCGCCCAGACCCACCCGCGGCAGACCTACGCCGAGTTTCCCTACCAGCGCCTCAGCCACCTGCACGCGCCCGCCGCCCGGCGGGCCCGCGAGCAGATCGCCCAGCCGATCAACGTGCCGTCCACCGCGGTGTACTCGCGCTGGGACGGCATCGTGTCCTGGCGGACGTGCATCGAGCCCGCCACCGAGCTGCACCAGAACGTCGAGGTGCGCTGCAGTCATCTCGGCTTCGGCGTCGACCCGGCCACCCTCTGGCTGGTCGCCGACCGGCTCGCGGCCCCGGCCGGCTCGCGCGCCAGGTTCCGCCCGCCGCGGCTGCTGCGTCCCCTGTACCCCGGCCGAGCATGACCGGCTCGGTCCCGCCCGGCACGACCCGGGCACCCTGGGATTTCGCGGCCCCGTGGGGTGCGCGCGGTTACCTCACCCGGCTCGACGGCCCCCTAGCTCCCCCCACCCACTGGATCGAGTTCACCCCCGCCGAGCCAACAGCCACCCCGTCAACCCCTTCAGTCCTGACAGCCTCCCCAGTCCCGACAGCACCCCCGGGCCCGCCAATCGTTTTCGTGCACGGGCTGGGCGGCTCGCACCTGAACTGGTGCCTGATCGGGCCGCAGCTGGCGGCCGGCCGCCGCGCGGTCGCGCTGGACCTGCACGGGTTCGGCCTGACCCCGGGCACCCGGGGTAACTCGACCGTGCCGGAGAACGCCCGGCTGCTTGACCGGTTCGTCCGGGAGGTCACAGGGACACCGGTGATCCTGGTCGGCAACTCCATGGGCGGGCTGATCTCGCTGCTGCAGGCGGCGGTGTCCCCGGACACCGTGGCCGGGCTGGCGCTGATCGATCCCGCGCTGCCGTTGCCCCGGCGGGCGCCCGACTGGCCGGTGGCCAGCCAGTTCCTGGCGTACTCCCTCCCTGGCCTGGGCGAGCTCTACCTCAAGGCCGCGCAGTCCCGCCAGACGCCCCAGCAGGCCGTCCGGCGCATCACCGAGCTCTGCTTCGCCAACCCGGCCCGGGCCGATCAGGTCATGCTGACGGCGTCGATCGCGCTGGCCACCGAACGCCAGTCCGCCCCGCACCGGGACGCATCGCTCCTGGCGGGGGCCCGGTCCCTGATGCGGGTGGTGGGCCACTCGCGCCGGTACTTCGCGACGATGGCCGCCGTGGAAGCCCCGGTGCTGCTCATCGGCGGTACCGCCGACCGGCTGGTGCCGGTGGCCGCGATCCGCCAGGCCGCGGCCCGCAATCGGAGCTGGGAAAGCGTTATCCTCCCCGGAGTCGGGCACACACCTCAGCTTGAGGTGCCCGGCCAGGTCAGCGGCCTACTCACCGGCTGGCTGGACCGGCATTTCACCTTGACCGCACGCTGAGGAGCAGCGCCGATGCAGCAACTCACCGGATTGGATGCCTCCTTTCTCGCCCTGGAGACGGCCACCACCACCGGCCACGTGGGCGGGCTGTGCCTGCTGGATCCGAGCGGGGTAGCCAAGCCGCTCACCCTGGCCCGGCTGACCGAGGTCCTGGCCGAGCGCCTTCCGCTCGTGCCCGTGCTGAGGCGCAAGCTGCTGCGGGTACCGCTGGGCCTGGACCAGCCCTACTGGATCGATGATGCGGACTTCGACATCGAATACCACGTCAGGGAGATCGCGCTGCCGCGGCCAGGGTCCGACGCTCAGCTGGCCGAACAAGTCAGCAGGCTGCACGCCAGGCCGCTGGATCGCAGCCGCCCGCTATGGGAGATCTACCTGATCACCGGACTGGCCCGCAAGCGCGCCGCGGTCTATTCCAAGATCCACCACGCGGCCATCGACGGGGCGTCCGGCGCCGAGCTGCTCACCGTGCTGCTCGACCTGACCCCGGACGGCCGGGACCTGCCCGCCACCGAGCCCTTCAGGCCGGCCAAGCCGCCGAGCCTGCCGACGCTGGCCGCGCTGGCGGCCGCGAAGCTGGCCTGGCGGCCGGTCCAGACGGTGCGCCTCACCAACGAACTTGTCCGCGTCCTGCCGACCCTGGCCCCGGCGGTGAACACGCTGGTCGGCGGCATGCTCGGGCTGAACAGGGGCGATGGCGCGGTTATCGCGGGCATGCCGGGGCGCGCCCCCGCCACGCCGTTCAACAAGCCGATCACCGCGCACCGCCGGGTCGCGTTCCGCAGTGTGGACCTGGCCACCGTCAAGGCGGTGAAGAACGCCTTCGGGGTATCGGTCAACGACGTCGTGATGGCGATGTGCGCCGGGGCGCTGCGCCGCTGGCTGACCGAACATGACGCGCTGCCCGCCCAGCCGCTGGTGGCGATGATCCCGGTGTCGGTCAGGGACCCGGCTGCCCAGGGCGCGCTGGGCAACAAGGTGTCGGCCATGCTGGCCGCGCTGCCCACCACCGTCACCGATCCCGGCCTGCGGCTGGAGATCGTGCACGCCGCGACGAAGGTCGCGAAGGCCCAGCAGGCGGCGATCCCGCAGGGCCTGGTCGACCAGATCAGCGACTTCGCCCCGCCGGCCCTGACCGCCCGGGCGGCCCGGGTGGTGTTCGCCACCGGCCTGCTGCACCGGTTGCCGCCGTTCAACATCACGATCTCGAACGTCCCCGGGCCGAACGTCCCCGTCTACCTGTGCGGAGCCAAGCTCATCGCGCACTATCCGGTGTCCGTCGTCACCGACGGGCAGGGCCTGAACATCACCCTGGTGGGGTACCTCGGCCAGCTGCACTTCGGGCTGACCGGCTGCCGTGAGCTGGTGCCTGACATCGATGCCCTGGCCGGCTACCTGGTCGACGAGCTCGCGTCCCTGGTCAAGGCGGCCAAGCAGCGCACCGCCGAGCCGGGGGCGGCGAGCTGATGAGGACGAACTCGCCGCCGTGGCTGGACGGTGACGCCGAAGTCCGCGCGGTTCTCCCGGAAGGAACCTCGATCCCGGACCGGGTCCCGGCCGAGATCTTCGCGGCGGCCGTGGACGTGTTCGTCTCCGGACAGCGGCTGGACATGCGGTCACTGGCCAGGCGTCTGGCCGTGGCCCGCGCCACGCTGTACCGGCGGGCAGGTAACCGGGAGCAGCTGCTCGACGAAATGCTCTGGTGGCGAGCCAGGCGGCTGCTCGCGGACCAGGTGCGAGCGAGCATGGCGCTGGCCGGGACGGCGCGGCTGGCCGCGCTGATCGGGGGAGTGCTGCGCGGCATCGGGGCCGACCGTCCACTGCGGGCGTTCCTTGAGGCCGACCCGGAGACCGCGCTGCGCATCTTGACCGGGGCCCGCAGCGCGGTGCACGCGGGCATGGTCAGCGCGCTGGAGAACCTCATCGACCTCGAACGCGACCGCGGCGCGTTCGAGGCCAGCCTGGACACCCCGACGCTGGCCTACGCGATCGTGCGCATCAGCGAAGGATTCCTGTACGCCGACGTGATCGCCGACCGCAAGCCCGACATCGACCGCGCCATCACGGTGATCCAGGCCCTGCTCGTCGGCCTTGACCGTGCGGTCTTTCCGCGGGCCTGAGCCGGTTCAGCTCCGGTCCAGGGCCAGCACAAGCTTGCCGGTGTTCGCCCCGTCGAACAGCATGAGCAGCACGTCGGGGAAGTCGCTGACGCCGCCGCGGACCACGTGCTCGCGCGAGACCAGCTGTCCGGCCTGCAGCCAGCCGCCCAGCTCGGCCATGGCGGCGGGGAACCTGGCCTCGTAGTCGAAGACCACCATTCCGGCCATGGTGGCCCGCGCCACCAGCAGCATCAGGTAGTTGGCCGGGCCCCGGACCTCGGTCTGGTTGTACTGCGACACCGCGCCGCAGATGATCACCCTGGCCCCGCGGGCCAGCCGGGTCAGCACAGCGTCAAGGACCTGGCCGCCCACGTTGTCGAAGTACACGTCGACGCCGTCCGGCGCGTGCTCGCGCAGCGCCTTGCGCACGTCCTGCGCCCGGTAGTCGATCGCCGCGTCGAAGCCGAACTCCTCGCCGCGTCGAAGCCGAACTCCTCAGTCACCGCGCGGCACTTGTCCGCCCCGCCCGCGATCCCGATGACCCGGCAGCCCTTGATCTTGGCGATCTGCCCGGCCACGCTGCCTACCGCGCCGCCCGCACCGGAGACGACCACCGTGTCGCCCGCCTTGATCCGGCCGACGTCCAGCAGGCCGAAGTAGGCGGTCAGCCCGGGCATCCCCAGGGCGCCCAGGTAGGTAGCCGGATCCGCCACCGAGGTGTCGATCTTGACGACCCCCCGCCCGTCCGACCTGGCGTATTCCTGGACCCCGAAGGGGCCGTAGACGGCCTCACCCACGGCGAACCCGGCATGCTCGGACGCCGTGACCAGGCCGACCGCGCCGGCTCGCATGACCGCGCCCACCTCGACCGGCGGAATATAGGAGGCGCCGGCGTTCATCCATCCGCGCATCGCCGGGTCGATGGACAGGTGCGAGACCTCCACCACGAACTGTCCAGGGCCCGGCTCAGGCACGGCCTCGCCGGTGAACGCCCAGTCGGCCGGCGTCGGCCGCCCGGACGGGCGGGCCGCCAGCCGGACCTGGTGGTTAATCGTTGACACTGAGCTGGCCGAAGACACGATGCGGCTCCCGCGACGTAGAGAACATGCTGATCGGAACCTAATGCCCCCCCGCCCCGAACACAACCGCACACCCCCGCCTCACGAACCCTGTCCCGTGAACACCCCCCGTCCGGCCCGCACCTGGCGGTCCGCTCTCGTCCGCCCGCCCCAACGATGGTCCATAGGTATTGCGGAGTACGCCAAGTCCTCCACGGTCAGGCTTACGCGGCTGAGCCTGCTGACGGGCCATGGAGGCGATGGCAACAGCCTGTCTGGGTGACGATCTATTGATCCACAGCCTGTCGGGGGGACGATTTATTGATCCACGATCTCGAAAACGCGCCGGTTCCAGTAAAGACGGTCGTAGGTCGCGGCACTATAGGGTTCGAGAATGCCGAGGTCGACCAGGGCGGTGATGGCGTTTCGATTGGCTTGGTTTGTGCGCCCGTACCGATGGTGAGCATCCGCCACGGTCAATATCGGGTAAGCGATGAGGTCGTCGGCAATTTCCAGCGCAATTCGGGCTCGGGGGAGGGCGGCTCGCGCTTCCTGTGCGATTTCTGCACGCAAAGCCAGAAGGCGCATGATCCGGTCATGGCCGGTGCGGGCCTCCTCGCGGACAGCGGTGGCAAAGAACTCTATCCATGGCGCCCACTCACCGCTTTGGCTGACAGCGAGCAAATGATCTCGGTATGCGTCGGCATGATCCTTAAGCCACGGAGACACTGATAGCACGGGCGAGCGGAGAGCCTTCTCGCGCATCGTCTGCAGGATCGCGACCAGCCGGCCGATCCGCCCGTTGCCGTCGGTGAAGGGGTGGAGCGACTCCAGCTGGTAGTGAGCCATGGCCACTCGGGCGATCATCTGGATATGAGCCACCGGCACCGGAGCAGTGAGCCAGGCCACCCAACGCTCACAGCGTGCCCGGAGGTGATCCCCGGGGGGAGGCGGGATATAGCGAGCGTCGGCCAGTCGCCGATCTCTCGCCCCTATGAACACCTGCCGCCCGCGGAGCGCCCCTGCTTCCGGACCGTCACTGTCGGTGTCCTTGATGATCGCGGCTTGCAGCGCCGCGAGCATTCCCAGCGTGATGGGGCGGTCGAGGATCCAGCTGTAGGCGACATCGGCGGCTCGGGCATAGTTCCTTACCTCCCGCACGTTGGGAGGCAGCGATGGACCATCCTCCGCGGTTGGAAGCACTTCTGCGGCCAGCAGTTCGGCCAGAGCAGCGAAGGTGCCTTCAAGGGCAGAGGTGCCGATCGCTTCACGTCTCGTGGCCATCCGGGTTACCAGCATCGGATTGGGTATCAGGCTGGCCGCTGCGTCCAAGCGTCCTAGCTCAGCCATCGCCTCGCTGAGGACTAGCCATGTTGAACCCGGGAGGTCAACCTCGTCCGGAAGATCATCCGGCAGGAAGGCCTCCACCTCGTACGATTCGCGAAAGCGGTGGTCGTATCCGGTGATAGGTGTGACTCGGCCGATTGGAGAATCACGCAGCGACGTCGTCATGACTTGGAATCTTACCCTTCAAATCCAAGTCACAGGACCAGAACTTGGAATTACGCCTATGGTATCCAAGTTCCCCGCAAGGCATGTCCAGCCCGATAGCGGAGCGCGGCCCGCTAGCCTCGGCAGATGGGCAGATGGGCAGATGGGCAGATGGGCAGATGGGCAGATGGGCAGATGGGCAGCGGGAGGACCGTCATGAGGTGTTCGGCCGAGGTCCCCGTGCGCCGAGGGCGTTGACGCGGGTCTTGCGGCTTTCGTGGCAGATTCGGGCAACGGGAGAGGCTGTCGCAGAGCTATCCGGCGACCCGCCACCGGTGGCCCCGTTCACCCACACCCCGCCCACCTCACCAGAACCTCCCACCTCGGCTCCGCCCGCTCCGCCAGCGATTGTGGATCGTTACCGTCGAAATAAGAAGCTAATTATCCACAATCCCTGGCCCGCGGCCCCCGCATGCTCCCCGGCCCTCGTCCGGGCGGCCTGGCATGCACGCGGGAGGACCGCCACGGCTGAACTCTTGACCCAGGACACCCAGGAGTCACGCGACAGCCTCGGGAAGGTACCAAAGTTTCCGTAAGGCCCTATTCTCCACGCGCTTTCGTACTGACGGGGTGCAGCGGGGTCTGGAGTGCGGGCAGATCGGCGTGCGGGACGTGACGACTGGGGTGCGGGCCAGGACCGGCCCGGTGGCGGCCGGGCTGCGGGCGTTCCGGCGGTGCGGCGCAGAGCCGCACCCGAGACCAGGTCCCGCCGGGAACTCAGCGACAGCCTCTTCGGTCAAAACTATTGACTGTCTAGTTAATTGACTAAAACCGGGACCGAGTCATAGCCTGACGGCGTGACAGCTTCCGATGAGGAGATCGTGATCCCCGCCTTGCTGCGCGCGGCGCGCGGCAGCTACGGCCGGGCGATCAGCGAGAGCCTGGCCGCGGCCGGGTTCGACGACCTGCCCAGGAACGGGTCGTTCGTGCTGGGCGGGATGGCGAACTTCGGCGGATCGGCGGCCGACATGATCTCCGGGCTCGAGGTCACCAAACAGGCGGCCAGCCAGCTCATCGACACCCTGGTCATCCGCGGCTACCTGACCCGGGAGGTCAACCCGGAAGATCGCAGGCGGATGACGATCGAGCTGACCGAGCGGGGCCGGGCCGCCGCGGCCGCCGTCCGCTCCGCGGTCGAAGCCGTCGACGCCGAGCTGGCCGGGCGGATCTCGCCGGCCGAGCTGGCCGGACTGCGAGCCGGCCTGACCGCGCTGGCCGAGATCAAGCAGCACCGGCACCCCCACAACTAAAGGCTGCGTGACAGTGACGAGTGGCATCGAGTTGGCTGACGGCGGCGTCGTTCCGGCCCTCCGCCCCGCCTCACCAGACCGCCCCGCCTCACCAGATTATAATTCGATCATAAATGCTATCATAGAAAAATTGTCGTGGAACATTCGGCCTTAGTGGAGAATAAGGTGCCCTATCAGGTACCGAATCTTCCGTGAAAGCCGTATCTTCCACGATTTTCTCGGGACTGAGCGCACCATAAGACGCTGATGTACCACCACGCACACCGGCATCACCGCGCGGGAGCCAGGCCCAACCCCGGCCGCCTCGGATGCCGGTCGGTAAGTCGTTCACCGCTCGCTCTCCGGTGCGGGGACCTGGGGCAGCCGGTCCCGGGGATCGGCGCCGATCCAGCGGGCCAGGGCTGGCTCCAGGGGATAGATCAACTCCGCGGGTAGCTGGCGGGCAGCGGAGTCCGCGTGACCGGACCGGACGAGCTTTTCCAGGCTGTGAACGTGCGCGGTGATGTCGCTGACGGACCGGATCCAGTCCGTGACGTAACGCTCGACGGCCGAGCCGGACAAGCCGATTTGGATGGCCCGGCGGGCCAGCGGCTCACCCGTCAGCGCGCGGTCGGGGTCCCACTGCACCCGCACCGGCGAGCTGGTCTTCGCGGCCGACCACGCCTGCCGGCTGTCATATGCGCTGGGTGAGTAATGGCTCAGGCACGACTGGCCGAGGGCCCACTCGAAACCGGTCCGGCTGATCTCGATCGCGAGGATCCGTTCCTGGCCTGGCTTGTGCCCCCACCCGGACCTGTGCATCATCCAGCCGAACGACGGCTTGATCCAGGTCATCCGGTCCCGGTTGAACGGGGCGACGAACGTCCCGGCCCGGACCGCCGGATCGGCGATCTCCGGCGGATAGGCCTGGTAGACGGTGATGGTCTGGCTGGTGTACGCCGCGCGGATGAGCCGCGGCCCGTCCGTGATCATGGTCGGCTCTCCTGGCGCAGTGCGGGCTGCGGCTCGGCGGGTCGCAGCAGGGGTGGATGCAAGGTGGCGGCGTGACCGCGCCGGTAGAGCAGCGGCGGGCGGCCCCCGGCGGCGCCCGCCGCGGCCGCTTGCGACCGCTCGGACTCCACCACGAAGCCGTCGGTGCCCAGGACCTTGCGCCGGAAGTTGCCGAGGTCCGGAGCGTTGCCCCAGACCGCGGCGTAGACGCGGCGCAGCTCAGCGAGGGTGAAGGGCTCGTCGACGAACGCGGTGGCCAAGGTGGTGTACTCCAGCTTGGCCCGGATCCGGTCGAGCGCGTCGGTGAGAATCTGGGCGTGGTCGAACGCCAGGGGCACGACCTCCGCCAACCGGACCTCCGCCGGCAGCGGCAGGACCTCCGGGGCCGCGCTGTCCAGGCCGAGGTCCTCGGCCGGCCACCAGCGGGCCGCGGCCGCGTCACCGCCGGCCCGCGCGTCGGGCAGCTTCGGCGCGAGCGCCACATGGGCCACAGAGACCACCCGCATGCGCGGATCGCGGTGGGGCGCCGAGTAGGTGCGGAGCTGCTCGAGGTGCCCGGTGAAGGCCGTGACGCCGGTTTCCTCGGCCAGCTCGCGGCGGGCGGCCTCGTCGGCACTCTCGTCGGCCCGGATGAATCCGCCCGGCAAGGCCCAGTAGTCCTGGAACGGGTGATCGCGGCGCTGCACGAGCAGGACGGCGAGCAGCCCGGCGCGGATGGTAAAGATGGCCAGGTCGACGGCGACCGCGAACGGCGGGAAGCTCGCCGGGTCATAGCCGCCGAGGAATTCGCGCTCACCTGGCCGGCCCTGCCTGCTCATCGTGCCTCCGTGCTGGTTCTCGCGCCGTCGGTGATCGCGGGCCCGAAACGTGATCGGTTGTCCAGAACGTAGTCGGTGACTCGCGTCGCGAGGGCGAGCCTGTCCTCCAGGCTGCCGGTGAGCAGCACCCAGGAGTGGCCCGCGGCGGTGAGGGCGGCGGCGAACCAGGAGGTCATGGCCGCCCGGATGGCCAGGTCTCCCTCGCGCAGGCCGTCGTCGTGCCACGGCACGCCCTGGTGTGAGGTGAGCAGGTAGACGTCCCTGGGCGGGAGCCCGGTGGTGGCCCACGGCTGCAGGCCGCGGGCCCGCTCACCGAGGTACCTGCGTTCCCACACCGAGGTCGCGAACGCGTCGGTATCGCAGACGACCAGCGGCGACCCGCTGGCGGCGGCCTGATTCTCCCGCCGGGTCTGCTCGGCCGCGACCGCGTCGAAGTCATCCGCCGTCCAGGTCAGCTCGGCCAGCGGCGGGCCGGGCTCTCCCGCCGCCGCCGCGGCGGCGCGGGCCTGCTGCCATTTCATGATGGTGAAATCACGGCCGGCCTCGGCCACGCAGCGGGTCCTGGCCCAGGCGCGGCCCCGCGCCCGGTAATGCATGGCCAGCAAGCCCGCGAGGGTGGAGGTACCGGTCGACTCCGCGCCGAGCAGCACGACCCGCGCGGCCAGCCCGGCCTGGGCCGGGTCGATCAGGTAGTTCCAGTGACCGGCCAGGTCGGCCCGGAGCGCAGAGCCCGAGACCGGGACCGATCGGCGGCCAGGATCCACCGCCACGTGGCTGGCGCCCAGCCGCCCGGCCAGCTCCTGGCCGTAGTCTTCGCCGCTGAAGACGATGTCCACCGGAGGGCGCTTGTCCACCTCAAGCGCCGCCCGGATCACCGCCAGCTGGGCGGCCCAGATCACCGGATCATCGAAGTCGACGGGCGCGTCGCAGGTCGTGCCCGTCACCGTGACGCCGGGCTGGTCCGCGCACGCGGCTCGCAGCCATGCCACCCGGTCGGCCAGCGGCAAGGTCTCGCTCCTGGCCGCCATGACCAGCACCGTCAGCTCGGCGCAGCGGGCGGCCGCCTGGGTGATCAGGTGCTGGTGGCCCAGGTGCGGCGGGTAAAACTTGCCCACCACCAGCCCGTGATCCTGCCCGATAACGACGGGCCCGGTCACGACGCGCTCTCGATCTGGACCGTGGCCGCTGCGGCGAGGAGGCCCCGGGCCTGCAACCCGCGCCGCCAGGCGGTCACCCCGCCGCCGCACAGGCCGAGGAACAGCAGGTAGACAAGCGCGGTCAGGTCCAGCCGTTTGACCACGTAGAGCGGGATGTAGATAAGGTCCGCGGCGATCCAGAACGCCCAGTTCTCGATCTTCTTAGCGTTCAGCAGGAACTGGGCGGCCAGCGAGAGCGCCGTCGTCAGCGCGTCCCAGAACGGCGCGATGTCGTGCGCCGCGCGCAGCAGGACGGTCAGGCCCCACGTCGCCGCCACCACGGACACCGTGCATGCGGCCAGCGGCCACCGGCTGGTCCTGGTCACCATGAGCCGGGTGCGGTCCTGGCCGCCGCGCAGCCACTGCCACCAGCCCGCGAACCCGAGCACGATGTAGATCACCTGGAGCCCGGAGTCCGCGTACAGCCGCGCCGTCATGAACAGCACGAGGAAGAACGCGCTGTTGGCGATGCCGATCGGGAAATTGCTGATCCGGGCGAGCACGGTCAGCCACACGCTCGCCGCTCCGGTCGCGAACCCGAGCAGCTCAGCCACGGTCACATGATCATTGCCCAGCGTGAAAAGCACCACGTTCAGCGGCGCCACCAGGTGAGCCAGCACCGTCATGTCCGTCCTCCTAAGTTTGAGTCAATATGACTATAACTTAGGAGACGCACTCATGACACACTCGGTCCCACTGGACCACGGTGGCCTAGCCGGACGCCATCACGATCGGCTAGCCGGCCGTCAGCCGTGCACGTAGTCACCGGGGGCGTCGCCGACCGGCGGGTAGCGGGTGCTGCCCAGGCTGGGCGGGGTGATGAGGTCCCCGGCGCGGGC
>JBEKGC010000243.1:0-11085 GCA_050013055.1 Streptosporangiaceae bacterium
CCGCGACGATCCGGTCGGCGCGAGCGGTGATCTCGTCGGCCGCCGCCGCGGTGGCGACGAAGCCGGCCCGGACCGCGGCGTCGGAGATCCCGCGCAGGTTCACCTCGATGTTGACCCGTGAGGTAACGGCGGCAGCGCGAGCCGCCTCGGCCGCGGCCGCCACGTCGGTGATCACGTTACGGTTGCCCGCGGGCAGCAGTTCGTCGGCCAGCTCGATCAGCCGGGCGGCGGTGCGGATCACCCCGGCGGGCGGCTGGGCCGCCCCGGTGAGCGCCGCCTCGATGGCCGCCGAACGGCTCTGCCGCTGCTCGCTGGTTTCCTTCGGCAGCTGGTAGGCATCCGACACCGCGCCGAACGCGGCCGCGTCCGCCTCGGCCAGCGACAGCGCCTCGTGCCTGAGCCCGTCGGCCTCGGCGACAATGCGGGCCATCAGGCCGACGTTATACCGGGCGCCGTTGCTGTACCTGGCCACCATGGCGACCAGCGACGCCGACTGCGCGGCGTGCAGGGCCGCGGTCGCGCCTCCACCGGGCGCGGGTACCCGGGCGGCCAGTTGGGTGAGGAAGGCCTCGACGGTCTCGTTGCGCACTGGCATGAGGCTCACCGTGGTGAGGTTACCCCGGCTGCCGTCCAGCCCTTACAGTGGGAGTATGCGCGGGTATACGCAGGACAAGGACGCTTACCTCAAGCGGTTGCGCCGGATCGAGGGTCAGGTGCGGGGGCTCCAGCGGATGGTGGAATCCGACACCTACTGCATCGACATCCTGACCCAGGTGTCCGCCGTGACCCGGGCCTTGCAGGCCGTCTCCCTCGGCCTGGTCGAGGATCATCTGGGCCACTGCGTCGCCCAGGCCATCGAAGCGGGCGGCCCCGAGGCCCAGGACAAGGTCAAGGAAGCCGCCGAGGCCATCGCCCGCCTGGTCCGCTCCTGACCGAGCTCGCGTCCGCATCAGCCCAGGTGACGTGCCCCTGTGGCCCGACCTCCAGCGCCCCCCTGAAAATTTGCCCGGGGACGCGGCGCGGCACTCGCGAGGGCCTGCACTCGCGGCTGGTTTGGCCTAGCGCGCTCAGTCCCGCTGCCAGGGAGCTTGTTCGCCCATCTTGGCGTAGTACTTGGCGAGGTGGCTCTTCACCCGGTCGATGTCCCTGGCCGGGATGTCGACGCCGCCGCGCGCCCCTTGCATGACGTTGCCCGCGGCCATGACACCGCGCGGCACGGCCTGGATCTTCCCGTCGATGACGTCGGCGATGAGCAGCTTGTAGGCGCTGAAGTTGTCCTTGTTCTCACTGTCGTACCAGACGTGGGCGTCGCGGTATTTCTCGTTCGGCCCATCGGCCGCGCCTGCCCACTTCCTGACCCGCTTCTCGGCGGCCGCACCGTCCCACTCCCGGTCCCTGTCGGCCAGCGGATAATCCCCGAACGCGGTAACGGCCATGTCAAAAGCACCCTTTCCATTACGACAGCCACGCCAGCGCCGCGTTCACTACCCGCCAGCTCAACCCCTACAGGACAGGTCAGGGTGGTATCACCTGCCCCTTGCCCACCACGGTGATCCCGCCGTCAGAAACGGTGAACCCCCGCGCCCGGTCCTGCTCCTTATCCACCCCCACCGTGGCGCCCGCCAGCACGACCACGTTCTTGTCCAGGATCGCGTCCTGCACCACCGCCCGCCGCCCGATGCGCGAGTTGTGCAGCACCACGGCCCGCTCCACCCGCGCCCAGCTCTGCACGTGAACCCCGGGTGACAGCACCGAGTGGCGCACCAGGCCGCCGGAGATGATGACCCCGCTGCCGATCAGGCTGTCGATCGCCCGGCCGACCCGGTCGTCCTCGTCGTGCACGAACTTGGCCGGCGGTAGCGGCGGCGTCCGGGTCAGGATCGGCCACTCGGTGTTGTAGAGGTTGAACATCGGGTGCACCGCGCACAGGTCCATGTGCGCGGTGAAGTACGAATCGATCGTGCCCACGTCCCGCCAGTAGCCGTGGTCGCGTTTGTCGGTCCCTGGCACCTCGTTGTCGAGGAAGTCGTAGACGTGCGCGGCGCCATCGGCAGCCAGCATCGGGATGATGTTGCCGCCGATGCTGTGCTGGCTGCCTTTGTCGTCCGCGTCCTTTCGCAGCGCGTCCACCAGCACGTTGGTGTCGAACACGTAGGTGCCCATGGACGCGAAGGCCTCGTCCGGCCGGTCAGGAAGGCCGGGCGGATCGGCGGGCTTCTCCAGGAATTCCTCGACCCGGTGGCCGTCCGGCGCGGTCCGCACGACGCCGAACTTCGTCGCCTCGAGCCGCGGCACCCGCAGCGCCGCGACCGTCACCCCGGCGCCCCAGGCCAGGTGCGCCTCGATCATCTGCCTGGGGTCCATCCGGTACACGTGATCGGCGCTGACGACCGCCACGATGTCGGGCCGTTCGTCGTCGATGAGGTTCAGCGACTGGTAGATCGCGTCCGCCGAGCCGGTCTGCCAGTGCGGGCCGCGCCGCTGCTGCGCCGGGACCGGGGCCACGTAGTTGCCGAGCAGGCTGTTCAGCTGCCAGGTGGTGGTGATGTGCCGGTCCAGGCTATGGCTCTTGTACTGGGTCAGCACGCAGACGTGGTACAGCCCGCCGTTGGCTAGGTTGGACAGCGCGAAATCGACCAGCCGGTACACCCCGCCGAACGGCACCGCCGATTTAGCCCGGTCGTTGGTCAGCGGCGCGAGCCGCTTACCTGCTGCGCCCGCCAGAACAATGCCCATGACCCGCTGCTCAGCCATGCTGCCAACTCCGCCCGCAGTTCTTCTCCTGACGTGGTCCCTTGGCGACAACATACTCCCGTTTGTCCCGGCCGGCCCGGGTGGCGAGCCGCCGCCACGCCACCACGGAGGAGAACTTTCTGCCGGAACGCCGTCCATTTTCCGCGGCACGGTTCGTCGTAGGACTGTAAGCACGGTTCGTTCCGTAGGAGGTTCTGACATGAGTCTTCCCGAGGTCACCTCACGGCAGGAGTGGCTTGAGGCCAGGCGCAGGCTGCTGGCCCAGGAGAAGGAGTTCACCCGCGCCCGCGACGCCCTGAACGCCGACCGGCGCAGGCTGCCCATGGTCCTCATCGACCAGGAGTACCTGTTCGAGGGCCCGGACGGCCGGGTCACGCTGGCCGGCCTGTTCGGCGACCACCGCCAGCTGATCGTCCAGCACGTGATGTTCGGCCCGGACTGGGACCAGCCCTGTCCCGGGTGCTCGGCCGGCATCAGCGAGCTGTCCGCGGACATGCTCGAGCACCTGGCCAGCCGGGAGACGGCTTACGTGCTGGCGTCCCGCGCGCCGTATGACAAGATCGCCGCCGTGGCCAAGGAACGGGACTGGTTCATCCCCTGGTACTCGACCTACGGCAGCGACTTCAACTACGACTACCAGGTCACCCTGGACGCCGATCGTGGCCAGCTGCAGTACAACTACCGGGAGGAACCGGACGCCGTCGGCGGCGAGCGGTCCACCGAGCTGCCGGGCATGAGCTGCTTCCTGCGGGCAGGCGGGGACGTCTTCCACACCTACTCGGCCTTCGCCCGGGGCACCGACGTGCTCGGCAGCGCCTACTCCTTCCTCGACCTGACCGCCCTGGGCCGCCAGGAAGACTGGGAAGAGCCCAAGGGCCGCACCGCCACCGGCCGCGGCGGTGACCCGACATTCACCAGCTGACCCGGAATCGGCCCGCGCAGCCCGGAAATGTCCAGCTGGAGGATTTTCCTGACAGAGGTCGCCAGCGCTCGTCTCCGCCTCGTCAAGGGCTAGCGGCAATGGCATGCGAGGCCGCCACGACTCACGGCCAAGACGGTAATACCCCGGTAGGGTTCAGAAATTGCCCGTATTGGTTCATGGATATACCCCGGCATGGCATTTATGGTACCCGCGCAGGGTATAAGTTCTATTACTCTCGTTGCCTTGTTTCTGTAATCGGCTTGTGCGTTCTGGCCGGACGCCATTAATCTCATGCCATTGCCAGCATGGCGGGAAGCGAATGCTGGCGGCGGCGGCGTCCCCCCGTGTCGCGGGCGCCCAGGCTCGCTGAGCGGTGGCTCGGCGCAGGAAGGACACTCGTGGCAACTCAGGCGGCGGACGGCAGGGCCCGGGTTGGATGGCTGCGCGGCGTCGGCGCAGTGCATGAGGAAGCCTGGACTGCCCCCGACGTCAGGCGGCGGCTGCAGTTGGTGCTGGCGGGCATCTGGTTGCTCGACGCGCTGCTGCAGTTCCAGGCCTTCATGTTCGGTAAGGGTTTCTCGCAGATGCTGGGCGGGACGGCGACGGGCAATCCGGCGGTCATCGCGGACCCGATCAACTGGTCCGCCACCATCATCGCCGATCACCCCACCGCGACGAACGCGATCTTCGCGTTCATCCAGCTCGCGATCGGCCTCGGGATGGCCTGGCGGCCGGCCCTCAAGCTGGCGCTCGGCGCCTCGATCGGGTGGGCGCTTGGCGTGTGGTGGTTCGGGGAGGGCCTCGGCGGGATCCTGAACGGCGCGGGCGGCCCGGTGAACGGCGCGCCCGGCGCGGTCATCATCTACGCGCTGATGGCGGTCTTGCTGTGGCCAAGCGTCGCTGACCGGGCCGCTCCCTTCGTGGCTGGCCGGTTTACCGGGACGAATGTCGCCCGGGCGCTCTGGCTGGTGCTGTGGGGCAGCCTGGCCTACCAGGCCCTGCTTCCGGCGAGCCGGGCGCCGAAGGCGCTCGGCGGCATGGTCTCCGGCATGGCGTCCGGGCAGCCCGGCTGGCTGGCCAGCCTGGACAACCACCTGGGTGCGTTCCTGAACAGCCACGGTCCGGCGGTGGCCGTGGGCCTGGCCGTCGTGCTGGCGCTGGTGGCGGTGAGCGTCTACGGCCCGCGGCCCGCGGCCCGGGCCGGCGTCGTGCTGGCCGTGGTGACCGCCGCGTTCATCTGGGTCGGCGAGGGTCTCGGCGGCATCCTGACCGGGGGCGGCACCGACCCGAACTCCGGCCCGCTGCTCGCGCTGCTCGCGCTGGCATTCTGGCCGCTTGGCCGCGCCGCATTGTCCTCCACCGGTCAGCCTGACGTGGTCGCGGCCACCCGGCCTGATTTCCCTGAAGGAGCCTGACATGGGCGGACCATCCTGGCTCGGGTGGATGTTCGCGGGCGTCACGATCGCCGTCGCCGGCTACTGCCTGACCCGGCTGGTGGCCTCCTGGCGGCAGCACCGCCCGACCGATCACCGGGCGGACGGCATGCACGTGCTGATGGGCGTGGCGATGGCCGGCATGCTGGTGCCGCGGCTGCGGGTGTTCTGGGTCGGCGGCTGGGAGGTCGTCTTCGGGATCGGCGCCGCCTGGTTCGCCGGGCTGGCCATCCGAGAGTTCCGCGGCCGGCGCACCGTCGGCGGGCGGCCGGGGCATCACCTCCAGCACGTGCTGGCCTGCGGGGCGATGCTGTACATGCTCTTGGCCGCGGCCACCGTGGCCAAGGCTGCGGGGTCGGGGATGAGCGGGATGGCGGCCGGTGCCGCGCACTTCCCCACGCTGGCCCTGCTGCTGGCCTCCGCACTGTTCGGATACGTGGTCTGGAACGCGGACCGGCTCTCCTCGCTGGCGCCGGTGGCGGCCCTGGCGGCGCGTGCCGTCCCGGTTCCCGTCCTGGCTGGAGCGGGTGCGGGCGGCGGAGCCAGCGTCGCGTCCGCGGACGGCGGGGACGCGCCGAGCACGCCGGAGCCCCAGGCGCCGGCCGGCCGGCCGGTGGCGCTATCTCCTCGCCTGGCCGTGTGTTGTGAGATCGCCATGGGTGTCACCATGGGCTACATGCTGGTCCTGATGCTTTAGCTGTTCTTTCCCGAATGAGCGAACTGGCCCTGGGCCGGGATTAGCCCGGCTCGGCGAGCTGGTAGCCGGCCTCCTCGACCGCTGCCCGCAGGGTCGCGGTGTCGGGGGCGGGCTCGGCCAGGATCTTCACCTCGCCGGAGGCGACGTTGACGTCCACCTGGCTGACGCCGGGGATGGCCGAAATCTCGGCGCGCACCGCATTCTCGCAGTGCGCGCAGCTCATACCAGTGACGGTGATCACGCTCAGGCTCATGGCTGCATCGTATCTTCGCTACCCAGAGCCGGGGTCCCTTAGCCGGGTACCGCCACGCTGCCCGCGGGTGCGGGAGTACCTTTACCGTAGGTTTGGCGGGAGGTCGACGAGGGGTGGTGGATGTGGCGGCGGCGAGTCCGCTGACCGATGCGGCGCCCGGCGCGACCCAGTTCGAGCTCGTCATCGGCGGGATGACCTGCGCCGCGTGCGCGGCCAGAGTGCAGACCAAGCTGACCAAGGCCGGCGGGGTCGCCGCGACGGTGAACTACGCCACCGGCCGGGCGCACGTCACCGCCCCGGCCGGGATGTCCGCCGGGGAACTGGTCAGCGTGGTCGAGGCGGCGGGCTACTCCGCCGGCGTCGCCGTGCCCGAGGGTGACGCGGCCGCCGACGCGCTCGACGACGCCACCGTGCGGCGGCTGCGCCGCAGGCTGATCCTGTCGCTGGTGTTCTTCGTGCCGCTGACCGACCTGTCGATCGTGCTGTCGGTGTTCCCCTGGTCCCGGTTCCCGGGCTGGCAGTGGCTCCTGGTCGTGCTGGCCGCGCCGGTGGCGACGTGGGCGGCGTGGCCGTTCCACGCCGCGGCGCTGAAGAACGCGCGGCATCTGTCGTCCTCGATGGACACGCTGGTGTCGCTGGGCATCATCGCCGCCTGCGGCTGGTCGGTCTACGCGATGTTCTTCCTGGACCGCAGCCGGGCCGGGCTCAGCGGCCTGGCCGCCCTCATCCATGCCTCCGGCGGCGGGATCTACCTGGAGGTGGCCGCCTCGGTCACCACGTTCCTGCTGGCCGGGAGGCTGTACGAGGCCAGGGCCCGGCGTAGTGCGGGCGAGGCGATGCGAGACCTGGCCGCGGCCGGGGCCAAGGACGTCTGCCTGCTCGCCGACGACGGCACTGGCCAAGGAGACACCGAGCACCGGATCCCGGCCGGCCAGCTGCGGGCGGGGCAGCGCTTCGTGGTCCGCCCCGGGGAGCGGATCGCCGCTGACGGCGAGGTGCTGTCCGGGCAGTCCGCGGTGGACCGCAGCATGATGACCGGGGAGTCGGTCCCCGTCGACGCGGCCGCGGGCGACAGCGTGACCGGCGGCACCATCGTGCTCACCGGCCGGCTGATCGTGCGCGCGGTCAAGGTGGGCCGGGACACCCAGCTCGCCCACCTGATCACGATGGTGGAGCAGGCGCAAGCCGGCAAGGCCGGCATCCAGCGGCTGGCCGACCGGATCTGCGCGGTGTTCGTCCCGTGCGTGCTGGCCTGCGCGGCGCTGACCCTGGCCGGGTGGCTGCTGGCCGGAAGCACGGCTGGGCACGCGGTCAGTGCCGCGCTGGCCGTGCTGATCATCGCCTGCCCCTGCGCGCTCGGGCTGGCGACCCCGGCGGCGCTGGTGGTGGCGTCGGGGCGCGGGGCGCAGCTGGGCGTCTTCATCAAGGGCTACCAGGCGCTTGAGTCATCCCGCGCGATCGACACCGTGGTGCTCGACAAGACCGGGACGGTCACCACCGGGCAGATGACGGTGACCGGGCTCCGGACCGAGCCCGGGACTGACCGCGCCGACCTGCTGCGGTACGCCGGGGCGGTGGAGCACGCCTCGGAACATGCGGTGGCCGCCGCGGTGACCGCCCTGGCCGTCGCCGAGATGGCGCCGCTGGCCTCGGCCGATGGCTTCGCGGCCCTGGCTGGCCTGGGGGCGCGGGGGGTCGTGGCCGGTCACGAGGTCGTCGTCGGCCGGGAGCGGCTGTTCGCCGACCGCGGAGTCGGCGTGCCCGCGGACCTGGCCGGCTGGTGCCGCGCCCAGGAGCAGGCGGGCTGCACGACCGTGCTGGTCAGCTGGGACGACGTGGTCCGGGGGGCGCTGGCGGTGACCGACACGGTCAAGTCCTCGGCCGCCGCGGCCGTGGCCGAGCTGCGCCGGCTCGGGCTCCGGCCGGTGCTGCTGACCGGGGACAACGCGGCCACCGCGGACGCGGTCGCCGCCGCGGTGGGGATCGACGAGGTGATCAGCGAGGCGCTGCCGACGGCCAAGGCTCAGGTGATCACGGATCTGGAAGCGGCGGGCCGTTCGGTCGCGATGGTGGGCGACGGGGTCAACGACGGGCCCGCGCTGGCCGCGGCGCAGCTCGGGCTGGCCCTGGGCTCGGGCACCGACGTCGCCATCTGCGCCGCGGACATGATCCTGCTCCGGGACGACCTGGCGATCGTGCCCGACGCCATCAAGCTGGCCCGCGCCACGTTCACCACGATCCGGCGGAACCTGGCCTGGGCCTTCTGCTACAACGTGCTGGCCATCCCGCTGGCCGCGCTCGGCTTCCTCAACCCGATCGTCGCGTCGGCCACGATGACGCTGTCCTCGGTCTTCGTGGTGTGGAACAGCCTGCGCCTGCGGCGCTTCTCGGTGCGGGTGTGAGATGACCTCTGGGCCGGTGGCTCGTGAGGCCAAGCTGATAGGTTTCGTCCTGCTGCTCGCGGCGATCTTCGTCGTGGCCCAGATGACCGGGGCTCATCTGGGCCCGCTGACCACCAGCCATACCCAGGGGCCGGGGGGCGGTGGCACGACCATGAACATGGGCCCGGGCCGGTGACCGACACCCGCACCGCCGCCGCGGTCGAGCTGGTCGTCGGCGGGATGACCTGCGGATCTTGTGCGGCGCGGATCGAGCGTCGGCTGAACCGGCTGGACGGCGTGGTGGCGACCGTCAACTACGCCACCGGGCGGGCCTACGTCACCCGCCTGGGCGGCCGTGACCCCGGTGAGCTGATCGGCGTCATCGAGTCAACCGGCTACACCGCCGAGCTGCCCGCGCCCGCGGCCGACGACACGCCTCCCTCTGACCCGGCCGCCCGCGCGCTGGGCTGGCGGCTCGCCGTCTGCGCTCCGCTAGCCGTGGCCGTCGTCGTGCTGGACATGGTCCCGGCCGCCCAGTTCACCGGCTGGCAGTGGGTGAGCCTGCTGCTGGCCGCGCCGGTCGCGGTGTGGGGCGCATGGCCGCTGCACCGGGCCGCGTGGCACGGCCTCGGCTACGCCGCGGCCACGATGGACACGCTGGTCAGCGTGGGAGTGGCGGCCTCGTTCTGCTGGTCGCTTTACGCGCTGTTTTTCGGCGGGGCGGGCCGGGCCGGCATGCGGATGTCGTTCATGTTCACCTTCGGGCAGGCCAGCGGGCAGACCCTGTATCTGGAAGCCGCCGCGGGCGTCACCACCGTGGTGCTGGCCGGGAGGTACCTGGAGGCACGCGCCAGGGTCCGTTCGGGATCTGCCTTGTCCGCCCTGGCGAGTCTGGGCGCCAAGACCGTCGCGGTGCTGCGCGACGGTGCTGAGCAGCGGGTACCGGTGACGGCGCTGGCGGTGGGGGACCTGTTCGTGGTCCGGCCGGGGGAGAAGATCGCCACCGACGGGGAGGTGATCGACGGCAGCTCCGCCGTCGACGCCTCGCTCGTCACAGGCGAGTCGATGCCGTCCGAGGTGGGACCAGGTAACCAGGTGACCGGGGCCACCGTGAACATGAGCGGCCGGCTGGTGGTGCGGGCCACCCGGGTCGGCTCCGGCACGCTGCTGGCGCAGATCACGCGTCTGGTCAGCCAGGCCCAGGGGACCAAGGCGAGCGCGCAGCGGCTGGCGGACCGGATCGCCACGGTATTCGTGCCGTGCGTGATCGCCATGGCCACCGCCACGCTCGGTTTCTGGCTGGGCGCGGGGCTGCCCTCGGCCGCGGCCTGGAGCGCGGCCGTGGCCGTGCTTGTGGTCGCCTGCCCGTGCGCGCTCGGCCTGGCCACCCCGACCGCGCTGCTGGCCGCCGTCGGCCGCGGCGCCGAGCTCGGCATCCTGGTCAAAAGCGCGCAGGCGCTTGAGTCGGGCGGCCGGATCGACGCCGTGGTCATGGACAAGACAGGCACGCTGACCACCGGCGTCATGACCGTGCTCGACGTCGTCCTTGGGCCCGGCGTAGCCGAGAAGCACGCAGCCGAGAAGCACGCAGCCGAGAAGGACGCAGCCGAGAAGGAGTCACGGTCGGCAGCCCGCGGCTGTTCGCCGAGCTGTCCCTCGGCGTGCCCCCGTCCCTGGGCCAGGTCGCCGACGCCGCCGGCGAGGCCGGCCGCACCGCGGTGCTAGCCGGCTGGGACGGGCAGGCCAGAGCCGCCCTCGTGGTCGCCGACCAGCTCAAGCCGCACGCGGTCGAGGCCGTCGCCCGGCTGCGTGCCCTGCGGCTGCGCCCGATGCTGCTGACCGGCGACAACACCCGCACCGCCCTGGCCGTCGCCGCCCAGCTCGGTATCCCGGCCGCTGACGTGTTCGCCGAGGTCCGCCCGCAGGGCAAGGCGGAGGCCGTCGCCCGCCTGCAAGCCGACGGGATCGGAGTCTGTTTCGTCGGAGACGGCGTCAACGACGCCGCCGCCCTGGCCCAGGCCGACCTCGGCATGGCCATCGGGGCCGGCGCGGACGCTGCTGTCGGCGCCGCCGACCTGACCCTGGTGGCCGGCGACCCCGCCAGCGCCGCCGACGCGATACAGCTCGCCCGGGCCACCGTAGCCGTGATCCGCGGCAACCTCGCCTTGGCGGCTGGCTACAACCTGATCGCGATCCCGCTCGCCGCCCTCGGCTACCTCAACCCCCTGTTCGCCGGGATCGCCATGTCCGCCAGCTCGCTCGTCGTCGTCGCCAACAGCCTGCGCCTGAAGCGATTCCGCCGATGACCGGCACCTCCATCGCGGCGCGGGCCGACCTCGGCCGGAACCTGCGGCGCGACCTGGCCCGGGGCGCGATCGGCCCGGTGATCTGCGCCACGGTCCTGGTCGCCCTGCTGTCCGCCTGGGTCGTCACCGGGGCGGCAGGCACCTTGTCTCAGGTCAGGATCCAGGTCAGCCAGGCCGCCGTCCCGATGCGCGCCTTTACCCCGCAGGCCGCGGCCGCGATCGGGACCGCCACCACGTTTGTCACCATCCGCAACCTCAGCGACACCCCCGACGAGCTCGTCGCTGCCCGCAGCCCGATCGCCCGCCGCGTCATCCTGACCACCCGCACCGGTCTCGCCG
>JBEKGC010000244.1:0-10026 GCA_050013055.1 Streptosporangiaceae bacterium
ACATCAGCCGGGGTGTTCTACCAGGCGGTGGTCAACGTCACCGGCCACTCGGCCACCGTGCCGCTGAACGGGATGACGGCTGATGTCCAGTTCGGACGCTAGGCCGCCCAGGGCGGCCGCCCACCGCGCCGCCCACCGCGCGGGCAGCCTGGCGACCGCCGCGGTGACGGTGGCCGTGCTCACGCTGGCCGCCTGTACCGCCGCGCCCGCGAGCAGCTCAAGCGCCCCGGCCTCGAGCGGCACCGTGCTGGCGGCTCTGCCGGGGCCCGGCCATCCCGCCTGGGTGGTCTCCCGGTCGGTGCTGGCTCAGCTCGCGGCCAACCCAGCCGCCGTGAACCAGCTGCGCGGCAGGCTGGTGTACGAGATCCTGGAACCGGGCCAGCCGCCGCTGCCCGGGCTGGTCGCGGAACCGATCGTCACGTTCGCCTCGGCGGCCGCCCTGGAGAACGCGATCCGGGCCGGACAGCTTCCTGCCGGGGTCTTCGGCGTCCTGTACGACCCTGAGGCCTGGACCTTCACGCCCGCGGCGGAGCAGCAGGACCCGGTCGCCGCGGCCACCGCGGCGGCGGCCGTGGCTCATGCCCACGGACTGCGGTTTATCGTGGCCCCCGCGATCGACCTCACCAGCGTGCTTGACTCAACGGGCCCGGGTCCGCGCTGGCGCCAGTTCCTCAGCCTGGACCTGATCGGCCGCCTGGCCAAGGTGGCGGATATCGTCGAGCTCCAGGCCCAGAGCCTGGAGCAGGACACCAGTGCCTATAAGGCTTTCATCCAGGAGGCGGCGGCGCAGGCCAGCGCGGGCCGGCCGGGCGTCGGCCTGCTGGCCGGGCTGTCCACTAACCCGCCCGGTGCGCCGGTCGTCGCCCAGCAGCTGATCGCGGCCATCCAGGCCACCCGCGCCCTGGTCGGCGGCTACTGGCTGAACGTCCCGGCCCCGGGCGCCCAGTGTCCGACCTGCCGCGCCCCGCGCTTGGACCTCGCGGTCCAGGCCCTGCAGGCGCAGCCCTGATGCTGGCGGGATTTCCCGCGCCGGTGACGGTATGCCGACTACTCTGCGCACCGGGTTGCGGGTAGCGTTCACGTATGACGACGATCCAAGCGCCGTTCGGCCAGATGATCACCGCGATGATCACGCCCATGCATCCCGACGGGACGGTCGACTACGACGGGGCCGCCCGCCTCGCCGACTATCTGGTCACCGACATGCGGAACGACGGCCTGGTGATCAACGGCACCACGGGTGAGGCGCCGACCACGACCGACGCGGAGCAAGAGCGCCTGCTCCGGGTGGTGCTCGAGGCGGTGGGCGCGCGCGCGAAGGTGGTCGCCGGGGTCGGCACGAACGCCACCGCGCACACCATCGAGCTGGCCCGGTCCGCCGAGCGGGCCGGGGCGCACGGCCTGCTGGTCGTTACTCCTTATTACAACAAGCCACCCCAGGCCGCGCTCGAGGCCCACTTCACCGCCGTGGCCGACGCGACCGGGCTGCCCGTCCTCATCTACGACATCCCCGGCCGGACCGGCACTGCCGTCGCCACCGAGACCCTGGTCCGGCTGGCTGAGCACCCGCGGATCATCGGCGTCAAGGACGCCAAGGACGCCCCGGGTGCCACCTCGCACGTGCTGGCCCGGACCGACCTGGTCTACTACTGCGGCACCGACATGCTGAACCTCCCGTGGCTCGCCCTCGGCGCCGTCGGTTTCGTCAGCGTGGTCGGCCATGTGGTGGGGGACCGGCTGCATGAGATGATCGATGCCTTTGGTGCGGGCGACGTCGCCCGGGCCAGGCACATTCACTACGAGCTCGTCCCGGTGTACGACGGGATGTTCCGCAACCAGGGAGCGGTCATGACCAAGGCAGCGCTTGACCTGCTCGGCCAGCCAGGAGGCGCGGTCCGCGCGCCGCTGCTGGCGGCCACCGACGCGGAACGGCACCAGCTGACGCTGGACCTGACCGCGGGCGGCGTGAAGCTGCCGGGGACCGGCACGTGAGCCACCCGCACCCGGACCTCGCCGTGCCCGCGCCGCTGGCCAGGAACGGCCTGCGGATCGTCCCGCTCGGCGGGCTCGGCGAGATCGGCCGGAACATGACGGTCTTCGAGTACCGCGGCCGGCTGCTGATCGTCGACTGCGGCGTGCTTTTCCCCGATCCCGACCAGCCCGGCGTGGACCTGATCCTGCCCGACTTCAACTATTTGCAGGGCAGGCTCGACCGGGTCGAAGCGGTCGTCATCACGCACGCCCACGAAGACCACATCGGCGCCATCCCGTACCTGCTCAGGGAGCGGGCCGACATTCCGCTTGCGGGCTCGAAGCTGACCTTGGCCATGGTCAAGAGCAAGCTGTCGGAACACCGCCTGGACCCGGTCACGGTCCAGGTCGTGGAGGGCAGCCACAGTTCGTTCGGGCCGTTCGACTGTGAGTTCTTCGCGGTTAATCACTCCATCCCCGACGCGCTCGCGGTGGCCATCAGGACCCCGGCCGGCCTGGTCCTGCACACCGGGGACTTCAAGATGGACCAGCTGCCGCTGGACGGCAGGCTGACCGACCTGGCGGGTTTCGCCCGGCTCGGCACCGAGGGCGTCGACCTGCTGATGGCCGATTCGACCAACGCCGAAGTGCCAGGCGTGGTGACCTCCGAGCGCGAGATCGCCCCGGTTCTCGACGAGATCTTCACCAACACCAAGCAGCGCATCATCGTCGCCTGCTTCGCCTCCCACGTGCACCGGGTGCAGCAAGTGCTCAACGCCGCCGTGTCCCACCGGCGCAAGGTCGCCTTCGTCGGGCGGTCCATGGTGCGGAACATGGGCGTCGCACGTGAGCTCGGCTACCTGCGGGTTCCCGGCGGGCTGCTGGTTGACCTGCGCGAGGCCGAGGAGTTGCCGCCCGGCGAGGTGGTGTTGATCTCCACCGGCTCGCAGGGCGAGCCGATGTCGGCGCTGTCCCGGATGGCCGGCCGCGACCATCCGATCAGGATCGCCGCCGGCGACACCGTGATCCTCGCCTCGTCGCTGATCCCGGGCAACGAGACCGCGGTCTACCGGGTGATCAACGGGCTCACCCGGCTCGGCGCGCGCGTCGTGCACCGCAGCTCGGCCTTGGTGCACGTGTCCGGGCACGCCCCGGCCGGCGAGCTGCTCTACGTGCTGAACCTCGTCCGGCCGCGTAACTTCATGCCGATCCACGGGGAGTGGCGGCACCTGCGGGCGCATGCCCGCCTTGCCTCCCTGGCCGGCGTGCCCGACAAGAACATCGTGATCGCCGAGGACGGCGTGGTCGTGGACCTGGTCTCCGGTCAGGCCTCGGTGGCCGGGGCGGTGCCCTGCGGCTACGTCTACGTCGACGGGCTCACCGTCGGCGAGGTCACCGAGTCCCAGCTCAAGGACCGCCGCATCCTGGGCGAGGAGGGCTTCGTCTCGATCGTCATCGTGGTCGACGTCAACTCAGGCAAGATCGTGGCCGGCCCGGAGATTCACGCCCGCGGCTCCGGCATCGACGACGCCTCCTTCGCCGCGGTCCTGCCCAAGATCGAGGACGCCCTGGCCCTGGCCGCCGCCGACGGCGTCGTCGACACCCATCAGATCAGCCAGCTCGCCCGCCGCATCGTCGGCAAGTGGGTCAGCGACAATTACCGCCGCCGTCCCATGATCATCCCCGTGGTCGTCGAGGCCTAGGCCCGCTCCCGTCCCCGGTAATCCCGGACCCCGCACAACCCCCACACCACGCATCCCTCAGCTCTCATCATTCCCGCACCGGGCCCACACGCCCAGGTCTCATCCCCGGGCGGCGCCACAACGATGGACCATCGTGGTTGTCCCAGCAACACCTATGGTCCATCGTTGTGGTTAGCCCGGATGAACTTATGTACCGAAGATTACTTTTAAGGCCATTTGACCGTTCTGGTCGGCGGCTCTTTTGTCGGACCCGGTCGGCATGATGCGGGCATGGCCAGAACAACGCGGCCTGACCGCGATCCCCTCGATCGGATCCTCAGTCATCAGCTGGACGTGATCACGCGCCGCCAAGCGCTCGCGGCTGGCGTTACGGCTAATGCCCTGCGGCATCGTCTTCGAGTCGGCGGTCCGTGGCGTGGCCTGCTACCCGGCGTGTACCTGGCGGCTACGGGCACGCCCACGATCGTCCAGCAGCAAATGGCCGCGCTGTTGTACGCGGGTCACGGCAGCGTCATCACCGGCCTGGCGGCCGCGCGCTATCACCGCATCAGGGTCCCGGCCGCCGAGTTTACCGACGTCTTGATGCCTGCCTCGCGACGGCGAACAGACGCGTCCTTCGTTCGCCTGCACCGCACGACCCGGATGCCCGACCGGGTCTCGCCGTTCGGGCCGCTGCGCTATGCCCTGTCGGCCCGAGCTGTCGCCGACACCGTCCGCGGACTCGACAGCCTGCGCGATGTGCGGGCGGTCGTGGCTGATGCCGTGCAGCGGGGCAGCTGCGCGGTGCCGGACCTGGTCGCGGAACTCGCGGCCGGCCCGAACGCCGGGTCCGCGCTGTTCCGGGAGGCGCTGACCGACGTCGCCGACGGGATCAGATCGGCCGCCGAGGGGGATCTGAAAGACTTGCTGACCAGGTCCGGGCTGCCCATGCCGCTGTTCAACCCGATGGTCTACGCCGGTGAGCACTTCATCGCCAAGCCGGACGCATGGTGGCCCGAGCTCGGCCTGGCGATCGAGGTCGACTCACGGGAATGGCACCTTTCCCCCGAGGACCATGCGAAAACGCTCGCCCGCGGCCGGCGCATGGCCATCCACCAGCTCAATGTGCTCCGCTTTACCCCCAAGCAGATCCGCACCGAGCCCGCCCGGGTTGTGGCCGAGATGAGGGCCGCGATAGAAGGCGCCCGCGGTCGCCCGGCACTGAACCTGCGTACCGTCCCCTGCGGCGAGCCAGCTTGGCCCGGGCGGCCAGCTCCCGGCGCCCCGCCCGGAGATGGCCCAGGACCGCCGGCCGGGTAAGTTCGTCGGATGGGAGAAAAGAACCTGCAGACGGAGATGGCCGCCGCCGCGGCGCAGGCCGCGCGCGTGCTGTCCGGAGCCCCTGACGAGAAGAGCGCGCTGGACGGTCCCACCCCGTGCCAGGACTGGGACCTGCGGAAACTACTCAACCACACGATCTTGTGGACCGCGTACTCGGCCGAACGCCGCGCCCACGGCGAGAGCGTGGCCGAGGAACTGATGGCCAAGGATTTCACCGCCGAGCCGGGTTACCAGGCCGACTACGTGGCGCAGCTCGACCAGGCCGTCCAGGCCTGGTCGGACCCGCAGGCCTGGGAGGGTGACATCGGCGTGATGGGCAACGCGACCCCGGCCGCCGACGTCGGCGCGATGCTCGTCATGGAGACGGTGCTGCACGGCTGGGACGTCGCCAAGGCCACCGGCCAGGAGTACGTCTGCGCCGACGCCGTCGCCGCGGTGACGCTCGAGACGATCCAGGCGCAGGGCGAGCTGTTCAGGAAGTACCAGGCCTTCGCCGCCCCGGTGCCGGTCCCGGCCGACGCCCCGCCCCTGGACCGGGCGCTGGCCCTGGCCGGCCGCGACCCGCGCTGGCAGCTGCCTAGGTGAGCACCCGCACAGGAACCCCCTGGGCGAACGCCACGATGTCCTCCGCCGCCTCGCGGTAGAAGACCTGGTAGGCGTCGTCGGTCACGTAGCCGAGGTGCGGTGTCAGCACGACGTTGGGTGCGGTCCGCAGCGGATCGGACAGCGGCAGCGGCTCGACGTCGTACACGTCGAGCGCCGCACCCGCAATCGAGGCGGACCGCAGCGCCGCGAGCAGGGCCGCGCTGTCCACGATGGGCCCGCGCGAGGTGTTCACCAGGTACGCGGTCGGCTTCATCAGCGCCAGTTCGGCCGCGCCGACCAGCCCGGTGCTGCGCTCGCTCAGCTTGTAGTGCACGGTCACGACGTCGGCCGAGGAGAACAGCTTCTTCTGGCTGACCGCCTTGGCGTGCTGCTTCTTGGCCAGAGCCGGATCCAGATTCTGGCTCCACGCGATGATTTTCATGCCGAACGACCGGCCGATCTGCGCCACCCGCTGGCCCTGACGCCCGAGGCCGACGACGCCGAGCCGCTTGCCGGCCAGCCCGGTGCCGATCGTGTGCTGCCAGCCGCCGGCGCCGAGCGCCGCCCCGCCCGGCCGCCCGGCCATCTTCATCCGCTGATCTTCGTCAGGTATGTGCCGGGTCAGCGCGAGGATAAGCCCCCAGGTGAGTTCCGCGGTCGAGGTGGCGCTGCCGCCGGTCCCGCAGACGGTGACCCCGCGCGCCGCGGCCGCTTCCGTATCGATGGCGGCGTTCGTCATGCCCGTGGTGACCAGCAGCTTCAGTCGCGGCAGCCGAGCCAGCCTGGACGCGTCGAAATAAGTACGTTCGCGCATCGCCACCACGACGTCGTACGGTTCCAGGGCCCGGACCAGCGCTTCGGTCCGCGTGATGTGCTCGGTGAACACGTCGATGCCGGCCAGCGCCCGTACCGCGTCCCAATCCGCGGCGGCCAGGGCAACGTGCTGATAGTCATCAAGGATCGCGACGCGCATGAAGCCGACATTACCCGCAAGACCCGGTAAGACCCCGGGGCCGGCCCGGCTGGTAGCGTCGGGGCCGAGGAGGCCCACATGACCTGGCTTGATTCGCTGGCGGACAAGGCGCTGGCCCGGGAGCTGCCCTCCCGGGACGAGGCTCTGCAGGTTCTGGCCAGCCCAGACGACGAGCTGATGGACGTGGTGGCGGCGGCGTTCCGGGTCAGGCTGCGGTACTTCGGCCGCCGGGTGAAGCTCAACTACCTGGTCAACATCAAGAGCGGCCTGTGCCCCGAGGACTGCTTCTACTGCTCCCAGCGGCTCGGCTCGGCGGCCGAGGTGCTCAAGTACACCTGGCTCAAGCCCGACGAGGTGCGGCAGAGCGCCGAGGCGGGCGTCAAGGCCGGGGCCAAACGGGTCTGCCTGGTGGCCAGCGGCCGCGGCCCGAGCGATAAGGACGTCGCCCGGGTATCCGACATGATCGCCGCGGTCAAAACCGGGTATCCCGACGTCGAGATCTGCGCCTGCCTGGGCCTGCTCTCCGACGGCCAGGCCGAACGCCTGCACGCCGCGGGAACCACCGCCTACAACCACAACCTGAACACGGCGGAGACCAACTACGGCGATATCTGCACCACCCACTCCTTTGGCGACCGGGCCGATACGGTGACCAAGGCCAAGCAGGGCGGCCTGTCGCCGTGCTCGGGCCTGATCGCCGGAATGGGCGAGACCGACGATGAACTGGTCGATGTCGCGTTCGCGCTGCGGGAACTCGACCCGGATTCTGTGCCGGTCAACTTCCTGATGCCGTTCGAGGGCACCCCGCTGGGCGGTCAGTGGTCCCTGACCCCGCAGCGCTGCCTGCGGATCTTGGCTATGATCCGGTTCGTCTGCCCGGACGCCGAGGTCCGGCTGGCCGGCGGCCGCGAGATCCACCTGCGCACCTTGCAGCCGCTGGCCCTGCACATCGTCAACTCGATCTTCCTCGGCGATTACCTGACCAGCGAGGGCCAGCCGGGCGGCCGTGACCTGGAGATGATCGCCGACGCAGGCTTCACCGTCGAGGGCGCCGGCGAACGGACACTCCCCGAGCACCGGCCCGACCTGGTCCGCGTCCGCCGCCGCGGCCCAGGCACCGGCCTGCCCGCCAACGCTTAACCCCGCCGCCCCCGCCCCACCAGCATCAAATTCGATCACCAGTACCAAATAGAGAAAATTCGTGCGGAAGATTCGGCCTTAGTGGAGAAAAAGGTGCTCTATCGGGTACCAAACTATCCGTAGAGGCCATATCTTCCACGTTTTCCTGGCGCGCGACGCCTCACGCGCCGCTGGCGCCTCGCGCGCCGCTGGCGCCTCACGCCGCGCTGGCGTGTCCTGGCCAGCGCCACGGCTAGGCGACACGCGGGCGCGGTGCTTGGGCCTGGGCCCGGTTCTCGTTACGTTTGTCACTATGGCGACCCGTGCCCGAAACGGATCAGCCCGTCAGCGCGGCGGGCCGGCCGACGCTGCCCTGCGGTCGCCGGGCCCTGACGACGATGAGGACCCTCGCCCCGGCGGTTCGGCCCGCCGCGAGACAAGCAGCAAAGCGGGCCGGAGCACCACGGCCCGTTCGGGTCAATCCAGGAACGGTCGCAAGCCGCCCGCCGACAGGAGCACAGCCAAGGGAAGCCCGGCCAAGGGAAGCCCGGCCAGGAGAGGCACCGCCAAGCGGAGCCCGGCTAAGGGCCGTACGGCCAGGGGACGCACGGCTAAGGGGCGCACGGCTAAGGGGCGCACGGTCAAGGGGCGTTCGCCCGCCCGGACCCACGACCCCGTAGTGATCTTGATCGGCTGGATCGGCCGCACCCTGGCGGCCGCCTGGATGGTGGTCGCCGGGTCCGTCGGGTTTGCCGCCCGGGCCGTCGGCCGCGGTGCGCGGGACCTGGATCCGCATCATCGCCGGGACGGCCTCGGGCTGCTCACCCTGGGCGTGGCGATCGTGCTGGCGGCCAGCTTGTGGGCGCGGATGGGCAACGCGGTAGGCCGCGCGATCCACACCGCGGCCGGCGACGCGTTCGGGTCACTCGCCTGGGTCGCCCCGGTGCTTGTGGCGCTGCTCGCCTGGCGTTACCTACGCCACCCGGACCGTAACTCCGAGACGATCAGGGCCGCCATCGGCTGGACCGCGCTGCTGCTCGGCGCGCTTGGCCTGATCCACATCGCCAAGGGCACCCCGCATCCGTCGGCCGGCCCGGCGGCGATCCGCGGGGCCGGGGGCTACCTGGGCTACGCGGTGGCCGGCCCGCTGTCGGCGGTCCTCACCCCCTGGGTCACGGCGCCGCTGCTCGTGCTGCTGGCCCTTTTCGGCGTCCTGGTCATCAGCGGCACCCCGCTGCACCGGGTGCCCGAGCGTCTCGCCGAGGTGCGGGAGATGTTCGGCCACGGCCGGCCGGCCCCCGACCTGGAGATCGACGAGGATTACCAGGCCGGGACCGGCGGCACGGCCCGCAAGGTGCGCGGCCAGATCGCCAGGCAGATCCGGCTGCGCCCGGCCATCGAGCCGGGCGAGCACACCAAGCCGTACGACACCCCCCTGATCGAACCGGGCAAGCGACGCCCCGCCCCGCCCCGGCCGGGAGCCCCGGGAGCCCCGGGAGCCCCGGGAGCCCCGGACGGCAGCGACGGCCTGGTCGAGGCGCTCGGCTTCGGCACCCACGACGCCGACACCCCCCCACCATCCCCGCCACCCCCTAGCCTAGAGCCGGCGCACGAACCAGTCCACGAGCCGGTCCTGGAACCGAAGCTCCTCCGGCCCGAGCAGCTCACCCTGACCGGCGACGTGACCGGGTACACGCTGCCGCCGGTCGCGCTGCTCAAGCCGGGTTCGGCGCCCAAGGCGCGGACCCGGGCCAACGACATCGTGGTGGCCGCGCTGTCCGAGGTGCTCGAGCAGTTCCAGGTGGATGCGCAGGTCACCGGGTTCAGCCGGGGCCCGACGGTGACCAGGTACGAGATCGAGCTCGGCCCCGCGGTCAAGGTGGAGCGGGTCACCGCGCTGTCCAGGAACATCTCCTACGCGGTCAAGAGCGCCGACGTGCGGATCATCTCCCCGATCCCGGGCAAGTCCGCGATCGGGGTGGAGATCCCGAACGCGGACAAGGAAGTCGTCAGCCTCGGCGACGTGCTGAAGTCCCAGGTCGCCATCAGCGATCACCACCCGATGGTGGTCGGGCTGGGCAAGGACGTCGAGGGCCGGGTCTTGGTCGCCAACCTGGCCAAGATGCCTCATGTGCTGATAGCGGGAGCTACCGGAGCCGGGAAAAGCGTTTGCCTCAATGGGCTGATCACCTCGGTGCTGACCCGGGCTACCCCGGATGAGGTGCGGATGATCCTGATCGACCCCAAGCGGGTCGAGCTGACCATCTACGACGGGATCCCGCACCTGATCACGCCGATCATCACCAACCCGAAGAAGGCCGCCGAGGCGCTTGACTGGGTGGTCGGCGAGATGGA
>JBEKGC010000245.1:0-20487 GCA_050013055.1 Streptosporangiaceae bacterium
AGCCCGTGTCCAGGGAAGGTCCTGTGATGCGTGGCGCATACTCGAAGGTGAGCACCACCGTAGGCACGCGGCCGCAACCGTGGGCACGCGGCTACTATGCGGAGTAGGCAAGGATAGGGCCCGCCCCCGTGCTGTGAGGAGAGCGACAAATGTTCGAAAGGTTTACCGACAGAGCGCGGCGGGTTGTTGTCCTGGCGCAAGAAGAAGCCAGGATGCTCAATCACAACTACATCGGCACGGAGCACATCCTGCTCGGCCTCATCCACGAGGGTGAGGGTGTCGCGGCCAAGGCGCTCGAGTCGCTGGGGATCAGCCTGGACGCCGTGCGCCAGCAGGTCGAGGAGATCATCGGCCAGGGCCAGCAGGCGCCGTCCGGGCACATCCCCTTCACCCCCCGCGCCAAGAAGGTGCTCGAGCTTTCGCTGCGCGAGGCGCTGCAGCTCGGGCACAACTACATCGGCACGGAGCACATCCTGCTCGGCCTCATCCGTGAGGGTGACGGCGTGGCGGCTCAGGTGCTTGTGAAGCTGGGCGCCGACCTGAACCGGGTGCGTCAGCAGGTGATCCAGCTGCTGCACGGCTACCAGGGCAAGGAGCCCGCCGCGTCGGGCACGGCCGCGGAGTCCGCGCCGTCGACGTCGCTGGTCCTTGACCAGTTCGGCCGGAACCTGACCCAGGGCGCGCGCGAGGGCAAGCTCGACCCGGTCATCGGCCGGGAGAAGGAAATCGAGCGGGTCATGCAGGTGCTATCCCGGCGGACCAAGAACAACCCTGTCCTGGTGGGCGCGCCCGGCGTCGGCAAGACGGCCGTGGTCGAGGGGCTGGCCCAGAAGATCGTCAAGGGCGAGGTCCCCGAGACCATCAAGGACAAGCAGCTGTACACGCTGGACCTCGGTGCGCTGGTGGCCGGGTCGCGGTACCGCGGTGACTTCGAAGAGCGGCTCAAGAAGGTGCTCAAGGAGATCCGCAGCCGCGGCGACATCATCTTGTTCATCGACGAGATCCACACGCTGGTCGGGGCCGGGGCGGCCGAGGGTGCCATCGACGCGGCCTCGATCCTGAAGCCGATGCTGGCCCGGGGCGAGCTGCAGACCATCGGGGCCACCACCCTCGACGAGTACCGCAAGTACCTGGAGAAGGACGCCGCGCTCGAGCGCCGCTTCCAGCCCATCCAGGTGGCCGAGCCGACGATCTCGCACACGATCGAGATCCTCAAGGGCCTGCGGGACCGCTACGAGGCGCACCACCGTGTCTCGATCACGGACAGCGCGCTGGTCGCCGCGGCCCAGCTGGCCGACCGGTACATCAGCGACCGCTTCCTGCCGGACAAGGCCATCGACCTGATCGACGAAGCCGGCTCGAGGATGCGGATCCGCCGCATGACCGCGCCGCCGGACCTGCGTGAGTACGACGAGAAGATCGCCCAGGTGCGCCGGGAGAAGGAATCGGCCATCGATTCGCAGGACTTCGAAAAAGCGGCGGCGCTGCGCGACAACGAGAAGCAGCTGCTGGCGAAGAAGGCGGCGCGGGAGAAGGAATGGAAGGCCGGCGACATGGATGTCGTCGCGGAGGTGAACGAGGAGCTCATCGCCGAGGTGCTCGCCACCGCCACCGGCATTCCCGTGTTCAAGCTCACCGAGGAGGAGTCGCAGCGCCTGCTCCGGATGGAGGACGAGCTGCACCGGCGGGTGATCGGCCAGAACGACGCGATCAAGGCGCTGTCCCAGGCGATCAGGCGGACCCGGGCCGGCCTGAAGGACCCGAAGCGGCCCGGCGGGTCTTTCATCTTCGCGGGCCCGTCAGGCGTCGGCAAGACGGAGCTGTCCAAGACGCTGGCCGAGTTCTTGTTCGGTGACGAGGATTCGCTGATCCAGCTGGACATGAGCGAGTACATGGAGAAGCACACGGTGTCCCGGCTGTTCGGGTCCCCGCCCGGTTACGTCGGGTACGAGGAAGGCGGCCAGCTCACCGAGAAGGTCCGCCGGCGTCCGTTCTCCGTCGTGCTGTTCGACGAGATCGAGAAGGCGCACCCGGACATCTTCAACTCGCTGCTGCAGATCCTCGAGGACGGCCGCCTGACCGATGCTCAGGGCCGGGTGGTCGACTTCAAGAACACGGTCATCATCATGACGACCAACCTCGGCACCCGCGACATTTCCAAGGGCGTGACCGTGGGCTTCGCCCGGCAAGGTGACTCCACCGGTTCCTATGACCGGATGAAGTCCCGGGTGGGCGAGGAGCTGAAGCAGCACTTCCGGCCGGAGTTCCTGAACCGCGTGGACGACATCATCGTGTTCCACCAGCTCCTCCGGGAGGAGATCTTCAGCATCGTCGACCTGATGATCGCCAAGGTGGACCAGCGGCTCAAGGACCGCGACATGGCCATGGAACTGCGGCCTGAGGCCAAGGAACTGCTGTCGCAGCGTGGCTACGACCCGGTTCTCGGGGCCAGGCCGCTGCGCCGGACGATCCAGCGGGAGATCGAGGACAGCCTGTCGGAGAAGATCCTGTTCGGTGAGCTCAGGCCGGGCCAGATCGTGGTCGTGGGTGTGGAGGGCAGCGGCGAGACCGCCACGTTCACCTTCAAGGGTGAGCCCAAGCCCGATGACCTGCCCGACGTGCCCGCGGAGCTGACCAGTGAGGCCGTCGCCACCAAGAGCGGCGCGGTCGGCAGCTCGTCGGGTGGCCCGAGCACCACGGACGGCGGCGGGACCGCCTCCGCGCTCGGCTAGCTACTGGCGTGCGACCCCGGGTCTTCGCGGTACCGCGAAGACCCGGGGTTTCATGTTGCCTGGGCGGGAACCCCGAAGCCAGGCAGCGCGTAACGGCCGTCCGGCAGCGGGTCAACCAGGCCGTCGGCCACCAGACCGTCCAGCGCGCGCGCCAGCTGAGCCCGGATCCCTTGGTCCGCGTCCTGGCCGGCCCAGGCCGCGTCGAAGTCAGCCTGGCGCACCGGGGTTCCTGAGTCGCGCAGCACCGCCAGCAGGCGGCCGCGGCACTGCCGGTCGGTGCCGTCGTAACGCTGGGCCCGGCGCCTGGCCGCCTCGGGCGGCTGGCCGGCCGCCAGCCAGGCGCAGTCGCGGGCTACCGGGCAGGCGCCGCACCGCGGGCGGGCGGCCGTGCACACCAGCGCGCCCAGCTCCATCACCGCGACCGACCAGCGCGCCGCGACGGCCGGTGAGCCGGGCAGCAGCGACTCGGCCAGCCGGGTCTCCGCCACCGAGGTCGCGGCCGGCGCCTGCGGCGCGCCCGCGACCAGCCGGGCCAGTACCCGCCGGACGTTGGTGTCGAGCACGGCGTGCCGCTGGCCGAAGGCGAAGCTGGCCACGGCCGCGGCGGTATAGCTGCCGATGCCGGGCAGCGCGAGCAGGGCATCGCGGTCCGCCGGGATGGTCCCGCCGTACCGCGCGGTCACGATGGTCGCGGTCGCATGCAGCCGGAGCGCGCGCCTGGGGTAGCCGAGCCTGCCCCACTGCCTGATCGCCTCGCCGGGCGGCTCGGCGGCCAGCGCGCCTGGCGTGGGCCACCGGGCGAGCCATTCCCGGTGCGCCGGGATCACCCGGTTGACCGGCGTCTGCTGCAACATGATCTCGCTGACCAGCACCGACCAGGGGGTGCGGCCGGGGGCGCGCCACGGCAGCTCCCGGGCGTGCCGCGCGTACCAGGCCAGCACCGGCTCCAGGTAGGGCGTCGACATGATGCTGTCCATGGTGGCACGCGGACCGGCCGGGCGCCGAACGGAACGGGCCGTTCTGCGGCCGGCGCGTCTTCGCCGTTAGACGCCGGGCAGCTTGCATACTCTCCGTATGAATTTGAATGCTTACAGTGACGAAGATGATGACACGGAACGGCCCGACTCCTACTGGCGTCGCAGGGTGATCGCGCTGGCGGCGGGCCTGGGCCTGGCCGGCTTGCTCGGCTGGGCCTTCTCCGGCGGCGGGAAGCCGGTGACGCCGGCGCCGAGGACGTCGCAGGCGGCCGGCCTGCGGCCGGCCGTGGCCTACAGCGGCCCGCCGTCTTCGCCGGCCGGAGCGACGAGCCCGGCCGGCCCGGCGGCCCCTGGTGCGGTGACCGGCCGTTCCCCGGTTTCCGGCCTGCCGTCACCGCGATCCGAGGGCGGCCAGCCCACGGCCAGCGCATCGGCCTCCGGCCAGGCCGGTGCCGCCGGGACCACCGGTGCCGCCGGTGCCGCCGGGACGGCAGGCGGCTGCTCGCCCCAGGCGGTGGTGCTCAGCCTGTTCACCAGCCGGGCGGAGTACTACGGCGGTCAGGATCCCGAGTTCGACCTCTACGCCGTCTCCACCGCGTCCGGAGACTGTCCCTTCGACACCGGCCAGAAAAAGCTTCAGGTGGTGGTGATGTCCTCGGGCCGCATCATCTGGGACTCCGCCGACTGCGCCCGTGGCGGTGGCAGCCGGGTCGCCGAGCTCCGCCGCGGCGTCCCGGCGCAGGAGACGGTCAGCTGGAACCGGACCATCAGCCTGCCCGGCTGCGTCACGCTGGCGTCGGGGGCCCGTCCTGGCACCTATCAGGTCCAGGCCAGGACCGCCACCGTGGCCAGCCCGGTGCTCACCTTCAAGCTCGCGCACTGAACCAGCGCGACGGCCTAGAGATCGGTACCGAGCACGGCGGAGAGCGCCTGGCGGATGTCCTGCACCTCCTGGACTTCCAGCAGGCGTGACGGGCCGTCAGCGGGCTCCAGGGAGCCACCGGAGGCCACCGGGACGATGGCACGCCGGAAACCCATCCGCTCGGCCTCGGCCAGACGGCGCGGCAGCGCCGCGACCCGGCGGACCTCGCCGGCCAGCCCGACTTCGCCGATCGCCACCACGCCGCGCGGCACGCTCAGGTTGGCGGCCGAGCTGGCCAGGGCCACCGCCACGGCCAGGTCCACCGAGGGCTCGGTCAGGCGGACGCCGCCGACGGTGGCCGCGTACACGTCCTGCCGGCCGAGCTTGAGCCCGGCCCGGCGCTGCAGGACGGCCAGCACCATGCCGACCCGGGCGGCGTCGAGCCCGGAGGTGGCGCGGCGCGGCACCTCGAGCGCGGAGGGGCCGACCAGCGCCTGCACCTCGGCGGGCAGCGGCCTGCGGCCCTCAAGCGTGACCGTGACGCAGGTACCTGGTACCGGCTCCCGGTGCTGGGACAGGAAAAGGCCGCTCGGGTCGGGCAGCCCGATGAGGCCGTATTCACCCAGGTCGAAGCAGCCGACCTCGTCGGTCGGCCCGTACCTGTTCTTCACCGCCCTGACCATGCGCAGCTGCGAGTGCCTGTCGCCGTCGAAGTGCAGCACCACGTCGACGAGGTGCTCCAGGGTCCGCGGGCCGGCCACGGAACCGTCCTTGGTGACGTGCCCGACGAGGATGGTCGCCAGGAGGCGTTCCTTGGCCACCGCGGTCAGCGCGCTGGCCACCTCACGTACCTGGGTCACCCCGCCAGGGACCCCTTCCACTCCGGCGGCGGCGATCGTCTGGACCGAGTCGATGATCAGCAGCTTGGGGTTGACCTGGTCCACGTGCCTGAGCACGGCGTCGAGGTCCGTCTCCGCGGCCAGGTAGAGCTGGGCGCTGACCGCGCCGATCCGGTCGGCGCGCAGGCGCACCTGGGCGGCCGACTCCTCCCCGGTGACGTAGAGCACAGGACCGGACTCCGCGACCAGCGCGCCCGCCTCGAGCAGCAGGGTGGACTTGCCCACGCCCGGTTCGCCCGCCAGCAGCACGACGGCCCCGGGTACCAGGCCGCCGCCGAGGACCCGGTCCAGCTCATCGAGACCGGTGGCCCGGGCCGCGGCGTCGGTGGCGTCGACCTGGCCGATGGGCAGCGCCGGGGTACTGGCCGGGGCGCCGATCCGGTGCGCGACCGCCCGGATGCCGGCCCGGGACGCCCCGGACACCCGGGCCGGGCCCGACTCCTCCACCGTGCCCCAGGCCTGGCACTCGCCGCACCGCCCGCTCCACTTGGCCGACTGCCAGCCGCACTCCACGCACCGGTAACCGGCCGAACCCGCCGTCGCCTTCGCCATGACCCGCACAGTAACGGTCGCCGCTGACAATCTCAGTAAGCTGAGGGGGAACCTACGGAGGGAGTCCAGCGGTGAGCGGCGAGGTCAACCCACCCATTCCGGCCGTCGCCCTGTCTACCTCGTCCGTCTACCCCGAACGCACCCCTGAGGCTTTCGAGATGGCCGCGCGGCTTGGCTACGACGGGGTCGAGGTCATGGTCTACACGGACCTGGTCAGCCAGGACGCCGACGCGCTGCGGGGGCTGCGTGATTACCACCAGATCCCGATCGTGTCCGTGCACGCGCCGAGCCTGCTGCTGACCCAGCGGGTCTGGGGCCGTGATCCGTGGGAGAAACTGCGCCGGGCCAAGGACATCGCCGAGCGCGTCGGGGCCCGGGTGGTGGTGCTGCACCCGCCGTTCCGCTGGCAGCGCGAGTACGTCCGCGGGTTCGCCGAGGGCCTGGCCGCGATGGGGGAGGAAACCGACGTCATCTTCGCGGTGGAGAACATGTACCCGCTCCGGGCCGGCGGCAGCGAGATGGTGCCCTACGCCCCGCACTGGGACCCGACGGCGCTGGACTGCGCGCACGTCACGCTGGACCTGTCGCACACCGCCGCCTCGGGCTCTGACGCCCTGGCCATGGCCGACGAGCTCGGCGGCCGGCTGGCCCACGTGCACCTGGCCGACGGCACGGGCAACCCGGCCGGGCCGTTTCCCGACGAGCACCTGGTGCCCGGCCGGGGCGGCCAGCCCTGCGCCGAGCTGCTCACCCGGCTGGCCGCGACGGGTTACCCCGGGGTGGTGGTGGTCGAGGTGAAGACCACCCGGGCGCCGACCCAGGACGCCAGGGTGGCCGACCTGGCGGAGTCGCTGGCGTTCGCCCGGCGGCACCTGGCCCTGCCGGCCGGCCAGGCCAGCCGGGGGTAAATTTCTGGCATGAGCACAAGCGCTGATCACCAGACCATGATCACGGTGGCCCCGACCGGCGCCGAGGCGGACAAGGCGGCGGCGCCGGCCCTGCCGGTCACGCTGGACGAGCTCGTCGCCGCGGCCAAGGAGTGCCAGGCGGCCGGGGCCGCGGTCATCCACGTGCACATCAGGGATGAGGCGGCGCGGCCCACGCTTGAGGTCAGCAGGCTCGCGGACACCGTCGCGGCGCTGCGGGAGGGCACCGATCTCATCGTCCAGCTCTCCACCGGCGGCGCGGTGACCGACAGCTTCGCCAGCAGGCTGGCCGTGCTCGACGCCGAGCCGGACGGCTGCTCGCTGACCTGCGGCACGGTGAACTTCGGCGATGACGTGTTCGCCAACCCCTGGTCGTTCATCAAGGAGCTTTACCAGCTGACGCGGGAGCGCTCGGTCGTGCCGGAGTTCGAGCTGTTCGACCTGGGGCAGGTGGCGACGCTGCACCGGCTGCTGGCGGAATTCGGTCCCCCGGCCGGCGGCCACGTGCACTGCGACCTGGTGATGGGCGTGCCGGGCGGGATGCCGGGCGACGTGGCCACGCTGACCGCCGCGGTGGCCGCGCTGCCGGCCGGCGCCACCTGGTCGGCGACCGGCATCGGCCGCACCACGTTGCCGGTGATGTTTGGTGCCCTCGGTGCGGGCGGTCACCTGCGGGTCGGGATGGAGGACACGCTGTCGTTCGGCCGGGGCCGTCCGGTCGCGGATAACGCCGAACTGGTCGAGCGGGCCGCGGAGCTGGCCAGGATCGTCCAGCGGCCGCCGATGCCCCCGGCCGACGCCCGCGCCTTCCTCGGCGTCGGCCGCTGACCGCTGCTTGCTAGCCGTTTGCAATTGCAAGCATGCGGTGGCAGACTTTACCCATGCCTAAGGTGACAGTGAACTCGATCGGTGACTACATCAGGGAACAGCGGGAGCAGGCGAAGATCTCGATGCGCCAGCTGGCCGCCACCGCCGGGGTGTCCAACCCTTACCTCAGCCAGATCGAGCGTGGCCTGCGCAAGCCAAGCGCCGACATCCTGCAGCAGATCGCCAAGGGACTGCGTATCTCGGCGGAGGCGCTCTATGTGCAGGCCGGCATCCTGGAAGACCGGCCGGCCGACTCAGGTGTCCGCTCGGCCCTGCTCGCCGACGCCGAGCTGTCGGAGCGGCAGAAGCAGGTGCTGATCGAGATCTACGAGTCGTTCCGCCGGGAGAACGTGGCCGCCAGCGAGAGCGCGCAGGCAGCAGCGGCCGCGCTCGCGGCGGGCGAACCGGACCTGGCGGACGGGGCGCCGGGCGCGGAGGAGGCACTCCTCGCCGAGCTGACGACGGAGCTGACGAACCAGGCCGCCGCGGAGCACGCGACCCCGTACGCACCGGAGCCCGACGTGGCCGGCCCAGAGCCGGGCGCCGCCAGCCCGGCGGGCCCTACGATCGGTCCAGACAGTGTCTCCGACTAGGTAGCGTGATCCTATGATCGGTTCCTCCTATACTCCCATCGCCTACTTTTTCCTGGCCTTGGGCGTGGTGGCGTTCGGTGTCGAGCTGTGGGCCTTTATCGACGCCATCACCAGGCCGAGCCAGGCCTTCGTGGCGGCAGGCAAGCGGACCAAGCGGTTGTGGCTCATCATCCTCGGCGTGGCCGTCGTGGTGGGCCTGGCCGGGGTGGTGTACCGCATCGGCCCCACCTCGATCCTGCCGGTCGCGGCGTTCGTGGCGGCCGCCGTCTACCTCGCCGATGTCCGGCCCAAGGTGAAGGAGTTCCGCAGCGGCGGGGGAACCAGCTCGGGACCGTACGGCCCCTGGTAGCCAGGCCGCCGGTGCGCCGGGTGGTCAGCGGACGAGCGCCGGGTGGTCAGCGGATGAGCAGCGTGACCGGGGTGGTGACCAGGAGCGCGGCGGCCAGGCAGATCGCGGCCGCGGCGAAGGCGGGCAGTGGCCGGGCCGGGTGCAGCAGGCGGGTGACCCTCGCGGTCACCTCGCCCTCGCCTGCCGCTAGTGTGCCCGCGGGCGCCGGACCGGGCGCCGCCGTGCCAAACCGGACAAGCGCGGACACAAGTTCCCGGGCCGGGCGGGACCGCAGCGCGTGGTCGTCGGCCAGCATCTCGACCAGCAGGGCGACCGCCCGGTGGGCGTCGGTGCAGGTAACTGACCTGGGGAAGGCGCGCAGCAGCGCGGTGAACGGGAGCAGCACGAGGTCGTGCCGTTCGCGCAGGTGCGCACGCTCGTGCGCGAGCACGGCCGCCAGCTCGCCGCGGCCGAGCAACTCCAGGGTGCCGACGCTGACCACGATCTGCGACCGCAGTCCCGGCAGGCAGTACGCGGCCGCGGTGGGATAGTCCACGACCAGGGCGCCTGGCACCTTCGGGTCACCGTGGGCCAGCAGGGTGAGCAGCGCTCGCTGGCGCCGCCTGGCGTGCCGCGCGGCGGTGGACGCGGCGACGAGCACCCAGCACAGCAGGCCGAACAGGGCCAGTCCGGCGGCCAGGCAGGCCAGCCGGATCGCGATGATGATCGCCGGCCCGGTGCCCGCCGGGCCGAGCGCGCCGGCCACCCGGAACGGCCCGCCGGCCAGGAACAGCGCGCCGAGGTGCCAGACCGACCTGGCCGGGCCCATGGTGCTGTCCGGCATGGCCAGGCCGAGGAGGGTGCCGACGGAGGCCAGCCCGGCGGCGAGGCCGAGGGATTGCCAGAGCAAGATGGCCACGGCGGGTGACCGGCCCGGCCAGCGTGCCTGCCCGAGCAGCGAAGCTCCGCACGCGCTTGCGACGGCGACTACGGCCAGCAGCGCCGCATCCTCAAGTCCGGTCATCCTTATCGCCGCTACCTTCGACTGCTTCCAGGGCGTCGCGCAGTGCCTCGGCCTCGACGCCAGATACGGATCGTGCGAACCGAGTCAAGGCCGCCGTGCGATCCCCGGTCTGTTCGAGGGCGGTCAGCATGAGCTCGGTGACGTAGGTCTCGCGAGTAGCGGCGGGGCGATAACGCCAGGCACGCCCATCGCGTTCCCGTCTGGCGAAGCCCTTTTTCGCGAGCCTGTCGAGCACCGTCATGACGGTGGTGTGAGCCACCCAACCGATTCACGGTCGTCAATGTACCCGCATTGCGCGCCAGCCAATAGTGATCCGCCCGGCGCCTGTCACCCGGGGGCGTCCGGGTCGGCGAACCGGGCGAAGGCGCGCAGGTTGGCCAGGCTCTCACCGCGGTTGGCGCGCCACGCCCATTCCCGCCGGATGGCGGAGGCGAAGCCGAGCTCCAGGGCCGTGTCGAAGTTGTCGTCGGAGTAGCTGAGCACGCAGCCGAGCAGCCGGTCGATGTCGGCCACGCTGACCGCGCTGAGCGGCAGCCGCCCGGTCAGGTACACGTCGCCCACCGGGTCGAGGGTGAAGTGGACCCCGTACATGCGCCCGCTGCGTTCGAGCAGGAAGCGGTAGAAGGCCTCGTGGTTCTCGTCGGGCTGGCGGCAGAAGAAGGACTCCACGCCGAGGCTGTGCTCGCCGGCCACCAGCCAGGCCATGGTGGCGAGCTTGTGCTGGCCCTCGAGCCGGACCAGGTAGGCCCCGGGCCGCGGATTCTCGTACGACAGCCCGAGTTCGATCAGCGCCGCCTCGATCGAGGCAGCGTTGTCGTCCAGCGAGCTCTCGCGCCCCTCCGGCGAGCTCATGCGCGCACGGTCGCGGCGGCTTGGTCCATCGAGGGCATCGCGTTCATGGCATCGGTGTACACGCCGATCAGTTCGTCCGCCGTCGCGGGCCAGCCGAACCCGGATGCGTGCGCGATCGCGCCCAGCGAAAGCTCCGCGAGCCGGCCGGGCGAGGCGATCAGCTTCCCCAGCTCACGTGCGTACAGAACCGGATCGTGCCCGTCCACGAGGACGCCGGAGTAGCCGTCCCGCACGGCGGTGCGCAGGCCGCCGACGGCGGCCGCGATCACCGGGGTGCCGCAGGCCTGAGCCTCCAGCGCGACCAGGCCGAACGATTCCGAGTGCGACGGCACGAGCACTACCGTCGCGGCCCGGTACCAGTCCGCCAGCTCGCGCTGCGGGCACGGCGGTTCCTGCCTGACCCGGCCGGCGATGCCCAGCGAGGCCGCCAGGGAGTCGAGCCGTCCCGGGGCGCCCACCTCGGTGCCGCTTGGGCCGCCGACGAAGACAAGCACCAGCCGGTCCGCCAGCTCCGGGGCGGACCGCAGCAGCTCGGCCGCGGCGTGCAGCACGATGTCGGGACCCTTCAGCGGCTGGATCCGGCCCGCGAAGGCCAGCACCACCGCATCGAGGGGCAAGCCAAGCCGGGCCCGCGCCGCCGTCGTCGAACCGGGTGAGAACAGGGACAGGTCCACACCCGGGCTGACCGTCTTGACCCGCCGCGGGTCGGCGCCGTACAGCTCGACCAGCTGCCGCGCTTCCTCGTCGGTGTTGGCGACGAGCCGGTCCGCGGCCGCGATGACCTCGCCTTCGCCGCGGATCCTGGCCGCGGGCTCGGCGCGGTCCCCGCTGGCCAGGGCCAGGTTCTTGACCTTGCCCAGGGTGTGCATGGACTGGATGAGGGGAACCCCCCAGCGCTCGGCCGCCACCGCGGCGACCTGGCCGGACAGCCAGTAGTGCGCGTGCAGCAGGTCGTACCGGCCGGGCGCGAAGTCGGCTTCCGTGCGCAGCACCCCGAACGTGAACGGGCAGATCTGCGCGGGCAGGCCAGGGGCCAGCTCGACGGCGGGCGGTGCGTCGGGGCAGACCGCGCGGGTGAAGATCTCGACCTCGACCCCGCGGCGGGCCAGCTGCCTGGCCACCTCGACCACGTAGACGTTGAGCCCGCCCGCGTCGCCGGTGCCCGGCTGGTCCAGGGGGGACGTGTGCAGGCTGATAGTCGCGATGCGGCGGGGAACGCGCGGCGCCGCGCTGGAACGATCCGCTTCGGGCACGTTCTAAGCAACCCCGGACAACCGCCGCATGTTCCCTCCTTTATGGTTGCGGCTATGAGGACGCTGGTGCTGCTCCGCCACGGCGAGAGCGAATGGAACTCCAAGGGCCTGTTCACCGGATGGGTGGACGTCGGGCTGTCCGAGACCGGCGAGCGGGAGGCCGCCCGCGGCGGCCAGCTGCTCGCCGCCGCGGGGGTGCGCCCCGACGTGGTGCACACCTCGGTGCTGACCAGGGCCATCCAGACCGCCAACATCGCGCTGGCGGAAGCGGCCATGCTCTGGCTTCCGGTGCGCCGGTCCTGGCGGCTCAACGAGCGGCACTACGGCGCGCTGCAAGGCAAGGACAAGGCCGCGACCAGGAAGGAGTTCGGCGACGAGCAGTTCATGCTGTGGCGCAGGTCCTACGACGTGCCGCCGCCGCCGATCGCCGACGGCGACCCTTTGTCCCAGGCCGGTGACGCCAGGTACGCGGTGCTTCCGCCGGAGGCCAGGCCGCGCACCGAGTGCCTGAAGGACGTGGTGGGGCGGATGCTGCCCTACTGGTACGACGCCGTGGTGCCCGAGCTTGGCCGCGGCGAGACGGTGCTGATCGTGGCGCACGGCAACTCGCTGCGCGCGCTGGTCAAGCACTTGGACGGGATCAGCGACGCGGCCATCGCGGAGCTGAACATCCCGACAGGTATCCCGCTGCTCTACCAGCTGGACGACGACTTCCGGCCGGTGCAGGCCGGCGGCACGTACCTGGACCCGGACGCCGCCGCGGCGGCCGTCGAGGCGGTCAAGAACCAGGGCCGCTGACCGGCCGCCCGCAACGGGCCGGTCCGGTCCGGATCAGCCGGGGTTTAGTCCGGGCGAATCCGGCATGACCCGATATTGGCCATGAGGTGAACAACCCGCGAATATCGCCCGGCTTTACCCATCACCGCTATTTTCCGCGCCGCCCCACCGCATACCATGAGATATGTGAGTCTTCACTGGTCAACGGCCTGGCCTGCGCGGATAACGGAGATCGGGTGGCGATTAGAGCCAGGACCGGCGGTAATACCGGGCAGGCGCGCGGAGCGCGGCTACGGATGGCGCGGCAGCCCGCCCGGCTGCCGCCTGGCATCGCCTCGGTGCTGTCCGTGCTCTCCTCCTCTGCCGTCGTGCTCGACAGCACCGACCGGGTGTTGCGGGCCAGCGCCGCGGCCCGGGCGTTCGGTCTGGTCAAGGGCGATCGCCTCATGGTCAGCGAGCTGTCCGCGCTGGCCCGCCAGGTGCGCAGGGACGGTGAGATCAGGGAGGGCGAGGTCGAGGTCCCGATGCCGAGGTTCGGCGGCCGGACCACCAGCTTCGCCGTCCGGGTGGCGCCGCTCGGCGGTGCCGTCGGCGGCGGTGGCCTGGTGCTGGTGCTGGCCGAGGACCAGACGGAGAGCCGCCGGGTGGAAGAGGTCAGGCGGGACTTCGTGGCCAACACCAGCCACGAGCTGAAGACGCCGGTGGGGGCGCTGGCGCTGCTGGCCGAGACGATCGAGGACGCCGCCGACGACGCCGAGGCGGTGCGCCGGTTCGCGGGCAAGATGCGCCAGGAAGCGCAGCGGCTGACCAACCTGGTGCAGGACCTGATCACGCTGTCCCGGATCCAGGCCGCCGAGCCGGTGCCCGACCCGCGCTGCGTCAACCTGGACGCGGTGGTGGCCGAGGCGGTGGACCGCTGCCGGATGAGAGCCACCGCCCGCGGCATCACGCTCGCCACCGTCGGGGCCCGGGGCCTGGTCGTCCACGGCGATGAGGACCTGCTCGTCACCGCGCTGCGCAACCTGCTGGAGAACGCGGTCGCCTACAGCCCGGATCGGACCCGGGTGGTGGTCAGCACCAAGAGGCTGACCGACGGGACCGCCGAGCTGAGCGTGGCCGATCAGGGCATCGGCATCCCCGAGCGCGACCTGGAGCGGATCTTCGAGCGGTTCTACCGGGTCGATCCGGCGCGCTCGCGGGCCACCGGCGGCACCGGTCTCGGGCTGGCCATCGTCAAGCACGTGATGGCGGCCCATAACGGCAACGTCATGGTGCGCAGCGTGGACGGCGCCGGATCCACCTTCACCTTGTACATCCCGCTAGGGAGTGAACATGCCGGTAGTGACACGGCCTGAAGCCAGGGCCGCAGTGAGCCCACGAGCACCGGTAGAGCCCAGGAGGACTCAAGTGACACGAGTGCTGGTAGTTGAGGACGAAGACTCGTTTAGTGATGCGATCTCGTACCTGCTGCGCAAGGAGGGTTTTGAGGTCGCCGTCTGCTCGACCGGTCCCGACGCGCTTGACACCTTCGACCGGACCGGCGCCGACCTGGTCCTGCTCGACCTGATGCTGCCCGGCCTGCCGGGCAGCGAGGTCTGCCGGTCGCTGCGGGAGAAGTCCAACGTGCCGGTGATCATGCTGACCGCCAAGGACAGCGAGATCGACAAGGTGGTCGGGCTCGAGCTCGGCGCGGACGACTACGTGACCAAGCCGTTCTCCTCCCGCGAGCTCGTCGCCCGGATGCGCGCGGTGCTCAGGCGCCGCGGCGAGCCCGAGGACGTGGCCGAGTCGGCGCTGGAGTCGGGCCCGGTGCGGATGGACGTGGACCGGCACGTGGTCACCGTCCGCGGCGACTCCGTGCCGCTGCCGCTGAAGGAGTTCGAACTGCTCCAGGTGCTGCTGCGCAACGCCGACCGGGTGCTGACCAGGATGCAGCTGATCGACCGGGTCTGGGGCGCGGACTACGTGGGCGACACCAAGACCCTGGACGTGCACATCAAGCGGCTGCGGGCGAAAATCGAGGCGGACCCGTCCCGGCCGCAGCACATCGTGACCGTCCGCGGCCTGGGCTACAAGTTCGAGTCAGCGGCCTGTGAAGTAAAACCACAGTCCGTTCGGTAAAAATTTTTTTGGGCCGAACGGACCTGGCTGCGTGCGCCGGGACCGCTACGGCGTGGCCGACGGGCTGGCGGTGGCCGACGCAGACCCGGACGCGCTCGCCTTGGGCTTCACGCTGGCGGTGGGGGTGGGCGTGGGGATGGCCGGCGGGGAGTACGTCGCGTACTCGTAGGCGCGCGGCATGACCGGCAGGCTGAGCGTGACCGCGCCCTGCTCGGCGAAGGTGAGCACCACCTGGACGGTCTGGCCGCCGGTCAGCGGGGCGGTCAGCCCGGTCAGCACGATCTGCGGGGCGGGGCCGCTCAGGTCCACCACGGACTGCGCCGCCAGGTTGACGGACCCGCTGGCGATCTGGACCGAGGCCGCGGCGCCGGGCGCGCTGGCCGACACGAGCCGGTCGCCGTTCTGGGCTTCGAGCGAGAGGAAGACTCCGGCCTGGCCGCCGGCCGGCAGCGTGCCGTTGAGCTCGGGCCCGAGCACGAAGGCGTCGTCGACGGTGATGCCGTTATCGATCACGCTGACCCCGTAGGTGGCTGGATGGAACTCCAGCGTGGGAGCGTTCAGGCCGGCCTCGCAGCCGGCCAGCACCGGGACCAGCAGGGCTATGGCGCCGGCCAGCAGGCGGCGGTTCCAGCGCGTCACCTTCACGGTCTCCTCGATTCACTCCCGTCGGACGGAAGAAATCGTAGCGGTCACGCCGCGCCGCGTTGACGCGGGGTCTTCGGGGCGCCCCCTGGCGCCGTGAGGGGCTGGTAGCCGGCCTGGGCCGCCACCGGGCCGGGAACCGGCCGGGGCGCCGAGGCGGAGGATGCCGTCAGCGGGCCGGGGAGCCGGAGGGAACCGGCCGGCGCGCCGAGGCGGACGGCGTGCCCGGGCGGCTGACCGGTGCCCTGACCGTGCCGCTGCCCGTCGTGGCGGGCCGGCTGGCCGTGGACCCCGGGACCCCGGTGGCCCCCGTGACCCCCGGGACCCCCGTGGACCCCGGGACCGCCGCGCCCGGCGCGGTGGCGCTGGCCGGCGAGGCCGAGGTCGAGGCCGCGGGCGTCGCCGGGTGGGTTCGCTCGGCCGGTGCCGTCGCGGGGCTGAACGTGGCCACCGAGAGCATGGCGCCCGCCACCAGGCAGATGGCCAGGATGCTCGCCAGCAGCGGCATGATCGTCCCGCGCCCGGCCAGCGGGCCGCCCAGCCGCCGCAGGCGGCCGCGGCGGCGCCTGGCGCGCAGCTCACGGTGGTAGGCCAGGACGTCGCGGTCAAGCTCCCGCGCGTCATCCGGGATCTGGATGCCGAGCGGGGACTCATCCCATCCAGCTCCACCGCCAGGATTCACCGTCACCTCCGGCGCGAAAACAGGCTCTGGCCTCCAGTATGCGGCCTCCGGCGGGGTCCGGGGGATCCCCCCCGGACAACATCGCTGATCAATCGCGGCGTGTCAGGTTCGCTGGGGTGGTTCAGGTAGACTAGTGGTTAAGTCGCGAGCCGTGAAGGGGTCTTGGGGGGACGGCGCTGGCCGTGGTCCGGCCAGCTGAGCGGTATGGGTACGGGCCGGTAACAACCTTACTGACCTGCATATTTACGGTGATGGGCATTTTATCGACACCGCTTGACGTGGTAAGATGGCCTTCAGCGGAAGGGGTACTTGCCACATGTCTTTCAAGGTCGGCGATACCGTCGTCTATCCCCATCACGGGGCTGCTCGCATCGAAGCGGTCGAGACTCGCACCATTAAGGGCGAGGATAAGACCTATCTGGTCCTCAAGGTCGACAAGGGCGACCTGACCGTGCGCGTCCCTGCGGACAATGCCGAGTTGGTAGGCGTTCGTGATGTCGTAGGTGCCGAAGGGCTTGAGCGGGTTTTCGAGGTGCTCCGGGCCCCGCACACAGAAGAGCCGACGAACTGGTCGAGGCGCTACAAGGCCAACCTGGAGAAGCTCGCCTCAGGCGATGTGAACAAGGTGGCCGAGGTGGTCAGGGACCTGTGGCGCCGGGACAGGGAGCGCGGCCTGTCCGCGGGCGAGAAGCGGATGCTCGCCAAGGCGCGCCAGATCCTGGTGAGCGAGCTTGCCCTCGCCGAGAAGACCAACGAGGACAAGGCCGAGGCGCTCCTGGACGAGGTTCTGGCGACCTGAGCCGGGCACCCGGGCTAGCCAGGTCGCAGCCGTGCCCGATCCGGTAGCCGTGGTCCCGGGCCGTGGTGTGCCACGGGTCGGGATCGGAGTTGACGTCCATCCGCTGACCGACGCGCGGAAGCTTTACCTGGCCGGCCTGCTGTGGCCAGGTGAGGCTGGCCTGGACGGGCATTCCGACGGCGACGTGGCCGCGCACGCCGCTTGCACCGCGCTGCTGTCGGCGGCGGGGCTCGGTGACCTCGGCGAGAATTTCGGTACCGCCCGCCCGGAATGGGCGGGCGCGTCCGGGCTCGCCTTGCTCGCCGAGACGGCCCGGCTGGTCAGCGAGGCCGGCTTCGTCATCGGCAACGTCGTGGTACAGGTGATCGGAAACCGGCCCCGGGTCGCGCCGCGCCGGGCCGAGGCGGAGAAGGTGATGGCCGAGGCGCTGTCCGGTGCCTCGGTCACCGTGGCCGCCACCACCACCGACGGTCTCGGCCTGACCGGCCGGGGCGAGGGCATCGCCGCGATGGCCACCGCGCTGCTGCTGCCGTCCGGGTAGCCGGCGGCAGCCAGCCGGGCGCGACGCGGCGTGTTCGTCAGCGCTCTGTCGGCCCCCGAACGCATCCCGTATTCTTACCCAGTGACATTGCACCTTCATGACACTGCCTCGCGGACGGTGCGCGAGTTCACCCCGATCACACCGGGCCAGGCGTCGGTGTACCTGTGCGGCGCCACGGTGCAGGCGCCGCCGCACATCGGCCATCTGCGTTCGGCGGTATGCTTCGACGTCCTGGTCCGCTGGCTGGAGGCCAGCGGCTACCAGGTGACCTTCTGCCGCAACGTCACCGATGTGGAGGACAAGATCCTGCGGACCGCCGAGCGGGCCGGCCTTGCGCCGCCCATCGTGGCCGAGCGTAACCAGCGCGCGTTCACCTGGGCCTACGACGCGGTCGGGTGCCGTCCGCCGGATCTCGAGCCGCGCGCCACCGGGCACATCCCGGAGATGATCGTGCTGATCCGGCGCCTGATCGAGCGGGGCAGCGCCTACCAGGGCGGCGGAGACGTGTATTTCGACGTGCACTCCTTCCCCGGCTACGGCGCGCTGTCCGGCCAGCGGCTCGATCAGATGCGGGCCGCGGAAGACGTCAGCGCCGGCGGGGCCAAACGCGACCCGCGCGATTTCACCTTGTGGAAAGCGGCGAAGCCGGGCGAGCCCAGCTGGGAGACCCCGTGGGGTCCTGGCCGGCCGGGCTGGCACCTGGAATGCTCGGCGATGGCCACCAAGTACCTCGGGCCGTCCTTTGACATTCACGGCGGCGGGATGGACCTGATCTTCCCGCACCACGAAAACGAGCGCGCGCAATCCCGCGCCGCCGGGGACGGGTTCGCCCGGTACTGGCTGCACAACGGCCTGCTCGGGCTGGCCGGGGAGAAAATGAGCAAGTCCGGCGGCAACTCGCTGCTCGTCACCGACGTGCTGACCCGGGTCCGGGCCGCCGAGCTGCGGTATTACCTCGTCCAGGCGCATTACCGGTCGCTGCTCGAGTTTTCCGAAGACGCGCTGGACGAGGCGGCCGCCGCGTACCAGCGGATCGAGCGTTTCGTGACGCGGGCCACCGAGGTGCTCGGCCGTCTCGGCATCGACTACAGTACGGGTGCCGCCGGGGAACCGGATGGCCGGGAGCACGGGGTGCCCGCCGCGCTGCCGGTGTCGTTCCGTTCGGCCATGGACGACGACCTCGGTGTTCCTTCCGCGCTGGCGGCCGTGCACGCCTGCGTCAGGGACGGCAACCAGGCGCTGGCCACCTCGGACAAGGCCGGCGCCCTGACCAGCCTGGTCGGGCTCAGGGCGATGCTCGGCGTGCTCGGCCTCGATCCGCTCGCGCGGCCCTGGGCGCAGGCCAGGGGCGGGTCAGGTGACCGGCTCAGGCCGGTGGTCGACGCACTGGTCAAGCTGACCTTGCAGCAGCGGGACGCGGCCCGGGCCCGGCGTGACTACGCCACTTCGGACGGGATAAGAGACGGCCTTGAGCAGATCGGCATCGTCGTCGAGGACACGGGCGAAGGCCCGCGATGGGAGCTGAAACGTTGAGCGGAACAGGTGGCGCCCGGCCGCGCCGGAGCGGAGCCGGGCGGACCGGTACTCCTCGCGCCGGATCGGGCCGGACCAAGTCAGGCAAACCGCGTCCGGGTACCGGCGGGCAGGGCCGGCGTGCGCTCGAGGGCAAGGGTCCGACCCCGCCCGCGGCCATGCGGCCGGGGCACCCCGCGCAGCGGCGTTCCGCGGCTTCCTCCGACGCGTCCCGGCCCCGCCGCCAGGGTGATGGCCCGGCGTCGGAGTCGCCCAGGTCCTACCGGCCCGCCGGGTCTTACGGTGACGCCAGGTCGGGGTCTTACGGTGACGCCAGGTCTTACGAGTCCGCCGGCCCGTCTTACGAGTCGCCTCGGTCTTACGATTCCGCCAGGCCGGGCCGGTCCTTCGGGTCTGCGGGATCTTCGGGACCCCCGGCGCGCGGGTCGCGGGGGTCCGGAGACGCGGCCGAGTTCGTCGCGGGCCGCAACGCGGTGGTCGAGTCGCTGCGAGCAGGCGTCCCGTCGGCGGTGCTGTACGTCGGGGCCAGGGTGCAGCATGACGACCGGATCGCCGAGGCCATCAAGCTGGCGGCCGACCGCGGGGTGGCGGTCCTTGAGACCGGCGCCGCCGAACTGGACAGGCATACCGGCGGGGCGCTGCACCAGGGGCTGGCCCTGCGGGTCCGTGCCTATGACTACGCGCATCCCGACGACCTGCTGGCCCGGGCCGCCGACGCCGGCCAGACGCCGCTGATCGTCGCCCTGGACAGCGTCACCGACCCGCGCAACCTGGGTGCCGTGGTGCGTTCCGTGGCGGCGTTCGGCGCGCACGGGGTGGTCGTACCCGGCCGCCGCGGCGCCGGCGTCACGGCCGGGGCGTGGAAGGCGTCGGCCGGGGCCCTGGCCCGTGTCCCGGTGGCCCGCGCGGTCAACCTGACCCGCGCGCTGCAGTCCTACCGCGACGCCGGGGTTTTCCTGGCCGGCCTGGACGCGGCCGGCGACACCGACGTCCGGGACCTGGAGCTGGCGACCGCCCCGCTGACCCTGGTCATCGGGTCCGAGGGCCGTGGCCTGTCCCGGATCGTCGCCCAAGCCTGTGACGTGCTGGTCCGGATCCCGATCGCGGCCAGCACCGAATCGCTGAACGCCGGGGTGGCCGCGGGCATCGCGTTGTACGAGGTGGCCGCGATCCGATCCCGGCCGCGGTAACACCGCGTGGTGTGTTACTGCGTTGCTCGCCCGGCCAGCCATGATCTGACGCTGGATGAGTTACCATGCTCAGAGTCTCCCGCCGGTGTAGCTCAGTTGGCAGAGCAGCCGTCTTGTAAACGGCAGGTCAGCGGTTCGAATCCGCTCACCGGCTCCCAGGTCAGATAGGGTATCGCCTCTTTGCGGTCTTGGTTCGTGGACCGGTTCGTGGACCGAATGACGGTCATTCGGGTTATCCTCCTCGCATGTCCAGGGTTGCTGTCCGTTCTCTTCGAACTTGGCCCCGTCTCGCTGAATCTTGTCGATCCTGGCGTGACGGATCAGATTGAATGAGACT
>JBEKGC010000246.1:0-11303 GCA_050013055.1 Streptosporangiaceae bacterium
AACGACCCAGGTCGCTCCGACGATCTTGAAGCTGCTAGGACTGTCTCCGAGCTCGCTTCAGGCCGTCCAGCGAGAGGGCACGCACGTCCTACCCGGCCTCGGCAACAGGGATTAACCGCTTCGTCTAGTCGGACTGCGGGGCGGTTCCCAGCCCGCCCCGCAGCCCCGCACTCGTCCCGGAGGATCCTCCAGGCTCAGGCCTTTCCCTGGAAATCGATGTTCATAGCCTGGCTGTTCTTAGGTCCCCCAGCCGAGCTCCGCCGCCCTGGATTACCAGGGGATTTTCTGGACGAGAATGTCACAGAGGAAGAGAAAGAGGAAGAGGAAGAGGAAAAAGAAGAGGAAAAAGAAGGAACATAGGAGGACTTCGCGCGTCGCGCGGCCTCGCTCTCCGTTAGGCTTCCTGCCACCGGGTCCAGCGCCCTCCCGTCCACTTTCACGGGCACTTTCTTCGTAACCTGTGGCCGGCTGAGGAAGGGATCCTGCTCCCTCGTGAATTTTTCATGGCTATTTTGAAAAGACGTCGTAAAAGCGGGTGCAGGAAAGGGATCCAGCGGGATGAACTTGAGGACTTCGGCAAGCTCACGGTCGTTCAGCAAAGGTTTTAGCTTACCGTTGACAAGGCTGGGAGGGAGGCTGCGCGCGTAGCGTGCGGCCGCCGCCTGGCTCACGGCGTAATAGGTCCAATGCGGGGCCGCGTTCTTCTGGTCTTTAAAGGACTCAATTAATGCAGCCTTGAAGTTGCCGGCTTTCAGGTACCTATGTATCACGCCCTCGCGGTACTTGATCGAGACTTCATAACTCCCAGTTGTCGTTACCCCTTTCCTGTGCATTTCTTTCTCGATGCTGACCGCTGGCTTCTCGAGATCCGAGAGCCACGCGTAAGGAGTGTCCTTGTAGGTGCTCTTCGGCGGGGTGTGATCAGCCTCTCGTTCAAATGAGAGCTTGTATTTCTTTACCAGCTGGTTGAAAGCGCGGACATCTTCATATCCCCCGCCGCTTGGCCGCTCCTTTTCTCTTCCTGGCCCGAAGCGTACAGTGATGATCTTATTTTTCTTTCCTAGGCCTGCCGGGACGCGCTTCTTTCGCTTTCCTCGGCTGAGGGGGTTGGGCTTCTTGGCCACGAGCCGGTCTCCCTTGCGCTTCGCGGGCGCGGGCTAGGCGATCGCCACGGCGCGGATGGCGTATCCGCTGGGCTGCTGCGGTGTCACCGGGTCCCCGGATATCGACAGGGTGATCTTGTTGAGTCCCATCACCACGTAGTCGTAGAACTCCGGGGAGGTGTAGTCGGTGTTCCGCAGCATGACGCGGAGAATGTTGTCCGTGCCGCTGCCCGCCTCCAGCGAATCCACGTGCCGGACGATCGCGGGGTTGTCGTTGATGGCGATGCTGATCGTGCAGCCGAGCGGCGTCGTCTTCCACTGCTTGAGGTACAGGCTCAGGTCCTCGGTCTCCGACGCCGGGCCTGTGTCGGCGAAGCTGGCGGTCATCGGCGCGTCGTTGCTGGCCGGCGCGTTGAAGCCGGTTCCGGTGACCAGCAGGTTGTTGGCGGGCGACCGGATGCTGAACTGGTCGCCGCCCTCGGGGGGCGGGGCCTGGCCGAAAAACGTGAACTGGGACAAGACGAACCCCACCGTCGACCGCACGTCCGACTCGGGCCCCGGAAGGGCGTTCAGGGCCAGCTGCGCCAGGCTCAGCTGCGGCGATGTCCAGGAGAAGTCGGGATTGACCGTCAGCCGGACGCTGAAAGCCGCACCGCTGCCGTTGGTGCCGTTGGTGCCGTTGGTGCCGTGGGTCCCGGTGAAGGTGAACAAGGTGTGGGTGAAGCTGACCGTCTCGTCCGGCGCGCCGGATGGCTGCAGGCACAGCCAGGTGGCCTTCGAGACGAGGTTGATCCCGAACAGCGACAGCTGGCACGGCGGGAACACCTGCTGCTGGACGGGGTCGTAAAGCAGGTCGACGACGGACGATGGCAGGACGATGTCACCCGACTTGGGATCGACGTTGTGATACGTCAGAACGTCCCAGGGGTACTGCTGTCCCCAGAACCAGCGGAGATTCTGGTTGCTTGCGTCGACGGTGGCGAACGAGCCCCAGTCCTTGATGCTCATCGAGTCGGAGGTGGCGTTCGAGACATCAGACCCGCGGGAGGCCCCGGTGCTGTCTGAGGTGCTGTGCTCGTGCGTGGTGGACGTGCTGTAGCTGTCGGAGACGCCGCCGGTGAAGTCACCGGCGAAGATCCCGGCGTTGGCCGAGAACTCGAAGGTGTTCGTCTGGGAGGTCGAGGACCCGGAGGTGTGCTCCGTCGAAGACTGGACGTTGTTCGCCACCGAACCGCTCTGGCTGGATGTCACCGCCGAGTTGAGCGTTTTCGGCGTGTAGTCCACCAGGTAGAAAGCGTCAGATCCGTTGAGTGTGATCTCCGAGATGACCATCGCCGGGTAGCTGTACGAGCTGACCGTGTTGGGCCCGAAGTCGTCGATGTTGTCGTTCGGCATGATGAGCCGCTGGCTGCAGGTGATGTGGTACCCGCGCCGGACCGTCAGGTTCCGGACGTCGGTGAAGCGGCGCGCCTGGTACTCGATGAGCAGGGTGCCGAGCTGGGTGGTGCTGTTCTCCGGGGTGACGGGGATCAGCTCGTACCACGTAGAGAGGTCTTTCGTGCTGGTCATGACCGCGTCCTCAGCCCGCGGTCACGCCGTCGCCGTCGGCGCGGGCAGATCGCCGAGGATGAGGTAGTAGACGTAGACGTTCTTCGGGCGCGTCTCGTTTCCGCCCGTGCTGGCGCACGACGCCGGGCCGACGGGCGTACTGCCGCCGCCCGAGACAACGTAGGTCTGATCGGGGCCGAAGAGGATGCTGGCGGTGACGTCGTGCGTGTGCGTCATGAGCTGGTCGGCCTGGCGGCTCCCGACCGTGTCGAAGCTCTTGCCGGTGTTGCCGTTGACCGCCTGCGCGGTGCGGTCCGCGATGTCCGGGTCCAGCCCGGCGTTGAGGTCCGCGCCGCGCAGGAACGTCCCGCGCAGATCCGGCAGGCAGAAATCCGGGAACCCGGTGCCGCCGAAGCCGGTGCCGATGGTGTTGAACAGTTCCGGGTACTGCGCGTTAGGGACCGAGCGGCCATCGCAGAGCAGCCACCCCTGGCTGGCGAGCGGGGCGATGGTCTCGAGGTTGCCAACGTAGGAGATGACGGTGCCGATCGGCACCAGCGCGGTGGTAGCTGCGGGCATGAGACACGGTCCCCTCGGTCGGTGCTGTGACAGCCACCAGGATGCGCACCCCGCCGGGCCGGAACCTCCGTGCTGACTACGGATTTCCGCGCGGCTCACCCCTGGGTGTGCGCCTTCGGCGGGGTTATCCTTCAAAGTGTTCGGCGGATAGGCCTGAGACGGCCGGGCGGGGGTGTTGCCGTGCGTTTAGCGGGGGGAAGGACGCCGGGCCCTGGCCTGCTGGCGCCGCGGCTGGTGGGCCGGGACTCCGAACTCGGCCAGGTCCGCCGCTGGCTGGCCGCGGCGGCGACGGGCCGCGGCGGCATGCTGGTCCTGCAGGCCGACGCCGGCCTCGGGAAGACGCGCCTGGTCCAGGAGATCGCCGGCGCGGCCCAGGCGCGCGGCATCGTCATGCGAGCGGCCGAGGCGAGCGAGTTCGAGCAGAGCAGGCCGTTCGGTGTGATCTGCGATGCGCTGGGCGTCTCACCGCGGTCGGCCGATCCGGCGCTGGCCGGCCTAGCCCGGCGCATCGAGGGGCAGCCGGCCTGGGCCGGACCCCTCGAGGACGTCCCGGTCGAGGTCCATAACCTGGTCGAGGCGCTGACCGGCGTGTTCGAGTCGCTGTGCACGACGGACGAGGTCCTGCTGGTGATCGACAACCTGCACTGGGCGGACAGCTCGAGCCTGGCGGTGCTGCGGCGGCTTGTCCGGCTGGGCCGGCAGTACCCGGCGCTGATCGCGGCCACCACCCGGCCGACCGACCAGCCGCCGGTCGTGGCCCTGGTCGACGCCGCGAGGCAGGGCGGCGGCGCCGTGCTTGACCTGAGCCCGCTCGACCCCGAGTCGGCGCTCGCGCTGGCCGGGCAGCTCGCGGGCGGGCCGCCAGGGCCGCGTCTGGCGGCCCGGGTGGCGCAGGCCGCGGGCAACCCGCTGTTCGTCGTCGAGCTCCTCACCACGCTGGTCCAGCACGGCCAGCTCCGCGTCGCAGAAACCGGGCTGGCCGAGGCGGCGAGCAGCGCGCCCTCGGCCCCGCTGGCCGCCAGCATCTTGCCCCGGCTGAGCCTGCTCCCGGCCGAGTCGGTGGAGCTGCTCCGGGCGGCCGCCATCTGCGGCCGCACCGTCAACCTCACCGAACTCTCCATCCTCACCAGCCAGGACACCCTCGCCCTGGCCACGTCGCTGCGGGCCGCAAGCCGGGCCGGGATCGTCGAGACCAGCGGGGATACGCTGTCGTTCCGCCACGAGCTGATCCACGACGCGCTGTATCAGGACTGGCCACTGCCGGTCCGCCGGTCGCTGCACCGTGAGCTCGGGGACCGGCTAGCGGCCAGCGGCGCGCCCGCCTGGCGGGTCGCCCACCACCTGTCCCTGGGCGCCCAGCCCGGCGACATGGCCGCGGCGCAGTGGCTGCACCGGGCCGGCCTGGCCGCCGCGCCGCGTGATCCGGCTGCGGCCGTGTCGCTGCTTGGCCGCGCGGCCGAGCTTGCCGCGGCGCAGGCCAGCGTCCGCGACGTCATCCGCACCGACCTTTCGGTCGCCCTCGGGTGGGCCGGGCGCACCGATGACGGCGAACGGCTGGCCGCCGCGGTCATGGCCGAGACCTTCGACGCCGGCGTCCGCGTCCGCGCCGCCTCGTGGCTCACATCGTCCCTGCTGCTGCGGGGCCGGCCGCAGCAGGCGCGTGACCTGTGCCGGCGGGCGCTGGCCTCGGGGGTCGGATCGGCCCGGGCCGAGATCCTGCTCCGCCTGGTGGCGGAGATCGCGTCCGTCGCCCTCGGCGACCAGCCGGGCACGCTGGACCGGATGCGGCAGCTGCTTGCCGCCGCGACGGAGCTCGGCGACGTGGCGGTCCGGTCCGCCTGCCTGCAGGGCCTGAGCCTCGCGGAGGCCAACGCGGGTGATCTCGACGCGGCCGCGGCGCACGGGGCGGCGGCGGTCCGTGACACCGAGTCGGTGCAGACCGCGGAAGCCTTCATGGCCAACACTCACGTGCTGTACGCCTGGATCCTGGAGGAGCAGGATCGCCTGGCTGAGGCCCTGGACACGGTGGGGCGGCTGGCCTCGCTGGCCGCGGCGAACGCCGAGTCGCCGGTCGCGGCTCAGATCGACCGCTGGCGGGCCCGGGCGCACTTCGCCGCCGGGCACTGGGACGAGGCCGTGGTCGACCTGGACTCGGCGCTGCGGGTCTACGACGCCGGCCTTGACCTGTGGCCCGAGCCGCTGGCCCTGCGGGCGCTGATCGCGGTCCACCGCGGTCAGCTGGCGGCGGCCCGGTCCGACCTGGACCGCTTTGACGCCGCCATCGCCGCCGGCGGCTCCTGTCTGGTACTCGACCAGCCCGTGCTGGCCCGCGCCTTCCTGCTCGAGGCCGAAGGCCGGACGGCCCAGGCCACCGCGGTGCTCGCGGCCGGCTGGCAGATCGCCGCGGCGGCGCCGCTGGCGCTGGCCCAGCCGACCATCGGCCCGCACCTGGCCCGGCTGGCCGCTCAGGCCGGCGATCTCGCCACCGCGCACCTTGTATCCGCGGCCCTGGACGCCCTCGCCGCGGCCAACCCCGCGGTGGCCCGCCTGCAGGCCGCGGCCCGGTGGGCGGCCGGCCTGGCCCGGGCCGACGCCGCGATCATGCTCGAGGCGGTCACGCTCGCCCTGGCCGCCGCGCGGCCGTTCGACCTGGCCCTGCTGCGGGAGGACGCCGCCGCGGCCCTGGCCCGCGACGGCCGGCCCGACGTCGCCAGGGAACTGCTCGGCCAGGCGATGGCCTGCTACGAGGGCCTGCTCGCCCGCCAGCGCTCCGCCGCGGTCCGGGCCCGGTTGCGCGCCCTCGGCGTGCAATCCGGATCCACCGGGCGACGGGGCCGCCCCGCCACTGGCTGGCGGGCCCTGACCAACTCGGAGTGTCAGGTCGTCGAACTGGTCGCCGAGCACCTGTCCAACCGAGAGATCGCCCAGCGGCTCTTCGTCTCCTGCCGGACCGTCGAGACCCACGTGTCCCACACGCTGGCCAAGCTCGGCTGCACCACCCGCCGGGACCTGATCGCCGCGATGCGCGACCGCGGACGCCGGTAAAGGCCGAACGGCCCGGCTGCGTGCGCCCAGAGTCGCTCGCGCCCCGCCCCGCCCGCGATTGTGGATCGTAACCGTCGAAATAAGGTGTCAACCCCTCATATTGGCCAATATCCGCAGGCTTAATCGCAGGTTAAGGCCGCGCTGTCAGTCTGCTGCTTAAGCGCGATACGTTAGAACCGGGATAGCGCCGCTTCGGCGGGCTCCCTTAGGTGAGGTCACCATGTACCAGCCCTACCCGTCCGGAGGCCAGCCGGCCGGGCCGTTGCGGCCCCTTTCTCCCGCTCCGATGCTGACCGCGGTCAAGCTCATGTACGCGGGCGCCGCCGTCAGCGCCGCCGGGCTGGTCATCGGGCTGGCCCTTATCATCGTCGACATCAAGGCCGCCGCCAGCGGGCGGTTCTTCGGCCACAGCGTCGCCACGCCCCAGGACAGACCGCTCATCATCGCGGTATGGATGGTCTTCAGCCTGGTCCTGATCGCCCTGTGGCTGGCGATGGCGCGGGCGAACGGCCGGGGCCGGAACTGGGCGCGCGTCTTGTCCACGGTGCTGTTCGGCCTGGCCACGCTGCAGCTGCGCCATCCACAGCCACAGGGCAGCCCCGCCGGGTTCGGCGCGACGGTGCTGTACTACGGCGACACCGCCCTGTTGATCTTGGCCTGGCTGGTCGGCGCGGCTGCGGTGTGGCAGCTCTGGCGCCCGGCCTCTAGCGCGTTCTTCAAGCCGCGGGGCTTCACGCAGGCCCAGTAGCGGGTGCCGCAGATCCGGACCGTGCTCGCCGGTCCGTTCTGGCGTTCCGGGGGGTATGGTCAATGAATGCGTGTCTGGTCTGGCACCCCTTATCCCCTGGGTGCCACCTGGGACGGGTCAGGCACCAATTTCGCCCTGTTCTCCGAAGTGGCCGAGCGGGTGGAGCTGTGCCTGTTCGGTCCGGGTAACCGCAGGGAAAAACGGATCGAGCTCACCGAGGTGGACGGTTTCGTCTGGCACTGCTACCTGCCCGGCGTCGGCCCCGGCCGGTACTACGGGTATCGCGTGCACGGCCCGTACGCGCCGGACCTGGGTCACCGGTGCGACGCGGAGAAGCTGCTGCTCGACCCGTACGGCAAGGCCGTCGCGGGCCAGGTGCGCTGGCACGAGGCGCTGTTCTCCCACCCGGCCGGCGCGCCGGAGGCGATCAGCACTGGCAACAGCGCGCCCTTCATGCCGCGCAACGTCGTCACGAACCCGTATTTCGACTGGGCGGGTGACCGCCCGCCGCGAACGCCGTACCACGAGACGGTGATCTACGAGGCACATGTCCGCGGCCTGACCCTGCGCCATCCCGGGGTTCCGCCCGGGCTGCGGGGCACCTACGCGGGGCTGGCCTGCCCGGTCATCATCGACCACCTGACCCGGCTGGGCGTGACCGCCGTGGAGCTGATGCCAGTGCATCAGTTCATCTCCGAGCAGCTGGTGGTAGCAGGGGACCGGTCCAACTACTGGGGTTACAACACGATCGCGTTCCTCGCGCCGCACAACGGCTACTCCTCCGCCACCGAGCCGGATGGCCAGGTCACCGAGTTCAAGGCGATGGTCAAGGCGCTGCACGCGGCGGGCATCGAGGTGATCCTTGACGTCGTCTACAACCACACGGCCGAGGCTGACGCCTCCGGTCCGACGCTGTCCTTCCGCGGCATCGACAACGCCGCGTACTACCGGCTCGCCGACGACGACCCATCGGTCTACCTGGACTACACCGGCTGCGGCAACAGTCTCAATGCCCGCAGTCCGCAAGCGCTTCAGCTGATCATGGACTCGCTGCGGTACTGGATCTTGGACATGCACGTGGACGGGTTCCGGTTCGACCTGGCCGCGGCCCTGGCCCGGCAGCTGGACGACGTGGACCGGCTGGCCGCGTTCTTCGATCTGGTCCAGCAGGATCCGGTCGTGTCGCAGGTGAAGCTGATCGCCGAGCCGTGGGATATCGGGGAAGGCGGCTACCAGGTTGGCCGCTTCCCGCCGCTGTGGTCGGAATGGAACGGCAAATACCGCGACTGCATCCGGGACCTGTGGCGCGGCGAACCCGCTGCGCTGCCGGAGTTCGCCCGGCGGCTGGCCGGCTCCAGCGACCTGTACGAGACCAGCGGCCGGCGGCCGGTGGCGTCGGTGAACTACGTGACCTGTCATGACGGGTTCACCCTCGAGGACCTGGTCAGCTATGACCGCAAGCACAACGAGGCCAACGGCGAGCACAACCAGGACGGCACCGATGACAACCGGTCCTGGAACTGCGGCGCGGAAGGTCCGTCCGACGATCCGGCGGTCCGCGAGCTGCGCGCTCGGCAGGTCCGCAATTTCCTGGTCACGCTGTTCTGCTCGCAGGGCGTCCCGATGCTGCTGGCCGGTGATGAGATGGGCCGCACCCAGCAGGGCAGCAACAACGCCTACTGCCAGGACTCGCCGCTGTCGTGGTTGGACTGGGAGAACGCCGCCAAATACGAGGACCTGACCGACTTCACCGCCGCGCTGTCCGCGCTGCGCCGGGCGCACCCGGTGTTCCGGCGGCGCAGGTTCTTCAGCGGGCGCCCCGTCCAGGCCGGCCCGGACGGCCTGCGGGACATCATCTGGCTGACCCCGTCCGGCCAGGAAATGACCGACGCGGACTGGCAAAGCAGCTACGCGAGGTCACTGACGGTGTTCCTGAACGGTGACGCCATTACCGAGCCAGGTCCCCGCGGCGAGCCCATCCGCGACCAGCATTTCCTGCTGCTCTTCAACGCGCACAGCGACGCCGTGCGGTTCGTCCTGCCGGGCGCCGATCACGCCGACGGCTGGCATGTTGTCGTCGATACGGCGGCGCCGCCGAGCCAACCCGGCACCCGGGCTGGCGGTTCGGCGGCCGTACTGGGCGGCGGGGCGGCGCTCGACGTGACCGGCCGCTCGGTCATGGTGCTCTGCACCGGCCGTTGTGCGGAGACCGTTTAGGGCACGGTCTCCTTGCTGTAATCGTCGCGCAGCGCCAGGACCGTAATGCGGATGTTGGCGCTGTGCGTCGGCAGCTCGCCTTGCAAGATCAGCCCGATCTCCTTCCGGTCGAAGTACCGAGCCGCGTCCTGCGGAGAGTCGAAGGTGAACTCGACGACGCGATGGGGTGTCGCCGGGTGAACATTGTCATACGACGCCAGCCGCCGCAGCTCGGCGGGAACCTGAAGAGCATCCGCGATCGATCGGACCCACTTGAGGTACTTGGTCTTGCCTCCAGGCGGATAGTCGATCTCATAGACGTACTTGATCACCGAAGAAGTCCTTCCGTCGGTGCCGCGACCCCACGAGCGCCGGCGACACATGGCTATGGTCCGCCTCAGTCCGGCGTCCGGCAAGAGCGCGACCGCGGCTGCGCTCGCGGCCACGCAGTGTCACGGCTTTAGCAAGCAGCCCGGCTTAAACGAGGCCGGGAAAGAAGATCTTGATTTCCCGTTCGGCGGACTCCGGTGAGTCGGATCCGTGCACGATGTTCTGCTGGACCTCCAGCGCGTGATCTCCGCGGATGGTGCCCACCGAAGCGCGGATCGGGTCGGTGGAGCCGGCCAGAACGCGGAACGCCTCGATCGCCCGCGGTCCCTCCGCCACGAGAGCTACCAGCGGCCCTGAGGTGATGAAGTCGACGAGCTGGCCGAAGAACGGCCGGACAGAATGTTCCGCGTAGTGGAGCTCGGCCGTGTCCCTGTCCAGGGTGCGCAGGTCCATCGCCACGATCTGCAGTCCCTTGCCCTCGATCCTGGACAGGACATCGCCGATAAGTCCTCGCAGTACGCCATCGGGTTTGACCAGGATCAAAGTACGTTCGGTCATAAATGCTCCTCCTCATCGTGGCCCGGGCGAGCTGATCGCGGGATCAGCTGCCCCGGAACGTTGGCTTGCGTTTGTCGGCGAAGGCATTGAGGCCCTCGACGTAGTCACCGCTGTCGTAGGCCTCCCGTCGCAGGCCCTGGATACGTTCGTACACCTGCGCGGCGATGGGCTGGTAATCGGTCAGGACACGGAGTTGTTCCTTGATGACCGCGATGGCCATCGGCGACTTCGCCGCCATCGTCGTGGCCAGCTCGAGGGTGAAGTGCTCGAGCTCGGCCGATCCTACTAGGTGGTTGACCAGCAGCCACTCCTTGGCTTGCTGGGCATCGATGGGCGCGGCGGTGAAGAACATCTCCTTGATGACATTGCTGGGCAGCCGGCCGACGAAATGCAGCAGCCCGGTGGTGTTGTACGGCAGCCCCAGGTTCGCGGCCGTGATGGCGAACGTCGCTGTCTCGTCGGCGATCACCAGGTCGCAGCTGAGCACCAGGTCGAGTGCTCCGCCCCAGACCGAGCCGTGCACCATGGCGACGACCGGTGCCGGGAAGGTGCGGATGGCGCGGAGCATCTGCCCGAGCGGGTCGTTGTAGGCGAGCGGGTCGCGCCGGCCCCGGGGAAGCTCGCCGATGTCATGGCCGGCGGACCAGACCCGCAGTCCCGCCGCGGCGCGGAGCACGGCCGCGCGCACGCTCTCTGCGCGCAGGCTCTCGAGCGCGGCGACGATGCCGTTGGCCATCCGGGCGCTGATGGCGTTGCGCTTGGGCTGGTCGTCCAGGGTGATAACGCCGACTGTCCCGACTACCTGGGTCCGGACGGCGGCGCCCGCGAGGCCGTCGGTCCCGGTCGCCTCGCTTGTCTCCCGGCGCGGCGCAGGCTGCTCGCCCAGCGCGCCGGCTTCTCCGCGGGACAGGGCCAGGTAGGTCCGGACCAGCGCGTCCTTACCCGCGCCGAGGATGGCGTTCACCTGCCCGAGCGCCTCGATCCGCTGCTCGCCGACCAGGGTGGCCAGTTCGTGCCAGAGCACCTCCTCCAGGACGTTGAAGGCCCTCCCGGTCTCGGCAATATCCAAGCCGGCCTTGAAGCGGTCCGCCGCGACCTGCCGGGACGACGCGATGACCGGCTCCGCTTGGCCCTCGTGCACGCACTGGACGACGAGCCCGAACAGGTGCCGCACGTAACGACCACGCTCGGCCGCG
>JBEKGC010000247.1:0-17167 GCA_050013055.1 Streptosporangiaceae bacterium
TCCGCGACCGCGGCGTGCTTGAGCGCGGCGGCGGCGGCTTCGGACCGGTCCAGCGCGCAGATGATCCCGGTCAGCTCATCATCGGTGGCGCCGCCGAACCGGTCATCGGCTCCGGCCGCGTACTCGGCCAGCCCGAGCAGGGCGCCGCCGCCGGGAGCGGTGTCCAGGACATGTCCGGTAGCGAACGCCCCGGACGGACCGCAGGACCCCACCGGGACCCGCCGCGCCGAGCCGGGCTGACCCGGACCCCGCCGAGTCCCCCTGGCCGCGCGGGCGGTTCCCTTCGGGATCCGGCACGCCCGCGCCCTGGTCCCCGGCGGCGCGGGATCACCGATGCCCGGATCATCCTCGGCGTCATCGCCGGGACCGGACCACTCCTCGTCCTCCGCCGAGGACACCCGAGCGACCCACTCCTCCTCGGTCAGCCAGTCCTCCCGCGAGGGCGGCAGCTCCCGCCACCCCTCGGCCGCCTCACCCGACCCGTCAGCGCTCCGGGCAGGATCGTCGTCCCGCCCGGAGTCCGGGGAAGCCTGTCCCGTGGCCACGAACCACCGTCCGTTCAGCGGAATGACCTTGGTCCAGCCGATTGCCGGACATCAAACATAGTAGCGAAAAAAACATCAGATTTCAAGTGAAAACACTGATCTATGATTATATTCGAATAAATACACTAGTGAGGTGCATGTGGCAATTTCGCTCTAGCCGGACAACGTCCGCTGTCAGGCCTGCCCGATACTGAATGTCATGTCCGAGGAAAACGAGGCCCTGGTCCGCGCGGCCTACCAGGCGTACGGCCGGGGCGACATGACCGGGATGCTCGCCCTGATCCACCCGGATCTGGAGTGGACCTACCTCGACCCCGCCTTCGCCGACCCCGAGCCGCAGACCTGCCACGGCCGGCCCCGGCTGCTGCACGCCCTCAAGCGCCAGGCCAGCAGCGGCCTGATCTCGCAGGTCGACAGGCCTCGACCAGCGTCGCGCCCGGTCGGCCGGCGATCGCAACTACCTGGTCCTGACCCTGCGGGACGGGCAGGTCGTGGCGATGCGCGCCTGCCGCGACCGGGCCGAGGCCGCCGCCCGGGCCGGTCTTGAAACCCTTTTATCCGAACGGACCGTGGTTCCCTCGCTACCTGAGCATTTCCCTGGCGATCACGAGCTGCTGGATCTGGCTGGTGCCCTCGTAGATACGGAACAGCCGGACGTCGCGGTACAGTCGTTCCACCGCGATGCCGCGGATGTATCCGGATCCGCCGTGGATCTGGACCGCCCGGTCGGCGATCCGGCCCACGGCTTCGCTGGCGAAGTACTTCGCCGCCGACGGGGCCAGCCGCCGGTCGGTGCCGGCGTCGTATTGCGCGGCGGCGTCGAGCACCAGTGCCCTGGCCGCCAGGTACTCGGTCTTGGAGTCCGCGAGCATGGCCTGGATGAGCTGGTATTCGCCGATGGGGTGACCGCCTTGGCTGCGTTCCTTGGCGTAGCCGACGCTTTCGTCGATCAGCCGGGCCGACACCCCCACGCAGACGCCGGCGATCGTCAGCCGGCCGTGCGCCAGGCTGCGCATGGCGGTGGCGTAACCGGCCTGGGCCGCCTCACCGACCAGCGCGTCGGCCGGGACGCGGACGCCGGTGAACGCGACGTCGGCGGTCCACGCGCCGGCCTGGCCCATCTTGTGGTCCCTGGCCGCCACCGTTACCCCGCCGGCGCGGGCAGGCACGACGAACACGCCGATGCCCTTGCCCGGCGGGGCTTGCCGGTCGGTCCGGGCGAACACCATGAACACGTCGGCCGCCGGGGCGTTGGTGATGTACCGCTTGAGCCCGTCGATGATCCAGCCGCCGTCCGGCTGCGGCTCCGCGGTGGTGGCGAGCCGGCTGGGGTCGGAGCCCGCGTCCGGCTCGGTCAGCGCGAACGAGGCGACCACCTCGCCGGAAGCCAGCCGCGGCAGCCAGTGCTTGCGCTGTTGTTCGGTGCCGGCCGAGACGAGCACCTGACCGGCGATGCCGTTGTTGGTGCCAAACAGGGACCGGAACGCCGGGCTGGTGTAGCCGAGCTCGATGGCCACCCGCACCTGCTGCTGCACCGACAGGCCGAGCCCGCCGTACTCGGTCGGCAGCGCGTAGCCGTACAGGCCCATCTCCTTGGCCTGCGCGATCAGCCGGTCCGGGATCTGGTCGGACTCGTCGATGCCCGCCTCGGCGGGCATCACCTCGCGCCTGACGAATTCGCGCAGCAGGCTGATCAGCTCATCGAACTCCGCCGCGGTCACGGTCATCTGGGTTCCCTCCTCGACGAGCCTGCCCCATCCAGCGTAGCTTCAGCCCATGACACCGACGAAACCGTTGATGACCGATGCGTCCGGTGAAACCGGCGCCGACCTGCTCCCGCTGTTTCCCGAGCACAGCTCGGTCTCGGCCGATGGGGAACTGTCCATCGGCGGTGTCGGCGTGACCGAACTGGCCGAACGGTTCGGCACCCCCGCCTACATCGTCGACGAGGCGGGGCTGGCGAACCAGGCCCGCCTGATCCGCGACGGGCTCGCCGCCCGCCGCCCGGACTCCGAGGTGGTGTTCGCGTCCAAGTCGTTCCCGTGCGTGGCGGCGTACAAGGTGATGGCGGCACAGGGACTGGCCGTCGATGTGGCCGGGGCCGGTGAACTGGTGATGGCGCTGGCCGCGGGCGTCCCCGCCGACCGCCTGTACCTGCACGGGAACGCCAAGACCACGCAGGAGCTGACGATGGCGCTGGCGGCGGGTGTCGGGACCGTGGTGGTGGACAACGCCGACGACATCGACCGCCTCGAACAGCTGGCTACCCGTCCGCAGCGGGTGCTGCTGCGGATCATCCCCGGGATCTCGCCGTACACCCACGAATCGCAGTCCACCGGCGGCGACGACTCCAAGTTCGGGCTGCCTGCCGACCAGGCCGCCGCCGCGATCGCCCGGATCCGGGCCAGTGACCGGCTGCGCCTGGACGGGCTGCACGTGCACATCGGATCGCAGATCCTCGACGCCGAGCCGTTCGGCCGGGCGGTGCAGGTCCTGGGGTCGCTAGCCGGCCTCGGCACGTTCGGCGTCTACGACATCGGCGGCGGCCTCGGGGTCCGGTATACCCGCCGCGACCAGGCGCCGTCGGTCGAGGCGTACCTCGACGTCATCGCCGCCGCCGCGCAGGCGTACCTGCCGGCCGCCGCCAAGCTCGTCATCGAGCCGGGCCGCAGCCTGGTCGCCCGCTCGTGCGCCACGCTGTACCGGGTGACCACGGTGAAGCGCACCGGCCGGACGTTCGCCGCGGTCGACGGCGGCATGGCCGACAACCTCGACGCCGCGCTCACCGGCCAGCCCTTCGAGGCGGTGCTCGCCACCCGGATGACCGAACCGCCCGCTGAGGTCGTGGACGTGGTCGGGCGGCAGTGCGAGTCCGGTGACCTGCTGGCGGGCGGTCTCGCGATGCCGGCCCCGGCCGTCGGTGACCTGCTGGCCATGCCGGTCACCGGCGCGTACACCTACACGATGGCCAACAACTACAACGGCGCGCTGCGGCCGCCGATCGTGTTCTGCGGCGGCGGGCAGGCCCGGCTCGCCGCCGAGCGGGAGACCCACGATCACGTGCTGGCCTTGCACCGGCCCGCCCTGGACCCCGCCTGGTAGCCGATGGGCTAGGTCAGCCGTCGTTCGGTGGCCCACCTGGTCAGCTGGTGGCGGGTGGACAGCTGCAGTTTGCGTAGCACGGACGACACGTGGCTTTCCACCGTCTTGACCGAGATGTACAGCTCGCGGGCGATTTCCTTGTACGTATAGCCCTGCGCGATCAGCCGGAGCACCTCACGCTCCCGGCTGGTCAGCTGGTCGAGTTCGGGGTCGAAGGCCGGTTTCACCTCGCCCGCGGGTGCCGCGGCGAAGGCGTCGAGGACGAACCCGGCCAGCCGGTGTGAGAAGACCGCGTCGCCGGCCGCGACCCGGCGGACCGCGTCGGTCAGCTCGGCGGTCGAGATCGTCTTGGTCACGTAGCCGCGGGCCCCGGCCCTGATCACCGCGATCACGTCCTCCGGGGCGTCCGAGGCGGACAGCGCGAGGAAGCGCACCTGCGGGTGGTCGGCCTTGATCGCCTGGACCACGGCCTGGCCGCCGCCGCCGGGCAGGTGCACGTCGAGGAGCACCACGTCGGGGAGGAGCTCGGCGATCAGCGCGATCGCGGGCTGCACGTCCTCCGCCTCGCCCACCACGTCGACCTGGCGGCCGAGCTCGGCCCGCACCCCGGACCGGAATAGCGCGTGATCGTCGACGAGCACGACCCGCGTCATGTCGTGTCCCGGGCGGCCAGCACCGGCTTGGCGGTGACGGGCATGCTCAGCGTGACCTTGGTGCCTTCGCCGGGGGCGGTGCTGACGGTCGCGGTGCCACCGCGGCGGGTCATCCGGCCGTGGATGGATTCGGCCAGGCCCTTGCGGTCCGCCGGGACCACCTGGGGGTCGAAGCCCCGGCCGCGATCCCGCACGACCAGCGACACTTCGGTGGGCTCGACCTCGGCGAACAGCGAGATGACGTCGGCCCCTGACCATTTCGCCGCGTTGACCGTCGCCTCGTGGGCGGCGGCGAGCAGCGCGTTCAGGTCGTCGTCGAGCTCGCCGTCGCCGACGGTCACGGCCTCGACCGGGATCTCGTACCTGGCCTCGACGTCCTGCTGGATCTGCCGTACCCCGGCCGCGAACGTGGTGACCGCGTCGGTGCCGTCGAGGCTGCGCCCCTCGAACAGCCAGGAGCGCAGCTCGCGTTCCTGCTGGCGGGCGAGCTGGATGACCTTGGCCGGGTCGTCCGCGCGCCGCTGGATCAGGGCCAGCGTCTGCAGCACCGAGTCGTGCACCCGGGCGGCGATGTCGGCGCGTTCCTCGGCCCGGACCCTGGCCTGCCGTTCCAGCACCAGGTCGCGTGCGATCCGCAGCCACCACGGCCCGAGGAACAGCACCACGGCCGCGATCACCAGCGTGACGCCGCCCAGCGGCCGCAGCAAGGCCAGGCTCGCGTGCGCCGAGAACAGCCAGCCCGCGCCGCCGAACAGCAGCAGGGTCGCGACCGTCAGCCGTATCACCGACCACTTGCGCCAGCCCGCGGCGCCCGCCTGACCACCCGCCGCCCCTTCCGGCGGCTCCACCAGACGGCGCAATACGGCCTGTTCTTCGGCCGGAGCGTTCCGCCAGATCAGCACGAGTCCGGCCACGCTGAGCACCTGCGGCCACACCCAGCCGGTGAGCCAGCCGTCGCCGAGGGTGCGGGCGACGAGCAGGACCAGGATGAGCAGTGAGGCCAGGGCGATCCCGAGCCGGATGCCGCGCGTGTCTGACCTGGCCCGGCTGGCGATGTTGCTGTCGGCCCCGGCCATCGGGATCAGCAGCCAGGCCAGCACGTAGAGGGCCACCGCGGCTCCGCTGGTCGGCACGGTCAGCAGGACGAACGCGATCCGGACGGTGGTGACGTTGATGCCTCGCCACCCGGCTATCCCGGCGGCCACGCCGCCGCCGAGGCGGTCGGCCGGGTCGCGGCGCAGCGGACCGCCATGCCCGTGCCGGTGCTTGTGCCGGAAGGGGTCATGATGGTGCCAGCGTGCCGGATGGTCCACGTTCCCATCATCGCCCCCGCAGCCGGAACTGGCTATCCGGGACAACCCTGACGCCGACCCTGACCCGGCCCGCGGCCATCAGGGGAGAGGTGGGGATCTTCCCGATGCGCGCGGGTGGCCCGCGCAGGCAAGCTGAGGCCATGAACACCACCACTGAGAACCCAGAAGACCTCACCACCGAGTCCGATCCCCGCACCGGCGATCCCCGCACCGGCGGCCCCCGTACCGGCTCCCCGTTCGGCTACCAGCCCGAGCATGCCGCCCTGCGCCGTCCCTTCGACGGCCGCATGCTGGCGGGCGTGGCGGCGGGCGTCGCCCGTTACTTCGGCATCGACGTGACCATCGTCCGGATCGCGTTCGTGCTGCTGACCGTCATAGGCGGCGCGGGTATCCCGCTCTACCTGGCCGGCCTGCTGCTGATCCCAGAAGAGGGCAGCGATGTCTCCATCGCCAGCTCGCTCATCGAATCCCTGCAATCCCGGTCTCGGTCCTAAGAGGAGTTCGGCATCATGCCCACACCATCAAACCAGTCCTGGCCGCGAGGCTTCTCGCCGCTGTTCCGCGGTCTGTCCACCGACCAGCACCTGCGCGTCTCCGACGCCGAGCGTCAGGCGGTCGCCGACCGCCTGGCCGAGCACTACGCCGACGGCCGCCTGGACCAGGCCGAGATGGACGAACGGGTCGGACGCGCCATGAGCGCCAAGACCCGGGCGGACCTCGGCGGCCTGTTCGATGACCTGCCTGACACCTTCGGCCCGCCAGTAACCGGCCCCACTAGCCCCACCGGGTCCGCCGGGTCCGCCGGGTCCGCCGGGTCCGCGCCGCTGTACCCGATGCGCTCCCGGCACGGGCGCCGCCACCCGGTACTGCTTGTCGTGCTCGCCGTCTTCGTCCTCATGGCGCTCGCCCACACCGTGGTGCCATGGCTGTGGATCGGCTTCGTGCTCGCCGTCCTGTTCCTCACCACCCGGGGCGCCCGTCGTTCCCACCCCACCCACGACCGTTAACCCACCCACGCCTAACCCACCCAGGCCCACAAACCCACCCCCGACCACGACCCACCCACGCCCACAAACCAGCCACAACCACGAACCAGCCACAACCACGAACCAGCCACAACCCACCCACGCCCACAACCCACCCGCGCCCACGAACCCAGCCACAACCACGATCACCACGCGCCCCGCGGCGCCGCGTTCCCAGGGCAAATTTTCATGATCCCGAAGACTTTTTACCCACCCGCGGGTAAAAAGTCTTCGCGATCACGTGAGCGGAGCCGTCGGCGCAGGCCCGGAGCGCGTCGGACCTCGGTACGACTGGGGACCAATTGCGGCAAATCACGCAAATGGTGTGAGGCTGCCCGTCGCTCGCGACACACCGAATGTTGGCTTTGTTAACCGACGCCTACAAGCCCAATCATCCGCGCAGACCGGCCGACCCGGCGCACCACGCGGTATCGGCTCAGCCGCCGCCACGACGGCGCGGCGCCCGGCGCCTGATGCCCGGCTGGAGCTCGTCCGCCCCGTCCGGACCGGGGCGCCGGCGCTGAGCCCACCGCCGGTACTCCCGGGCCGGGTGGGCCAGCCAGCTGAGCTGGCCGAGATCCACAGATCCGAACCCGTCGACCGGAAAGCCCATGAAACGCTGGGACTCTTCAGCCCCCCGAGTCCCCTGAACCCCCCGAGTCCCCTGAGCCTCCCCACCCGCCCGGCCTGGATTACGCGCCCGGCCCGGCCCGCCCGGCCGTCCGGCTCCGACCGGGAAGCCGAGAAACCGGTTCCGCCGGGACGATCGAGCGGGACTCCCGTAGCCCTGGGCAGCGGCGGGGCGACCGAACGACCCCTCGCCGTGCTAGGCGGCGGCGGAATGGCCGAGCAGGACAGCGAGGTGCTCGGCGGCGGCGGAATGGCCGAGCAGGACGAAAGCGCCGTGCTGGGCGGCGGCGGAATGGCCGAGCAGGACAGCGAGGTGCTCGGCGGCGGCGGGACGACCGAGCAGGACGAAAGCGCCGTGCTGGGCGGCGGCGGAATGGCCGAGCAAGACAGCGTTGTGCTCGGCGGCGGCGGAATGGCCGAGCAGGACGAAAGCGCCGTCGCAGGCGGCGGCGGGATGGCCGGGCCCAGCCAGGTCACGTCCGCGGGGTCCAGCTCGAGAACGGTCCAGTCCCAGCTGGCCGGATCCGGACCGAGTTCCATACCTCTCATGGTGCGTCTCATTTCGGCGTTTGGTAAGGGCCGCGCGGGATAAACTCCGGCGACGTGCCACGCCGTCGCCGGGGTCAGTACCGTGGTCGGGAAAGACAGCCGGGGGAAGGGCCGCGCGGATGGCCGATCAGCCAGAACTGGATGCCCTCTTCGACCGGACCGCGAGCCTGGCCGCCCGGCCGCGGCAGGTCCGCGGCCTGCCAGGCGGCCTGACCAACCGGAACTACCAGGTGAGCACGCCGGACGGGACCTTCGTCGCGCGGATCTCGGCCGGCCCGAGCGAACTGCTCGCCATCGACCGCGACTGCGAGTACCGCAACTCGGTCACCGCAGCCGCGGCCGGGGCGGGGCCGCCGGTCATCGAGTACCGCCCGGAGTACCGCCTGCTGGTCATCGGCTACATCGAGGGTCGCACGCTGCGCCCGGCGGACGTGGCCGCCGAAGGCAACATCGCCCGCATCGCCGCCGCGTGCCGGCGGCTGCACGTGGGCGCCCGGTTCGGCAACGACTTCGACATGTTCGACATCCAGCGGCGTTACCTGTCAGTAGTAAAGTCAGGCGGTTTCCGTATCCCGGCCGGGTACGAGGACCTGCGGCCGCAGCTGACCGCGGCCGAGAAAGCGCTGGCCGTCCGCGCCCCCCGGACGGTCCCGTGCCATAACGACCTGCTGGCCGCCAACCTCATCGATGACGGGAACCGGATCTGGCTGATCGATTACGAGTTGTCGGGCAACAACGACGCCTGCTTTGAGCTCGGCAACATCTGGGCCGAGGCGCGGCTGCCCGCCGACGCGCTGACGGAACTGGTCACCGCCTACTACGGCAGGCCGCGAAGGGCCCAGGTCGCCCGGGCCCGGCTGCTCGGCCTGGTCGGCATGTACGGCTGGGCGCTGTGGGGCGCGATCCAGCACGCGGTGAGCCCGATCGAGTTCGACTTCTGGTCCTGGGCGATGGAACGGTTCGACGGCGCGGCCGCGGGCCTGACGGCCGCGGGCTTCCCCCGCCTGCTCGACCAGGTTCAGCACGATGACTGACCCCCAGGATCCCGCCAAGACGCCGGGCCCCCAGAGCCCAGCCAAGACGCCGGGCCCCCAGAGCCCCGCCAAGACGCTGCGCCCGGCCGCTCTCTCGCGCACCTCGCCCCCGCTGCCGGGCCGCGCCCGCGTCGTGATCATCGGCGGCGGCGTGATCGGCACCAGCGTCGCCTACCACCTGGCCCGGATGGGCTGGACCGACGTGCTCCTGCTCGAGCAGGGCCAGCTGTCGTGCGGGACCACCTGGCACGCGGCCGGACTGGTCGGCCAGCTCCGGGCCACGCAGAACGGTACCCGCCTGGTCCAGTACTCGATGGAGCTGTACGCCCGGCTGGAGGAGGAGACCGGCCTGTCGGCCGGCTTCCGGCGCTGCGGCGGCCTCACCGTGGCCCGGACCCAGGACCGCCTCACCCAGCTGAAGCGGACGGCCGCCACCGCCGCGGCCTATCAGCTCGACTGCGAGCTGATCAGCCCGCAGCGGGCCGGCCAGCTGTACCCGCTGCTGGCGACCGGCGACCTGGCCGGGGCGATCTGGCTGCCTGGCGACGGCCGGGCCAACCCGACGGACCTGACCGCCGCGCTGGCCCGCGGCGCCCGCGCGGGCGGTGTCACCATCCGCGAGCGCACCCGGGTCACCGGCATCAGCGTCCGCGGCGGAGCGGTCACCGGCGTCCGTTCAGATCAAGGCGATGTCGAGGCCGAGGTGGTGGTCAACTGCGCGGGCCAGTGGGCCAAGCAGGTCGGCGCGCTGGCCGGGGCGACCGTGCCGCTGCACTCGGCCGAGCACTTCTACGTGGTCACCGAGCAGATCGACGGGGTGGACAGGGACCTGCCCATCCTGCGCGACCCGGATGGCTACACCTACGTCAAGGAAGAGGTGGGCGGCCTGCTGGTCGGCGGGTTCGAACCCGAGGCCAAGCCCTGGGTCGCGCCCGACCAGCTGCCCTACCCGTTCGAGTTCCAGCTGCTCGCCGAGGACTGGGATCATTTCGCGATCCTGATGGACAGCGCCATCACCCGGATCCCTGCGCTGGCGCGGGCCGGGATCAAGAAGTTCTACAACGGCCCGGAGAGCTTCACCCCGGACAACCAGTTCATCCTGGGCGAGACGGCGGAGCTGCGGAACTTCTTCGTCGGCGCGGGTTTCAACTCGGTCGGCATCGCGTCCGCGGGCGGGGCCGGCCGGGCGCTGGCCGAGTGGATCATCGAGGGGGAGCCGGGCCTGGATGCCTCCGCCGTCGACATCCGCCGCTTCGCCCGGTTCAACGGGAACAACCAGTGGCTGCGGGACCGGGTCAGCGAGGTGCTCGGCCTGCACTACGCGGTGCCCTGGCCGAACCGGGAGCTGACCAGCGCCCGGCCGTTCCGCCGGTCCCCGGCCTACCACCTGCTCAAAAACGCCAACGCCTGCTTCGGCGCCAAGATGGGCTGGGAACGAGCGAACTTCTTCGCTCCGCCAGGCGAAAACCCGGTCATCGAGTACGGCTGGGGTCAGCAGAACTGGCAGCCCTGGTCCAGCGCCGAGCAGCGCGCCGCCCGCACCGGCGTGGCCCTGTTCGACCAGACCAGTTTCGCCAAGTACCTGCTGTCCGGCCCGGACGCCGAGGCGGTGCTGCAATGGCTATGCGCCGCCGACGTGGCCGTCGAACCGGGCCGGACCGTCTACACCCCGATGCTCGGCGCGCGCGGCACCTACCAGGCCGACATCACCGTGACCCGCCTGTCCGCCGATGAGTTCCTGCTGGTCAGCAGCGCCGCGTCCGCCGAACGCGACCAGGACCACATCACCAGGGCGATGCCCGCCGGGGCCCGCGCCGCGCTGGCCGACGTCACCTCGGCTTACGCCGTCTACGGCGTCATGGGGCCCTGGTCGCGAGAACTGCTGTCCCGGCTGTCCCGCGCTGACTTCAGCGACGCGGCGTTCCCGTTCGGCTCGAGCCGCGAGATCGACCTCGGCTACGCGACCGTCCGCGCGACCAGGATCACTTACGTGGGGGAGCTCGGCTGGGAGCTGTACGTGCCCGCCGAATTCGCCGTCGGCGTCTACGAGGACCTGGTCCGGGTCGGCGCCGACCTCGGCCTGGTCAACGCCGGCTACTACGCGATCGAGTCGATGCGGCTGGAAAAGGGGTACCGCGCCTTCGGCCGCGAGCTGACCCCGGACGACAATCCGGTCGAGGCCGGGCTGCTTTTCGCCTGCAAGCTCGGCACCAGCCGAGGTTTCCTCGGCCGGGAAGCCGTCGAGCAGGCTCGCGCCGACGGCCCCCGCCGCAGGCTGGTCTCGCTCGTGCTGGCCGCCGATCCGGCCGCCATGATCTGGGGCGGCGAGCTGGTGCTGCGGGACGGGGTCCCGGTCGGCCAGGTGACCTCGGGCGCGTGGGGCGAGGCGGTGGGCGGCTGCGTGGGCCTGGCCTACGTCCGCCACCCGGACGGCCTGGTGCTCACCCGCGGCGCCGTCCGGGCCGGCCAGTACCAGGTCAACGTGGGCGGTGAGGTCTACCCCGCCACCGTCCAGCTGCGCCCCCCGTTCGACCCGGACGGCCACCGGATCAGGGGCCGCTACCCGCCGCCTGGGTAAACTCCCGAAGTCTTCGCGATCATGATCCGACGTATGATTCCCCCCATGGCGGTATCAAGCGGGCGGAAGCGAGGGTGAGCCTGCGCCAGCGGCTGGCCGCGGGCGGTTTCGCGGTCACCGCGGAGATCAGCCCGCCGCGCGGAGCCAGCACCGGCTCGATCACCCGGGAGGCGGCGCGGCTGCGGGACTGGGTCGACGCGGTCAACGTCACCGACAATCAGGGCTCGAACGTGCGCCTGGCCAGCTGGGCCGGCAGCCTGGCCGCGCTGGCGGCCGGGCTTGACCCGGTGATGCAGATGACCTGCCGTGACCGCAACCGGATCGCGCTGCAGTCCGACCTGCTCGGGGCGTCCGCGCTCGGCATCCGCAACATCTTGGTCATGACCGGCGATCATCCGGGGTCCGGCGATCACCCGGCGGCCAAGCCGGTCTTCGACCTGGACAGCGTGCAGCTGCTGCGGGCGCTGCGGGCCATGCGCGACGAGCACACCTTGCTCTCCGGGCGCCCGGTTGATCCCCCGCCCGATTGTTTCCTCGGCGCCGTGGAAAACCCGTTCGCGGGGCCAGCGGGGCCAGCGGGGCCAGCGGGGCCAGCGGGGCCAGCGGGCACAGCGGGGACAGCGGGGCCAGCGGGGACAGCGGGGCCCGCGCCGTCCGGGGTCGTCCGGCTCGGCCGCAAGGTCGAGGCCGGCGCGCAGTTCGTCCAGACCCAGTTCGTCTTTGACGTCGCCGCGTTCGGCCGGTGGATGGCCCAGGTCCGCGACCTGGGGCTGGATGAGCGGTGCGCCATCTTGGCCGGCGTCGGCGCGGTCCGGTCGCTGCGGGCGCTCGACTTCCTGCGGGACAAGGTGGCCGGGGTGGAGATACCCGATGACGTCTACCGCAGGCTGCGCGCGGTCCCGGCGGACCAGGTCGCCGCCGAGGGCGCCCGGCTCGCGGCGCAGACCATCGCGCAACTCGGCCAGATTCCCGGCGTGGCCGGGGTGCACCTGATGGTCCCGGGGAACGAGCAGGCCATCCCCGCCATCCTCGACGACGCCGGCCTGGGACAGCGGAAAACCCTGGCCTAGATCGACAGCACCGTAATCTCGGTGCGTCCCACCCGCACCTTGTCGCCCTTCTTGAGCAACTGCGCCTCGTAAATGCGGCGCCCGTTGAGCCAGGTGCCGTTGGTCGAGCTGAGGTCCTTGACGTACCACAGACCGTGGGCGAACTGGAACAGGGCGTGGTGACCGGACGCCCGGTCGTCCTTGACGGGCAGGTTTCCCACCCGGCCCGCGGTGAAATCGGTGTTGAAGACGCGGGTCTGGTCGCCGGCCTGGACGACAAGGGACTGCTTGGGCCGCCCGTCGGCCAGGGTGGCATCCTCCGGGCTTGTGACGGCGGTCACGGCCGCCTTCCAGGCTTTCTGTTCCTGCTCGGTGGCGTCCTCCCAGCGCGGGAGCGGCGCGGGATTGGCCCCGCGGTGGGCTTCGTAGGCGGTTCGCGCCAGGCGATCTAGGTCGGTGCTGCTCACCATTCGATGATGCCAGATACAGACGGTCTTTTTTCCGAACGGACCGTGGTGCGTCCCCCGGGATCCCGTTGACCGGCGTCCGGGCTCAGTGCACGGACAGGAACCGGCCCAGGCCCTTTCTGGTGGCCAGCACGATCAGCCGGTCGCCCGGGCCGAGCAGGTAGTTGCGGCGCGGCGACCAGTCGAGCCCGGAGGATCCGCTGACCTGCAGGGCGAGGATCCGGGCCTGCCCGTCCTGCTCGGTGTCGGCGAGGAGGCTCCCGGCCAGCCCGGCCTGGTCGGCCACCTTGACGTCGGCGATGAGCAGGACGTGACGGCCCACGGCGATGGTGCGCAGCACCTGATGCTCGAGCATGGCCGCGGCGAAGGCCGGCGCCGCCAGGTACGGCACGCTGCGCGAGATCGTGTTGCCTGTCGTTTTCTGCAGGCGTTCGGCGAGATCGTCGTCGGTGAGCCTGAGCACGATGCGCAGGTCCTCCCTGAGCGCCCGCGCGTTCAGCGCGGTTTCCAGGTTCACGATGTCCTGGCTGGCCAGCGAGACCAGGGCCAGGCAGGTATCGAGGCTGGCGGCATGCATCGTCTCTTCGCGGAACGCGTCTCCGATCACCACGGGCAGGCCCAGCTGACGAGCCATCACGATCCCCGTCGCGTTCGGGTTGTTGTCCACGCACACCACGTCGAACCCCAGGTCGTGCAGCTGGCCGGTCACGCTGGCGCCGACGTTGCCGAGCCCGACGACGATGATGTGCCCGCCGGGAGGCCGCGGCCTGCGGCGCACCGAGCCGGTCAGCCGCGCGCCGACCACGATCGCGGTCACCACCGGGATAAAGGCCATGCCGTCCAGGGTCAGCAGCACCTGCGACGCCTTCTCGTCCCCGCTGAGGGCGGGGTTGGTGAGCGCGGAGCCGGTCAGGTCCATGAGCGTGAGGTAGGCGGCGTTGCTGATGGAGTAGCTGGCCGCGGCGAGCAGTCCGAAGCCGATGGCCATCACCGTGAGCAGGGCCGTGAAGACGAGCCCGAACTTGTGCCAGACGAGCCGGCGGGCAAGTCCCGCCACGGCCCGGGCCGGATCGCGGCGGCGGGCCAGCGGGTTGCGCGGCGTCCCGTCCGCGACGGCGAGCACCAGGTCGGCGTCGCTGGTGCCGGGCGGCAGGAGCCGGGGGTCCTCCGCGTCGTCGCCCAGCGTGGCCAGGCCGCACACCACGTGGCTGGGCGTGACGTCGGCCTGTCTGGCCACGTAGAGGGTGCGCCGCTGGACCCGGACATGGCTGGGCGCGGGCTCGCCCAGCGCGGCGGCAACGAACGACGGTGCCGACATCGCCGTGCCAGACAAGACCGTGCAGTCCGGGAAGAACAACCGGATATGCTCGCCGAGGCGCCGGTTGAAGATGGCGAGCACCAGGCGGAGTTCGGGGTTGAGCTCCTGAGCCCGCAGCCCGGCGTGGAAGTTTCCGACGTCGTCCTGCCACAGGACGGCCAGCGCCCGGGCCGAGCCCACGTCCGCGTCGGTGAACGCCCGGCTGCTGAGCTCGGGATGTTCCAGCACCCGGACGTCCGGCAGGGCGCTGATCTGCGGGCCGTGGTTCCGGTGCGCGGACGGCAGGAGGACGGTCACCTGCTCGCCGTACCTGGACGTCAGCTCTTCTGTGATGCGGTAGGCCAGCGGCCCGTCGCCGCAGACGATGAGATGGCCGCCGAGGCGATCCGCACGCTGGGGGAGCGCAGGCATGCCGTGATCATAATTTACTCAGCCGCCACTCAGCCGATCCAGCTCACCGGCGGCGCACCGGATCGCTGTCGTCCCAGACCGGCTCAAGCGTCTCTCGCATCTTGCCGTGCTGGCCGAAGAAGAGGTACCGGTCGAACGACTGGGCGAACCAGCGGTCGTGCGTCACCGCCAGCACCGTCCCCGCGTAGGCCTCCAGGCCTTCCTGCAGGGCCTCGGCCGAATCCAGGTCGAGGTTGTCCGTCGGCTCGTCGAGCAGGAGCAGCGTCGCGCCCTGCAGTTCCAGCTGCAGGATCTGGAACCTGGCCTGCTGCCCGCCGGACAGCTTCTCGAACCGCTGGTCACCCTGCCGCTCCAGCTCGTACCGCCGCAGCGCGCTCATGGCCGCGCCCCGGTCCCTGGCGTAGTCGGCCCACAGCACCTCCACCAGGGTGCGGTTCATCAACTCGGGCCGGGCGTGGGTCTGGGCGAAATACCCGGGCACCACCCGGGCGCCGAGCTTCCACCCGCCGGCGTTCGCCACGTCCTCACCGGCCAGCAGCCGCAGGAAGTGCGACTTGCCCGACCCGTTCGGGCCCAGGACCGCCACCCGCTCGCCGTAGAAGACCTCCAGGTCGAACGGCGCCACGATGCCGGTCAGCTCCAGGTGATGGCAGGTCACGGCGCGGGTGCCCGTGCGCCCGCCGCGCAGCCTCATCCGGATGTCCTGCTCGCGGGGGGGTTCCGGCGGCGGGCCCGCCTCTTCGAATTTCCGCAGCCGGGTCTGCGCCGCCTGATAGCGGGAGGCCATGGCGTCGCTGCGGGCCGCGTACTGCTGCATGTCGCGGACCAGGCGCTTCAGCTGAGCGTGCTTTTCCTCCCACCGTCGCCCGAGTTCTTCGTACCGGGCAAAACGTTCCCTGCGAGCTTCGTGGTAGGTGCCGAACCCGCCGCCGTGGACCCAGGCGTCGCTGCCCGCGGGACTTGGCTCGACGCTTACTATCTTCTCCGCCGCGCGGGCGAGCAGCTCACGGTCGTGGGAGACGAAAATGACCGTCTTGGCCGTCTCGCGCAACTGCTGCTCCAGCCATCGCTTGCCCGGCACGTCCAGGTAGTTGTCCGGCTCGTCCAGGATGAGCACCTCGTCCGGGCCGCGGAGCAGGGCTTCCAGCACCATCCGCTTCTGCTCACCGCCGGACAGCGTCTTGACCTGACGCCACTGCGCCTGCTCGTAGGGGAGTCCGAGGGCGGCCATCGTGCAGACGTCCCAGAGCGTCTCGGCGGCGTAGCCGCGGACATCCTGCCAGTCGCTGAGCGCCTGGGCGTAGCCCAGCTGCGCGGGCTCGTCGTCTCGTTCCATGATCGCCAGCTCGGCCTCGTCGACCGCGCGGGCCGCCCGCCTGATCTGCGCGGGCGCGATCGAGACCAGCAGGTCGCGGACCGTCCCCTCGTCCCGGACCGAGCCGATGAACTGCGGCATCACGCCGAGCGCGCCGGTCACCGTGACGGTTCCGCCGTGCGGTTTCTCCTCGCCCGCGATGAGCCGGAGCAGCGTCGTCTTGCCCGCCCCGTTCGGGCCGACGAGAGCCACCACGGCGCCCTCGCCCACCCGGAAGGAGATGTCGCCGAGCAACGCCCCCCCGTCGGGCAGGTAGTACTCAACGTGCCCCACCTCGATATGTCCCACCCCCAGATCCTCCCAGCCCGGCGCCCAACCCAGAAATGGTTATCGTGGATATCTAGCTTCTTCTGCCGAGGCTATCGATCCACGATAAGCCGGGCTATCATGGCGCCATGGGACTTGGGGCGCTGGCTGCGGGGGATTTTCTTGGTATTAGGGGTTCGCGGGTCCGGCTGAGCGGGGATGGGGGGGGCGGGCTCTTTGGAGGTGGAGGTGGCCATGTTACCGAATATCCCGCCGGCGCCTCTGGTGCGTTCCGCACGCCGTTCTCTGTGCTATTCCACGGCCCGCTTGAGCCGGTTTTGCCGCAGGGCATATACCGTCTCGAGCACGCGCAACTCGGCACCCTTGAGTTCTTTATCGTCCCGGTCGGGCCGGCCGAGGCGGCCGACTCCAAGGCGGGCCAGGCGATGCGTTACGAGGCGGTATTCGGCTAGCCGTTTAGCGCGGCTCGCATTCGGCCAGCGGCTCGCGTTCGAGCAGCACATAGACACCTGATCGGCGAGCTGGCGAAACCCGAGCCGGTCATAGAGGCGCCGCGCCTGGTTAAACCGTTCGACGTGCATCCGGACCGGCCGGCCGCCCCGGGATGGTCTTTCGGACGGCTGTCACGTGTGCCTGGAGTTGCACCACGGGCCGTTCGGATAAAAAGATTGAATTTTCCGAACGATCCTCGGTATCACCGCCCGGTGTCCTGCGCGCCGGGCGATCGGTGCGGCCCGCGGTCGAGGCTGGCCCGGCTGAATCGGCGACCCCAGTCGTGCACCCGGTCGAGCAGTTCGGGCGGGGAGATCACGCGGAACTCCGCGCCGACCGCGCCAAGCGCCATGGTGGGC
>JBEKGC010000248.1:0-16111 GCA_050013055.1 Streptosporangiaceae bacterium
ATGCCGGGCCAGCCGCCTGCGGCCTGTTATTCTGGTGGCCCGTGGACCTGCAGTTTTTCCTTGCCCTACCGGACACCACGGGAGCCTCATAGTGGCCGCATCATCACTTCATTCACGGCCTGCCCAAACCAGGCATCTCTTTGTCACCGGAGGCGTTGCCTCCAGCCTCGGCAAGGGACTGACCGCATCTAGCCTGGGCCGCCTGCTGAAGCTGCGGGGCCTGCGGGTCACGATGCAAAAGCTCGACCCGTACCTCAACGTCGACCCGGGCACGATGAACCCGTTCCAGCACGGCGAGGTCTTCGTCACCGACGACGGCACGGAGACCGATCTGGACGTCGGGCACTACGAGCGCTTCCTCGACACCAACCTGGCGGGCGAGGCGAACGTCACGACCGGTCAGATCTACTCCACGGTCATCGCCAACGAGCGGCGCGGCGCCTATCTCGGCGACACCGTGCAGGTGATCCCGCACATCACCAACGAGATCAAGTCGCGCATCCTGCAGATGGCCGGCGACGACGTGGACGTGGTGATCACCGAGGTGGGAGGCACCGTCGGCGACATCGAGTCGCAGCCGTTCCTGGAGGCGATCCGGCAGATCAGGCATGAGATCGGCCGGGACCGCTGCTTCTTCCTGCACGTCAGCCTGCTGCCGTACATCGGTCCCTCCGGTGAGCTGAAGACCAAGCCGACCCAGCACTCGGTCGCCGCGCTGCGCAGCATCGGCATCCAGCCGGACGCGATCGTGGCTCGCTCGGACCGGCCGATCAACGCCAGCCTGAAACGCAAGATCAGCCTGATGTGCGACGTGGATGAGGAGGCTGTGGTCTCCGCGCCCGACGCGGCGTCCATCTACGACATCCCCAGGGTGCTGCACGCCGAGGGCCTGGACGCCTACGTGGTGCGCAGGCTCGGCCTGCCGTTCCGCGACGTGGACTGGCACGAGTGGGACGACCTGCTGCGCCGGGTGCACCGGCCGGCCCACAGCATCACGATCGCGCTGGTCGGGAAGTACGTCGACCTGCCCGACGCCTACCTGTCGCCCGCCGAGGCGCTCAAGGCCGGCGGCTTCGCCAACGACGCGCAGGTGAACATCCGCTGGGTGACCAGCGACGCCTGCGAGGAGCCTGACGGCGCCGCCAGCGAACTCGAGGGAGTCGACGGCGTGCTGATCCCCGGCGGTTTCGGGGTCCGCGGCATCGAGGGGAAGATCGGCGCGATCCGGTATGCGCGCGAGCACGGCATCCCGATCCTCGGCCTGTGCCTCGGCCTTCAGTGCATGGTCATCGAGGTCGCCCGCGACCTGGCCGGGCTGGCCGAGGCGGACAGCAGCGAGTTCAACCCCGACACCCCGTATCCGGTGATCGCCACGATGGCGGATCAGGAAGACGTGGTGGCCGGCGAACGGGACATGGGCGGCACCATGCGCCTGGGCCTGTACCCGGCCGTGCTGCAGCCGGGCACCCAGGTCCAAGAGCTGTACCAGAGCACCACCGCGGCGGAACGGCACCGGCACAGGTACGAGGTCAACAACGCTTACCGCGGGGTGCTCGAGCAGGCGGGGCTGGTCTTCTCCGGTCTGTCGCCCGACGGGCACCTGGTCGAGTTCGCCGAGCTGGCCGGCCATCCGTTCTTTGTCGGCACCCAGGCCCACCCGGAGTTCCTGTCCCGCCCCACCAGGCCGCATCCGCTGTTCAGCGGCCTGATCGCCGCCGCCCTGACGCACTCCAAGGCGGCCAGCGCCGGGGCACGCGCGGCGGCCTCGGCGTGAGCGAGGACGTGCGGGACACCGTCGATCACTGGCCCGTCGTCTCGTCGGCTGAGCTGCTCCGTAGCCGGATGGTCACCGTAAGAACCGACAAGGTCCGTTTCCCGGACGGTCAACTGGCCGAACGGGACGTGGTGATCCACCCGGGCGCGGTGGCCGTGCTGACCCTGGATGACGCGGACCGGATCCTGATGATCAGGCAGTACCGTCACCCCGTGGGCCGTTTGCTCTGGGAGATCCCGGCCGGCCTGCGCGACGTCGCCGGGGAAGCGCCGTGGGCCACGGCCCAGCGGGAACTGGCGGAGGAAGCCGGATACCGGGCCCGCGACTGGCGGGTGCTCGCCGACTACTACTCCTCGCCCGGCTACAGCACCGAGCGCCTGCGGATCTTCCTGGCCCGGGATCCCGAACCCATTCCGGCAGCCGAGCGTGACTTCGTCCCCGAACACGAGGAAGCTCACCTGCTGCTGAGCTGGCTGCCGTTGGATGAGGCGGTCCGCAAGTTCTTTGCTGGCGAGTTGCACAATGGTCCCGCGGCCTTGGCGATCTTGGCGGCGTATGCCGCCAGGCCGCAGGGCTACGACCAGCTGCGCCCAGCAGATGCACCCGAGGAGCAATGACGCTCCCCAGGCAGGAAGGACCGCCATGAAGGTTGGAATACCCCGGGAGATCAAGAACAACGAGTACCGGGTCGCGATCACGCCGGCCGGCGTGCACGAGCTGGTCCGCGGCGGCCATCAGGTGGTCATCGAGGCGACGGCGGGGGTGGGCTCGTCCATTCCGGACGAGGACTTCACCGCGGCCGGCGCGAAGATCCTCCCCACCGCGGACGACGTGTGGGCCGAGGGGGACCTGATCTGCAAGGTCAAGGAGCCGGTCGAGCAGGAGTACCACCGGATGCGCTCGGGGCAAGTGCTGTTCACCTACCTGCATCTGGCGGCCTCCAAGGCGTGCACCGACGCGCTGCTCAGCTCAGGCATCACCTCGATCGCGTACGAGACCGTCCAGCTGCCCGACGGGTCGCTGCCGCTGCTGGCCCCGATGTCCGAGGTCGCGGGCCGGATGGCGCCGCAGGTCGGCGCGCATCACCTGCAGCGTGACGGCGGCGGCCGCGGGGTCCTGATGGGCGGGGTCTCGGGTGTGTACGCGGCCAAGGTGGTGGTGCTCGGCGCGGGCGTGTCCGGCATGAACGCCGCCGCCATCGCGCTCGGCATGCAGGCCGAGGTACTGCTCGTCGACAGGAACGTCGCGAGGCTCCGCTCGGCCGACGCCATCTACCAGGGGCACTGCCAGACGGTCGCGTCCAACGCCTACGAGATCGAACGCGCGGTCGTCGACGCGGACCTGGTGATCGGAGCGGTGCTCGTGCCGGGCGCGAAGGCGCCCCGGCTGGTCACCGACGAGCTGGTGGCGCGGATGAAGCCGGGCGCGGTCCTGGTGGACATCTCCATCGATCAAGGTGGCTGCTTCGAGGGATCCCGGCCCACCACGCACGCGGATCCGACCTACCGGGTGCACGACGCCCTGTTCTACTGCGTGGCCAACATGCCGGGCGCGGTCCCGCATACCTCTACCTACGCGCTGACCAACGTCACGCTGCCCTATGTGGTCGAGATGGCCAACCAGGGCTGGCGCGACGCGCTCCGCGGCGATCCGGCCCTGGCCCTGGGCCTTTCCACCCACGCGGGCACGCTGAACTGCGAGCCGGTCGCGGAGGCGCACGCGCTGGCCTACACCCCGCCGAGCGAAGTCCTCGCCGCTGCGAGCGGGTGACCCAGACCCTGGCGGATGCGGTCCGCGGCTACCTGCAGTACCTGGTGGTGGAGCGCGGGCTGGCCGCGAACACCATCGAGTCCTACCGGCGGGACCTGCGCAGGTACTCCTCGGTGCTGGCCGGCCGCGGCAAGATCGCGCTGGGCGATGTCACCGCCGCCGACGTGGCGGGGTTTCTCGCGTCGCTGCGGGAGGGCGATGAGGAGCACGCGGCGCTGGCGGTCAGCTCGGCGGCCCGGGCGGTGATCGCGGTCCGGGGGCTGCACGCGTTCGCGGTCACGCAAGGCCTGGCCGAGCTGGACCCGGCCCGGGACGTGCCGCCCCCGTCACCGCCCAGGCGGCTGCCCAAGGCGATCACCCTCGCCGAGGTAGAGCGCCTGCTGGCCGCGTCGGGCCCGCCCCCGACGCCCCCGACGCCCCCGACGCCCCCGACGGCCCCGATGGCCCCGGCGGGGCCGGGCGACGGGGACCCCGGGTCCGCGCCTGGCCCGGCGGGCGGCGTCGACCCGCGCCTGCTGCGGGACCGGGCGCTGCTTGAGTTCCTCTACGGGACCGGGGCCCGGATCTCGGAGGCGACCGGCCTGGATATCGACGAGCTCCAGCTGGATCCGGCGGACCCGGCGGTGCGGCTTATCGGCAAGGGCGGCAAGCACCGGATAGCGCCGGTCGGCCGCTACGCGGCCCGCGCGCTGGAAGCGTACCTGGTCCGGGCCCGGCCCGCCCTGGCCCCGACGTGCCCGGCGGTCTTCGTCAACGCCCGCGGCGGACGGCTGACCCGGCAGGGCGCCTGGGGGGTGCTGACCGCCGCTGCCACCCGGGCCGGCCTGCCCGGCGTGTCACCGCACACGCTGCGGCACTCGTTCGCCACTCACATGCTGGACGGCGGGGCCGACATCCGGGTCGTCCAGGAACTCCTCGGGCACGCCTCGGTCACGACCACCCAGATCTACACGCTGATCACGATCGACCGGCTCCGCGAGGTCTACGCATCCTCACATCCCCGTGCCCTCGGCTAAGGCTTGACCGTCGGCCGATACGAGCCCAAAATCAGGGCTGCCACTCCCGAAAGGAAGGTACCGCCTGACATGCCTAGGAAACATGTTTCCCGTCTCTTGCTCGCTACCGCCACCCTCGCCACAGCAGCAGCAGCGGTCGCGGCCGTCGGTGTCACCACGTCCGGGGCCACCACCGCCGGCCCACCGGCGCTGCCCCGGCTCAACGCCCCGGGCCTGCACGCCCAGGCGGCTCCCGCGACCACGACCGACGCATGCGGTTACCAGGCGGCCATACCCGCCGACCGGTTCAAGGGGATCCCGGTGTTCAACGCGGCGCGGGCCGCCCAGCCTTACTCGGTGAGGTTTTACACCACCCAGGGTGTGATCACCGTGCGGATGCTGACCAGTCAGGCGCCCTGCACCACGTTCTCGTTCCGCTTCCTGGCCAGTCAGGGGTACTACAACCTGACGCACTGCCACCGGCTCACCGTCCAGGGCATCTACGTCCTGCAGTGCGGCGATCCCACCGGGACCGGCTCCGGCGGTCCCGGGTATGAGTTCAACGACGAGAACCTGGCCGGTGCCACCTATCCCGCGGGCACGGTCGCCATGGCCAACGCCGGGCCGAACACCAACGGCAGCCAGTTCTTCTTCACCTGGAAAGACACCACGCTGGCCCCGGACTACACGCCGTTCGGCACGGTGACAGGCGGCTTGAACGTCCTGCAGAAGATCGCCGCGGCCGGCGATGACCAGCAGAACGGACCGGGCGACGGCTACCCGAACCGTTACACCGAGTTCCTCTACACCCAGATCATCCCGCAGAGCTAACCCGCCCGCCGCCCTGGGTGAGCTGGCCGACCAGCTCGCTCAGGGTCGGGCCGAGGGGAGCGTCGAGGGTGGCGGTGGCGTACGGGTCGCCGCGGGTGACTCCCTGGTTGACGATCACCACGGGCCGCGGCAGTGTGGCCGCGTGCCGGACGTAGCGGAGCCCGGACATGACGGTAAGCGACGAACCAAGGACAACCAGGGCGCTGGCCGTTTCCACCAGCGCGTAGCAGGCTTCGGCCCGCGGCCTGGGCACGTTCTCGCCGAAGAACACCACGTCCGGCTTGAGCACCCCCTGGCAGGAGGAACAGCTGACGACCTGGAAGGACTCGGTGGCCTCGGCCGTCAGGACGGCGTCACCGTCCGGATTGATCAATGCCGCCGCCGCCGCGTCCCACCCCGGGTTGGCGGCCGCGAGCCGTCGGTCAAGCTCGGTCCGTGAGGTCCGCTGCCCGCACGACAAGCACAAGACCCGGTGCAAGCTGCCGTGCAGCTCGGTCACCCCGGACGCGCCGGCCGCCTGGTGCAGGCCGTCCACGTTCTGGGTGATGATCCCGGCCAGCAGCCCACGTCGGCTGAGCTCGGCTACGGCCCGGTGACCGTGGTTCGGTGCCGCCCGGGCGATGTGCCGCCAGCCGAGGTAGCTGCGGGCCCAGTACCTGCGCCGGGCGGCGGCACTGCCGGTGAAGGTCTGGTACGTCATCGGCGACGACCCGGCCTTGCGGGCCAGGCCGGTGGGCCCGCGGTAATCCGGGATACCAGACTCGGTGGACAGCCCGGCTCCGCTCAAGATGAGCACACCGCCCGTGGCCACCAGGTCAACCAGCATGCCGAACGATCCTGTGGCTCTCGCCTCGGCCAGCTCCGTCACGATTCCATAGTGCCTTACCAGCAGGGCCCTAAAGAGCCGCGGCCCTGATCGCCTGGGACACGGCCGCCGCGGCCTCCGGCTCGAACAAGATCGTGTAGTGGTTCGCCCCGGGTACCGTCTGCGGCCTGAGTGCCGGGACACGGTCCTGCCATGCCGCGATGACCTGCGGCGGTATCAGGCCCGGAGGCGCGCCGAACATCCCGGCCGGGGCCGTCAGCAGCGGAGTCGGCTTGGTCAGGCGGCTCAGCGCATCCGCGAACGGCTTGTCGGCCAGCACGTCGCGGCCATCGGCGCGCACCGCGTCCTCGGCGGCCCGTGACCGCAGGTGGCCGTTCTCGCCGATCAGGTCGTAGCGGACGTAGGCCTCGACGTCGGCGGTCCAGTGGCCCGCCAGCGCCGGGTGCGCCCGCCAGAAGTCCAGGTAGGCCTCGGTGTCCGGGTAGGTCTGCCGCAGCCGGGTGATCGCCGGGCCCAGGGTGGCGTCGAGCACGGCGTCAAGGTCGGTTCCTTCCGGTACCGGTACCGGCAGCGGCAGCCCGCCGTCCACAAGCACCAGCCGCCGGACCAGCTCAGGATGGGCGTCGCGGGTGAGCAGCGCGATGTAGGCGCCCATCGAATGCCCGGCGAGCACCGCGCGGCCGCCGAAATGCCTGAGGACGGCGGCCACGTCACGGGCGTGCCCGTCCAGCCCGTAGGGCCCGGGCAGCTCGCGGCTATGGCCGCGGCCACGCAGGTCAGGAGCGGCCAGCGTCCAGTCGGACGGCATGTGCCTGGCGACCGCCTGCCATGACATTCCGGACGCGGTGATCCCGTGCACGGCTACCGCCACGCGCTTGCCCGTGCCCCATAGGAGCACCCGCAGGTCCCCGCCGTCCACGGGAACGTTAACCAGCTGGAGTTGCATCTTTACCCTCCACGGTCCCGGCGGTTATGACCGAGTCCGCCCGTATAAAACCTATTATCCGCCGCCTAGGGTGAGAGCGTGCGGCCAGGGCGCAGATAACGATAAAACAGCAAACCATGCCATGCTGGACGGCAACACTATGGCCAGGTGAAACCAAGGTTTGGAGGTGAGCGGGCCATGGCTGGTGCCCTTAGTTACTCCTCGGGACCATCCGCGACGGCGCTGCTCGGCGACACGATCGGCGCTAATTTCGACGCCGCGGTACGGGCGTTCGGGGATCGTGAGGCGCTGGTCGACCGGCCGGCGGAACGGCGGTGGACCTACGCCGAGCTCGCTGCCGACGTCGACGCGCTCGCCCTCGGCCTGCTCGAGATGGGCATCCGCAAGGGGGAACGGGTCGGCATCTGGGCGCCGAACTGCGCGGAATGGACGCTGACCCAGTACGCCACGGCCAAGATCGGGGCGATCTTGGTGAACATCAATCCTGCCTACCGCACCAGTGAGCTCGAGTTCGTGCTCAACCAGTCGGGGACCAGGCTGCTTGTGGCGGCCGAGAAGCTGAAGACCTCCGACTACACCGGGATGATCGCCGAGGTGCAGCCGCGCTGTCCTGACCTGTCGGACGTCGTCTTGCTCGGCAGCCCGCAGTGGGAGTCACTGCTGGCGGCCGGGCGCCGGGCCGATCACCGGGCGCTGGATTCCATCGAGCTGGACATCGATGACCCCATTAACATCCAGTACACCTCGGGCACCACGGGGTTTCCGAAGGGTGCGACGCTCTCGCATCACAACATCCTCAACAACGGGTTTTTCGTCGGTGAGCTGTGCAACTACACCGAAGCCGACCGGATCTGCATCCCGGTGCCGTTCTACCACTGCTTCGGCATGGTCATGGGCAACCTCGCGGCGACCAGCCACGGGGCGTGCATGGTCATCCCCGCGCCGTCCTTCGATCCGGCCGCCACCTTGCGCGCCGTGCAGGACGAACGCTGCACCTCGCTGTACGGGGTACCGACGATGTTCATCGCGGAGCTGTCCGTGCCTGATTTCGCCGGCTACGACCTGTCCAGCCTGCGGACCGGCATCATGGCCGGATCACCGTGCCCGGTCGAGGTGATGAAGCAGGTCATCGAGCGGATGTCGATGACCGAGGTGGGGATCTGCTACGGCATGACCGAGACCTCGCCGGTCTCCACCCAGACCCGCGCCGACGACTCCGTCGATCGGCGCGTGTCCACCGTGGGCCGGGTCGGCCCGCACCTCGAGGTCAAGGTCATCGACCCCGAGACCGGCGTCACCGTGCCGAGGGGCACGCCCGGCGAGCTGTGCACCCGCGGATATTCGGTCATGCTCGGCTACTGGGAGCAGCCGGATAAGACCGGCGAGGCGGTCGATTCCGCGCGCTGGATGCACACAGGTGACCTCGCGGTCATGGACGCCGACGGGTATCTCGCCATTACCGGGCGAATCAAGGACATGGTGATCCGCGGCGGCGAGAACGTCTATCCGCGGGAGATCGAGGAATTCCTCTACACCCACCCCGACATCCTGGATGCTCAGGTCATCGGCGTTCCTGACGCTAAGTACGGGGAGGAGCTCATGGCCTGGGTGCGGCTGAGGCCGGGCGTCCCTGAGCTGACCGCCGAGTCATTGCGGGAGTTCTGCACGGGGAAGCTGGCGCACTATAAGATCCCCCGCTATGTGCACATCGTCGACGACTTCCCGATGACGGTCACAGGAAAGGTGCGCAAGGTAGAGATGCGCGAGCACGCCACCAAAATCCTGCGCGGGTAGGCTCCAGGGATGAAAGTACTGATCGCGGGGGGCGCCGGCTATATCGGCAGCACGGTGGCATCGGCGTGCTCCGACGCCGGGATAAGCCCGGTGATCCTGGACAGCCTGGTGACCGGACGGCGTGAGTTCGCCGCTGGCCGCGAGTTCTACCTGGGCGACATCGCGGACGGCCCGCTGATCGACCGCATCTTCGCGGAGCACCCCGGCATCGCCGCCGTCATTCACGCCGCGGCCCTGATCGTCGTGCCGGACTCGGTCGCCGACCCGATCGGGTATTACCGGGCGAACGTGGTCAAGAGCCTGGATTTTGCCGCGCACCTGCTGCGTAACGGGTGCGGCCGGCTGATCTTCAGTTCCTCGGCCGCCATCTACCGGCCCGGCGACGACCTCACCGTGGACGAGGACTCGGCCCTTGACCCACTCAGTCCGTACGCGCGGACCAAGGCGGTGTGCGAGCAGATCTTCGCCGACATCGCCGCCGCCAGGCTCATCCGGGTGCTGTCCCTGCGGTACTTCAATCCGATCGGCGCCGACCCCAAGCTGCGCACCGGCCAGCAGCTGAAACGGCCGACCCACGCGCTGGGCAAGATGATCCAGGCCTATCAGGACGGGATCCCGTTTCTGGTCACGGGGACCGACTGGCCCACCAGGGACGGCTCGGGAATACGGGACTACATCCATGTCTGGGACCTGGCCTCCGCGCACGTGGCCGCGCTCATCCGGTTCGACGCCATGCCCGGTCCGGCCACGGCCATCAACGTCGGCACCGGCGCAGGCACCACCGTCCGGGAGCTCCTTGATGCGTTCAACCGGGTCGTCGATCACCCGGTGCAGGCGCTGGACGCCGCCCGGCGTCCAGGTGACACGGTCGGCGCCTACACGCGGACCGGCCGGGCGGAGCGCCTGCTCCGATGGCGGCCGCAGTACGATGTCGCCGAGGGCATCAGGCACTCCCTGGAATGGGCCGCGATCCGCGACGATGTTCTGGTCCCGCCCCCCTCATCCCGGTTTCTCCGCATACGGGACAAATGCCTAACCATGGTCCCGCACGATAATGATCACGAACATCGGCACGCTCGTGGATCGGTAAGTGATTGTATTGGCGGAAATAGGGGGAGAGCGTATGATCGGAAAGCTTTGGTAGACAGTCCTCTTCAAGCGCAGGACTGTGGGGGAGCGGAGATGGGCCAGGACCTACAAAGACGCGTGCCGGGAACGCCTGGTCAGCGGTCGGAGCCATCCTGGTCAACCGTGGTCGGCACCACGCTGCGCCTGTGGCTGGAACGCCACCATCTCGTCAGCCAGCGTCCGCTGGGTCGCCGCAAGCGGCTCGTCCTCGTGCTGAGCGCGCTGGTAGCCATGGCCTTCGGTGCCGGGATCACGCTGGCCTTTACCGGGGCGAGCCCGCAGGCATCTCCCGGGGCACAGGCCGGCGCCGGGACGCCGGGGCAGACTCCGCTGCAGCAGGTGACGGCTAACCGGCTGGCCGCGGCGAAGTGGATGACGGCCGAGGTGAGCCCGGGCGTCACCGTGTCGTGCGACTCCATCATGTGCCAGGTGGCCCAGCAGGAGGGTTACCCCGCCGGTCAGCTGATGGTGCTTTCGTCGACGGTGCCCGACCCGGAAGGTGCTGAGCTGATTATCGCCACCCCGGCTATCCGGAATCAGTTCGGCACCCGGCTCGCCAGCGTCTACGCCCCGGATTTGATCGCCAGGTTCGGCTCGGGGCCGGAAGAGGTTGACGTCCGCTACCTGATCCCGGGCGGGGCCGCGGCCTACAATGCCCATCTCGCCTCCGACCTCAAGAGTCGCATCGGCGCGGGTGAGCAGCTGCTCGACAACAGCAAATTCTCCGAGGGCCCCGCCGCCCGCGCGGAACTTCGCGCTGGTCAGGTGGATCCGCAGCTGCTCATAACGCTTGCGACACTTACCCACAAAATAGCGATACAGCTGGTAGCGTTCGATGACCAGTCGCCAGGAGTGGGTCTCACTGTACCGGTGCGGGGGGCTGAAATCGCTACCTCCACGCCCGGTGGACTTTCGACGATACTCGCGACCCTGGGGCAGCAAACTACTATTACGCCGATGTATAAGGGCGAGATCAGGCTTGCGAGCGGTCAGGAAGTGGTCACCGTACGGTATGGCGCCCCTGGTCCTTGGCCCTCGGACGTAGGTGGCTCATAGCGAGTTATCACTTTGGGGAGGAATCATCATGGGGTTTCCAGCGATAATGAGACGAGTTTTCACGCTGCTCGCGGCGACGGCCCTGGTGCTCGGGATACCGGCCGCGGCTTATGCTTCGTCGGCGACCACGGGGACCGGGTGGATCAGGCTCACTCACCTGTCCCCTAACACGCCCCCGGTGGACGTTTACCTTTACTCCTTCGGCAATTCCAACGCGCAGATCGTGCTTCATCACGTCGCCTACGGCACGGTATCGCCTTATGAGGCGGTGACGGCCGGCGACTACAGCGTGGCGATGCGGGCTGCGGGTGCCTCCGCCACCAGCTCGCCCGTCTTGTCCACCAGTGTCACGATCAAGGCGGATCACGCCTACACGGTGGCCGGCATGGGACCGGAGTCGGGCCTGCGCCTGCAGGTCCTGGACGATCAGCTGACCACGCCGACGGGTAAATTCCTGGTGCGGGTGATCCAGGCCTCGCTGAAGCAGCAGACGGTCAAGGTGACGTGCGGCGGACAGACCATCGTGCCCAAGTCGACCTTCGCCTCCGTCAGTTCCTACCAGGCCATCCCGGCCGGTACCTGGACCATGGCCGCGATCAGCGGCGGCGGCACGGCGAGCCAGCGCATCTCGTGGGCCGCGGGGACCGTCCACACGCTGGTTGTGCTGGACGGAGCCAACGGCCTTGAGATGATCAGCCTGGAGGACGCGGCAGGCGCGGGCAAGCCACCGGTGGGTTCCGTCACGACCGGATTCGGCGGGACCGCGGCGCACGGCCCGGGCTCGCCGCTGCCGTGGGCGGCGCTCATCGGAGTCGGCTCGCTGCTCGCCCTGGCCGGCGGCCTGCGCCTGCGCGGTAACGGGCTGCGTCGTCAGCTGCGCTCCGGAGTCTGAGTGAGGTCGTTCCACAGGCCGGCCGCGATTATCTTCGCGGTCGGCCTGGCCGTGGTCGTGGCCGGAACGGCGGGCTTGCTGCTGACGCGGCACCCGACGCAGGCCATGCGCCCGGTCGCGGCCGGGGTGAACGCGCTGCCCGCCCCGACCGGCCCGATCGTAGCCCCGCCGCAGTCGGCCGCCGCCGCCCCGGTCGCCAGCCCGGTGTCGCTGACCATCCCGCTGATCGGCGTCAAAACCAGCCTGATCACGCTCGGCCTGCAGTCCGACGGCGCGTTGCAGGTGCCGTCCACGACTTCCGTCGCGGGCTGGTACACCGGCAGCCCCCGTCCGGGTGCCATCGGCTCGGCCATCATCGTGGGGCACATCGATTCGGTCAGCGGTCCCGGGGTGTTCTACCGGCTGTCCGAGTTGCGCCGCGGCAACCAGGTCTACGTCCGGCGGGCCGACGGGACCATGGTGCTCTTCCGGGTGACCGAGATCCAGACGTACCCGAAGAACCAGTTCCCGACGCAGACGGTGTACGGACCCACCCCCGACGCCGAGCTGCGCCTCATCACCTGCGGCGGGGCCTTCGATCCCAGCACGGGCCACTACCTGAGCAACGTCGTCGTCTACGCCACGGAAGCGGGCTGACCAGGACTGGCCCGCGAAGCCGCAGCCTACGCGGCTTCGCGGGGCGGCGGGGGCCAGTGAACCCAGCGGGTGCGGATCGTCACGCCTCCCTGCGGACGGCCGCCGGCCAGCGCCGCGGTCCGCACGCAGAAGTGCGACCACATGTTCAGCTGGATCTCCTTGGCCAGCCGCAGCTTGTTATAAAGCACGTCGGCGAGCCGGTCTCCGGCCCGGGCCCATGACTCGATCTCGAAGCCGAGGGCGTCTGATGTCGCGGTCGCCCGGAACTCAATTTGCCCTGCTTCCAGGTGGCCGTCCAGGGTGGCCAGCCGGAACGAGGTGCCGTCCCGCCGGATTACCCGGACCGGACCGTCCCATGGGCCAGGCATCCGCACGATGAACTCGTCACCGCGGCGGAGCTCGTCGCGTACCCCGCGGGTCTTGCGGAACACCGCCATTTCCGGCGAGGTCCGGTCGAGGTTGGCCGCCACCAGGTCGATCAGCGCCGCCGGGCTCATCGCGCTGTTGACGATCCGCACCGCATACGAGCGGTGCAGGAGCGGGCCGACGCCGGCCTCGATCGGCTGGCGCCCTTCTTCTGGGTCCTGGTCCTCCTCAGGCAGATCAGCGCCGTCGCCGGCCTCCTCGGAACGGTGCAGGGGAGTCGTCCGCCACATGTAACGCCAGCTGACCAGGGCGATCCCGATCGGCCAGCGGAGCACGATCCCTAGCCGGGCCGGCCTGCTCGTCGTCGCCATGGCAGGATCGTCCCATGCCACGTGGCGCTGCCGTGCTGCGGGTGTCGGATCGGGGAGGTTCCGCATGACTACCGGGCAAGCACTACGACGGGTCGGCCTGCGCAGTACGTATTTGCATGTCGCATCGATGGCGTCAGTGGCGCTGTGCATCGGGCTGTGGATTCGCGCCAAGACCGTCGACCAGGACGAGCGCGGCAATGCCGAGCGCCGTGCCTTGTTCGTCGGGCTGTGGCCGCCCACGTTGTGGCTCATCGGCGACTCCGTGCAGAAGGCCGAGTAGTTGCTGGGGTTCCGTTCGGTCGACGAGAGCACGGCGCTGGCGGGGCTGCGACATCGCCGGGTCAACTACGATCCGGCCCGGGCGCCGCAAGATGGCCGCCCCGACGGGCACTGGCATGTTGATTCCAGTGACGCGGTCATCGGCTCGGAACTCCCCGGCCCGCCCGTGGCCGGCGGCCCCTGGGAGACGGGGTGCGTGCTGATCCGGCAGTACGAGTTCGCCGAACCCGGCATCATTCGCGCCGCCTACCAGGGCGACAGCGAGCTCCCTGGCCGCGACATGCTGCTGGAGGGCCGGTTCTTCGGCCTGCGGTTTTATCTCGGAGTCCGGATCACGGGGGTCATCGATGAGACCAGGGACGCTGACGGTGGTCCCGAGCGGGCCTGGGGCTGGAGTTACCAGACGCTGGAGGGTCACCTCGAGCAGGGACGCCTCAGCTATGAGGTGATCAAGAATCTGGGGACCGGCCGGGTCACCTTCCGGGTGTCCGGCTACTCGCGGGCCGCGCCCATCCCGAGCCTGGTTATCCGCTGGGGGTTCCGGCTGTTCGGCCGCTGGACCCAGCGTCGTTTCTACCTGGCGATCCAGCGCCGGATGCGGAACCTGGTGCAGGCGGCGCAACGCGGTGCGGCGCTGCCGGTACCGGCGACCCGCGCCGACGGCGTGGTGCTGGCTCCGACGGCAGCTGTGGGGGCTGTGGGGGCGCACCCGCTGGAACGGCTTGCCCGGGCCTGGCTGCATCCCGGGAGCTAGGCGGCTCATCGGGGCACCGATGAGTTTCCGCGCGGACCTCCGTTACAGGAGCAGAGCAACGGGCAACCGACTAACCCAGGCCACGGAGGCTGATATGGACTACAAACTGCAACTGGTGATGATCCCCGTCTCGGACGTGGACCGGGCTAAGGAGTTCTACACCGGTCAGGCGGGCTTCAACCTGCTCGTGGACACCCCGATCGGGAACGGACAGCGAGTGGTCCAGCTCACGCCGCCCGGCTCGGCCTGCGCGATCGGGTTCGGCCACGGGCTCACCTCGGCCGCGCCCGGGTCGGCGCAGGGCATGCACCTGGTCGTGTCCGACATCGTCGCCGCGCGGGCCGAGCTCACCGGACGCGGCGTGGCGGTCAGCCAGGTGCGCCACATAGAGTCCGGGATCTGGGCGGACGGCCCGCACCCGGCCCGCGGCAGCTACCAGTCGTTCGCTGACTTCACCGACCCGGACGGCAACATCTGGGTGCTGCAAGAGGTCGACCACGACAAGGGCTGACGATGGCGGATCCGAGTACCGATCAGCTGGTGAGCGCGGCGATCGCCGGCGACGAGCCCGCGTTCGCCACCCTCACAGAACGGCACAGGCGCGAGCTCCACGTGCACTGCTACCGGATGCTGGCTTCGTTCGACGAGGCCGAGGACGCGGTCCAGGAAACGTTCCTGAACGCATGGCGCGGCCGGTCCAGCTTTGCCGGCGGCCCGCATCTGCGCGCGTGGCTGTACCGGATCGCGACGAACGTCTGCCTGGACATGCTGCGGCGCAGCTCACGCCGGACAGCGGGCAGCTCGTACGCCGAGGTGCCCTGGCTCCAGCCGTATCCGGACCTGCTGCTCGATCAAGCCGCGCCCAGCGACGAGCAGCCCGAGTCGGTTGCCATCGCGCGGGAGACCATCTCGCTGGCGTTCCTGGCCGCCTTGCAGGTCCTGCCGCCGCGGCAGCGGGCGGCGCTGATCGCCCGCGATGTGCTCGGCTGGCCGGCCAGCGAGACCGCTTCTGTGCTCGGTACCAGCGTGGCGGCGGCCAACAGCGCCCTGCAGCGGGCGCGGGCGACGATGCAGTCACATCTGCCCGCCCGGCGTGCCGAATGGACCGCCCGGGAGCCGAGCGCCGGGGAACGCGCGCTGCTCGAGCAGTTCATCGACGCGCACGAACGATGTGACACCGAGGCCGCCATCGCGATCGCGGCCCAGCACATCAAGATCACGATGCCGCCCAGCCCGTGGCGTTTCGACGGTCCGGAGGCAATACGGCCGCTGATGGCCAATGCGGCTTCGATGGGTACCTGGCGGCTGATTCCTGTCGGCGCCAACCGGATGCCCGCGGCCGCGAGCTACCTGCGGCGACCCGGCGACAGTGAGTTCCGCGCGTTCAAGTTTGACGTCATGCGGATAGCGGACGGCGTTATCGCGGAGATCACCACGTTCGGCCCTGAGCTGTTCCCTGCCTTCGGCCTGGAGCCGACGCTGGCGGACCGCCCCGGCCCGAGGCCGGCCCGGCGGGGGAGCGGGCGATAGCCTGGCCCGCGTGCTCGAACACGTCACGGTATGTTTATCCGTGTGCACGACGGGGCAATTCTCGCGCACCCTCTTCCTGTGCGCTAGAATTCTGTACATGACGACGGTACCTGTTGCCGAGGCTCGGCAGAATTTCTCGGCGCTGGTGGATGAGGCGGTCGCT
>JBEKGC010000249.1:0-12092 GCA_050013055.1 Streptosporangiaceae bacterium
GTTCTGGGAACGAGTCCACCGCGAGTTCGGCATTAGCCTCGGCAAATCCCGCGGTTAAAGACTTTATATACTGAACGGACTGTGGTTACCCAGCCCGCTGACACCGATCAGCTTCCCGCCGAACCGTTGCTTCGGGTGGTGCGCGGCGACGCCAGCCCGGCCGAGATCGCGGCCCTGGTCGCCGTGCTGATGGCGTTGGCCCAAGCCGGCGACGAAGCTCCGGCGGCCAAGGGGCGTTCGGCGTGGTCCGACCGGGCCGGCCTGCGGAACCGTCCGCCGCTGCACCCAGGCCCGGGCACCTGGCGCCGGTCCGCCCTGCCCGGCTAGCCCGGCCCGGTGGTGGAAACATCCTCGACGAGCTCGACCGCTGGCTCAGCCGGAAATTACTGCGGGTCGTAGGCCAGGTTGGGGCGCAGCCAGCGTTCGGCTTCGCGGAGGCTGACACCCTGCCTGCGGGCGTAGTCCACGGCCTGGTCCCGGCCGATCCGGCCGACGGTGAAGTAGCGCGCCCCTGGGTGGGCGAACAGCAGCCCGCTGACGCTGGCGGCCGGGGTCATGGCGCAGGACCCGCTGACGCTGGCGGCCGGGGTCATGGCGCAGGACTCGGTCAGCGTCATGCCGGACTTCCCGGCGTCAAGCAGGTCGAACAAGATCCGCTTGGGGCTGTGGTCGGGGCACGCGGGATAGCCGAACGCCGGGCGGATACCACGGAACCGTTCGGCCAGCAGCTGACCGGGGTCCGGGCTGGCGTCTGGTTCGTACCAGTCTCGCCGGGCCAGCAGATGGGCGTACTCGGCGAACGCTTCGGCGAACCGGTCGGCCAGCGCCTTGACCATGATCGAGGAGTAGTCGTCGCCGCGGGCTTCGTAGCTGGCGGCCAGCTCCTCGGCCCCGTGGATGGCGACGGCGAACCCGCCGAGATGGTCCGCCGCCGGGGCCAGGAAATCGGCCAGGCACCGGTTGGGCCGGCCGTCGGGCTTGGCCGTCTGCTGGCGCAGCATGGGCAGCCGGACGCTGCCGCCGTCCGGGGAGACCACGATGTCGTCGCCGTCGGCGTGCGCGGGCCAGAAGCCGTAGCCGCCCCGGGCCAGGAACTTGCCCTCGGTGACGATCTCATCAAGCAGGGCATTGGCGTCGTCGAAGAGCTCACGCGCGGCCGGCTCACGCAAGATCGCCGGATACTTGCCCTTGAGCTCCCAGGCGAGGAAGAAGAACTGCCAGTCGATCAGGTCGCGCAGCGTGCCCAGATCGGGCTCGACGGTGCGCAGCCCGGTGAACGCCGGGACGGGCAGGTCGTCGAAGTCGAGCCGCTCCGGGTTCGCCCGGGCGCGGACCAGCGGCAGCAGCGGACGCCGCTGGGCGGTCTCGTGCTTGTCCCGCAGCTGCTGCTGCTCCGCCTGGTTGCTGGCGGCCAGCGAGGCGGCCCGGTCGTCGTCGAGCAGGTCGCTGACCACGCCGGCCACCCGGGAAGCGTCGAGCACGTGCACGGTGATGCCGTCGTAGGCCGGGGCGATGCGCACGGCGGTGTGCTGGCGTGAGGTGGTGGCCCCGCCGATGAGCAGCGGCAGTTTCAGCCCGCGGCGCTGCATCTCGGTGGCCACGTTGACCATTTCGTCGAGCGACGGGGTGATCAGGCCGGACAGGCCCACCGCGTCGGCGTCCTCCGTCACCGCGGTGTCCAGGATCCTGGCCGCGGTGACCATGACCCCGAGATCGATGACCTGGTAGTTATTGCAGCCGAGGACGACGCCGACGATGTTCTTGCCGATGTCGTGCACGTCGCCCTTGACCGTCGCGAGCACGATCTTGCCGTGACCGCGATCAGCGCCGGCCGTTCCGGCCTGGCGGGCCTGCTCCTTCTCGGCTTCCATGTAGGGCTCCAGGTAGGCCACCGCCCGTTTCATCACCCGCGCGCTCTTGACCACCTGCGGGAGGAACATCTTGCCCGAGCCGAACAGGTCACCCACGACCTTCATGCCGTCCATCAGCGGTCCCTCGATCACGTCCAGGGGCCGTGCGGCCTGCTGGCGCGCCTCCTCGGTGTCGGTCTCCACGAAGTCGGTGATGCCGTGCACAAGCGCGTGCTCGAGACGGCGCCCGACCGGCGCCTCGCGCCAGGACAGGTCCACCACCCGGGTGGTGCCCGGGCCGCTCACCGTCTCGGCGAACGCGACGAGCCGGTCGGTGGCGTCCGGCCGCCGGTCAAAAAGCACGTCCTCGACCAGCTCGAGCAGGTCGGCCGGGATGTCGGCGTAGACCGCGAGCTGCCCGGCGTTGACGATGCCCATGTCAAGCCCGGCCTTGATGGCGTGGAAAAGGAACGCCGAGTGCATCGCCTCACGGACCACGTCGTTGCCGCGGAAGGAAAACGACAAGTTGGAGATGCCGCCGCTGGTCCTGACCCCGGGGCAGCGCTGCTTGATCAGCGGGAGCGCGTCGATGAACGCCTTGGCGTAGCCGTTGTGCTCGGCGATGCCGGTCGCGACCGCGAGCACGTTCGGATCGAAGATGATGTCCTGCGCGGCGAACCCGGCCTCCTGGGTGAGCAGGTCATAGGCGCGGCCGCAGATCGCCACCTTCCGCTCCGCGGTGTCGGCCTGGCCCCGCTCGTCGAAGGCCATCACCACCACCCCGGCGCCGCACGCCCGGACGTGCCTGGCCTGCTCGAGGAACGAGTCCTCGCCCTCCTTCAGGCTGATCGAGTTGACCACGCCCTTGCCCTGAATGCACTTCAGCCCGGCTTTGAGCGTGCTCCACCGGGAGCTGTCGATCATGACAGGGATCCTGGCCACCTCGGGCTCGGTCGCGATCAGGTTCAGGAACGTGGTCATGGCCTGCTCGCTGTCCAGCAGGTCGGCGTCCATGTTGACGTCGAGCAGGTTCGCGCCGCCGCGGACCTGCTCCACCGCGACCGCGACGGCGCCGGTGTAGTCACCCGACTCGATCAGCCGCCTGAACCGCTTCGAGCCGGTCACGTTGGTCCGTTCCCCGATCATCACGAACCCGGTGCCCGCGTCGATGCCGAACGGCTCAAGGCCGCTGAACCGGGTCCGCGGCGGGAGCCCGGGCACCCGGCGGGGCGGCAAGCCGTTGACCGCGGCGGCGATCCGCTCGATGTGGGCCGGCGACGTCCCGCAGCACCCGCCGACCACGTTCACCATCCCGGCCGAGGCGAACTCGGCCAGCAGCGCCGCGGTCTCATCCGGTTTCTGGTCGTAACCGCCGAACGCGTTGGGCAGCCCCGCGTTGGGATGGCAGGCCGTGTACGTGCCGGCCAGCCGGGACAGTTCCGCGACGTAGGGGCGCATCTCGGCCGCGCCGAGCGAGCAGTTCAGGCCGACCACCAGCGGGCCGGCCTGCTCGACCGAGGCCAAGAACGCCTCGAGCGTCTGCCCGGACAGCGTCCGGCCGCTCAGGTCGACGATCGTCGCCGAGATCCACAACGGCAGGTCAGGGGCGACGTCGCGGGCGGCCGCGATGGCGGCCTTCGCGTTCAGCGTGTCGAAGATCGTCTCGACCATCAGCAGGTCCACGCCGCCGGCCGCCAGCGACCGGATCTGCTCGGCGTACGCGGCGTACACCTGGTCGAACGACACCGCCCGGTAGGCGGGGTCCTCCACCCGCGGTGACAGCGACAGCGTGACGTTCAGCGGGCCGACGGAACCGGCCACGAACCGGCCGCCCGCTTCGTCCGCGGTTTGCCTGGCCAGCTGAGCCGCGCGCAGGTTCATCTCGCCCACCAGGGACTGCAGGCCGTAGTCGGCCTGGCCGATGCTCGTCGCGGTGAACGTGTTGGTGGTCAGGATGTCCGCGCCCGCCGCCAGGTACTGCCGGTGGATGTCCCTGACGACGTCCGGCTGGGTCAGGTTCAGCAGGTCCGGGTCACCGGTCACGTCCTGCGGGTGGTCAGCCAGCCGGTCCCCGCGGTAGTCGGCCGCGGTCAGGCCCAGGCCCTGCAACATCGTGCCCCACGGCCCGTCGAGCACCACGATGCGCTGGTCAAGTAGCTGCCGCAGGGCCTGACCCGCCGGGTCCGCCGGGTCCGTCGCCTGCCCGGGAGAAGTTGCTGCCACCAAGTCGCCTCCTGTCCTAGGAGGCGCCCTTCGTGCACGAAACAAGCCGAGCGTGGCGGGCCGCAGCCCGTTGCAGCGCCTCTCGACCTACCCCCAGGATACCCAACCCACCCCCCCACGTCCTCCCCTCGCGCCCGATCGCCCCCGCGTGCGCCCCCGAAGGGGGGTCGATCGCCCTCTTTGTGCGCCCCCGAAGGGGGGCGATGTGCCCTTGCACCCCTTCTTAGGGGTGCAAGGTGCCATCGACCCCCTTACATCTGCTCCGGCGGCGGGAGGGGCGTGGGCGGGAGGGGCGGGGGGGTTAGGTGAGGCGGGCTAGGATTAGGGCGCGGACGGCGGACGCGTCGGCTTGGCCGCGGGTGGTCTTCATGACCGCGCCGACCAGGACGCCGGCCGCGGCGACCTTGCCGTCGCGGATCTTGGCGGCCACGTCGGGGTGGGCCTCGATGGCCTCGTCGACGGCGGCGGTGAGCGCGTCCTCGTCGTGCACCACGGCCAGCCCGCGGGCCGCGACCACCTCGTCCGGGCCGCCCTGGCCGGCCAGCACCCCGTCGATCACGTCGCGGGCCAGCCGGTCATTCAGCGTCCCGGTCGAGACCAGCTGGGCGATCCGCGCCACCTGAGCCGGGGTGATGGCCAGGCGGGTCAGCTCGAGGCCGGCCTCGTTGGCCCGGCGGGCGAGCTCACCCAGCCACCACTTACGCGCCTGCGCGGCCGAGGCGCCCGCCGCGACCGTGTCGGCCACCAGGTCGAGCGCGTCGGCGTTGCGCAACGCGGCCATGTCCGCCTCGGACAGCTCCCACTGCGCCTGCAGCCGGGCCCGCCGGACCGACGGCGGCTCGGGCAGCGCCGCCCGGATCTGCTCGACCCAATCCCGGGACGGGGCGACCGGCACCAGGTCGGGCTCGGGGAAATACCTGTAGTCCTGCGCCTCTTCCTTGGACCGCCCCGGGGTGGTGGTCCCCGTGTCCTCGTGGAAGTGCCTGGTTTCCTGCTTGATCCGGCCGCCGTCGTCGAGCACGGCGGCCTGCCGCTCGATCTCGAAATACACCGCGCGCTCCACCGAACGGAGCGAGTTGACGTTCTTGGTCTCGGTCCGCGTCCCCCAGACGCCGGAACCGCGCGGCGACAGCGAGGTGTTCACGTCGCAGCGCAGCGAGCCCTCTTCCATCCGCACGTCGGAGACGCCGAGGGAACGGAGCAGGTCACGAAGCTCGGTGACGTAGACGCGCGCCACCTCGGGCGCGTTCGGGCCGGTCCCGGTGATCGGCTTGGTCACGATCTCCACCAGCGGGATGCCGGCCCGGTTGTAGTCGACGAGGGAGTGGTCGGCGCCGTGGATCCGGCCGGTGGCGCCGCCCACGTGCAGCGACTTACCCGTGTCCTCCTCCAGGTGCACCCGCTCGATGCCGACCCTGACGGTGTCGCCGTTGACCAGGACATCCAGCCAGCCGTCGGTGCACAGCGGCTCGTCGTACTGGGAGATCTGGAAGTTCTTGGGCATGTCCGGGTAGAAGTAGTTCTTCCTGGCGAACCGGCACCACGACGCGATCGAGCAGTTCAGCGCCAGGCCGATCCTGATCGCGTGCTCGATCGCCAGCTTGTTCACCACCGGCAGCGAGCCGGGCAGGCCGAGGCAGACCGGGCAGACCTGGCTGTTCGGTTCCCCGCCGAAGACGGTCGCGCAGCCGCAGAACATCTTGGTCCTCGTGCCCAGCTCGACGTGCGTCTCCAGGCCCATCACCGGTTCGTAACGCTCGTTCGCCTCGGCGAACGGGACCAGCGTGTCCGTCATCAGTTCAGTCCCTTCGCGCTCGCGAGCAGCGGCTGGCCCCAGCGTCCGGTCAGGGCCGCCTCGGCGGCCGCGGCCACCCGGTACAACCGGTCATCGGCCAGCGCGGGCGCCATCACCTGCAGTCCGACCGGCAGCCCGTCTTCGGGCGCCAGCCCGCACGGGACCGAGATGGCCGCGTTGCCCGCCAGGTCCGAGGGGATCGTGCACAAGTCGGCCAGGTACATCGCCATCGGGTCGTCGGCCCGCTCGCCGAGGCCGAACGCGGTGGTCGGCGTGGACGGTGAGACCAGCACGTCGACCTGGCCGAAGGCCGCGTCGAAGTCCCTGATGATCAGCGTGCGCACCTGCTGCGCCTTGCCGTAGTAGGCGTCGTAGTAGCCGCTGGACAGCGCGTACGCGCCCAGGATGATGCGCCGCTTCACCTCGGCGCCGAAGCCCTGCTCGCGGGTCAGCGCCATCACCTCCTCGGCGTCCGGAGTGCCGTCGTCTCCGACCCGCAGGCCGTACCGCATGCCGTCGAAGCGGGCCAGGTTGGAGGAGGCCTCACTGGGCGCGATCAGGTAGTAGGCGGGCAACGCGTAGCCGAAGTGCGGGCAGGACACCTCGCTGACCTTGGCCCCCAGCGACTCGAGCAGCTCCACCGCCTCGGCGAACCTGGACAGCACCCCCGGTGAGTAGCCTTCGCCGGACAGCTCGCTGACCACGCCGATCCGCATGCCGCTCACGTCGGCCTCGCGGGCCGCCGCCACCACCGGCGGCACCGGCGCGTCGATCGAGGTGGAATCCATCGGGTCGTGCCCGGAGATCGCCTCGTGCAGCAGCGCCGTGTCAAGCACGGTCCGGCCGAACGGTCCCGGCGTGTCCAGGCTGCTCGCGAAGGCGACCACGCCGTACCGGGACGAGCCGCCGTAGGTCGGCTTGGTGCCGACGATGCCGCAGACCGCCGCGGGCTGGCGGATCGAGCCGCCGGTGTCGGTGCCGATCGCCAGCGGCGCGGCGTAGGCGGCCACCGCGGCGGCCGAACCGCCGGACGAGCCGCCAGGCACCTTGGTCAGGTCCCACGGGTTGTGGCTGGGCCCGAACGCGGAGTTCTCGGTGGAGGAGCCCATGGCGAACTCGTCCATGTTGGTCTTGCCCAGGATGATCGCGCCGGCCTGCTTCAGCCGCCGTGTGATCGTCGCGTCGTACGGCGGGTGCCAGCCCGCCAGGATGCGCGAGCCGCAGGTCGTCGGCAGGCCGGCGGTCGTGAACACGTCCTTGACCGCGACCGGGACGCCGGCCAGCGGGGCCAGCCGTTCGCCGGCCGCCCGCCTGGCGTCGACGTCCGCCGCCTGGGCCAGGGCGCTGTCCACCGCGACGTGCAGGAACGCGTGCACGCGGTCGTCGACGGCGGCGATCCGGTCCAGGTGCGCCTGGGTGACCTCGGTCGCGGAGACCTCGCCGCGAGCCAGTGCCGCCGACAGCTCCGCGGCGGTCATGCGGGTGAGCTCCATCAGTCCTCCCCCAGGATCCGCGGCACCTTGAACCGCTGCTGCTCCACCGCGGGCGCCTGGCTGAGGGCTTCTGCCGGGGTGAGGCACGGACGCGGCTCGTCGTCGCGGAACACGTTGGTCAGGCCGGTCGCGTGCGACGTCGGCGGGATGCCCTCGGCGGCGACCTGCTGGACCTGCGCGACCGCCGTGATGATCTGGTCCAGCTGGGGCGCCAGGTGGTCTAGTTCCGCGTCGCTGAGCGCGATCCTGGATAGTCGCGCCAGGTACGCGACCTCGTCACGGGTAATCGGCATGCACGCCATCTTAGGGGTCTCACCGCGGCGGGGAAGTCAGCAATAACGGCCGTTACCTTGGTCATGCGCCGTCCATACCAGGCCGGCCCGTTCGTCGTCATGAGTGAGGACAAGGAGAATCCGTGTTGATGTGCGGGGAGCTCAGGCAGCCGTGAACGCCGACGTCCAGGCGGTCAGGTCCGCGGTCGACGCGGCGTTCAGGGACGAGTGGGGGCGGGTCGTCGCGACGCTGATCCGGACGACGGGCGACTGGGACCTCGCCGAGGAATGCGCCCAGGACGCCTTTGCCGCGGCCCTGCAGCGCTGGCCGAAGGACGGCATCCCGGCCCGGCCGGGCGCCTGGCTGACCACGACCGCCAGGAACCGGGCCATCGACGTGCTGCGCAGGAAAGCGGTCGGAGCCGCGAAACTCCGGGAGGTGGCGGCCGTGTCCGACGAGCCAGGTCCGTACCAGGCCGACGAGGGCGGGACGGACCACAGCGGCGTCCGCGACGACCGGCTGCGGCTGATGTTCACCTGCTGCCATCCCGCGCTCGCCCTCGAGGCGCGGGTGGCGCTGACGCTGCGGACGCTGGCCGGGCTGACCACCGCGGAAATCGCCCGGGCGTTCCTGGCCAGCGAGGCGACCATGGCCAAGCGGCTGGTCCGGGCCAAGCAGAAGATCGCCCACGCGGGGATCCCGTACCGGGTACCCCCGGCGCACCTGCTGCCCGAGCGCACGCCGGGCGTGCTCGGCGTGCTGTACCTGCTCTTCAACGAGGGTTACGCGGCGACCGCGGGGGCCGACCTGGTCCGGCAGAGCCTGTCCGCCGAGGCGATCAGGCTCGCCCGGGTGCTGGCCGCTCTGATGCCGGATGAACCCGAGGCGACCGGGCTGCTCGCGCTGATGCTGCTGCACGACGCGCGCCGGGCCGCGCGCCTGGACGGCCGCGGCGACCTGGTGACGCTGGAGGATCAGGACCGCTCATTGTGGGACGCCGGATCGATCGAGGAGGGCGTCGCGCTGCTGCACCAGGCGCTGCGGCGCGGACGGCTAGGTCCGTATCAGGTCCAGGCGGCCATCGTCGCCTGCCACGCGACCGCGGCCACCGCGGCCAGTACCGACTGGCCGCAGATCGCCGCGCTGTACCGCCAGCTGATGGAGTTCCTGCCGACCCCGGTCGTCGAGCTGAACTACGCGGTCGCGGTCGGCATGGCGTCCGGGCCCGCGGCCGGCCTTGAGCTGGTCGACACCCTGGCGGCCGACGGGAAGCTGGCCGGCTACCACCTGCTCCCCGCGACCCGGGCCGACTTCCTCCGCCGCCTGGACCGCCGGGCGGAAGCCGCCGGCGCCTACCGCGAGGCGCTCGAGCGGGCCAGCACCGACGCCGAGCGCCGCTACCTCGCCCGCAGGCTGGCCGAGGTCAGCGCCGACCCGGCCGAGGGCTAGCGGCGGGTCGGCCTAGGGCTCCCCCGCCGCGGCGGCCGGGGTCAGCGCCGGGCCGGCCTAGGGCTCCCCCGCCGCGGCGGGGCGGACGGCGTCGGGGCCGTCGCTGAGCAGCAGGCGAAGGCCGGCTTCGTCGAGGATGGGGACGCCTAGCTCGACCGCCTTGTCGTACTTGGAGCCCGCGTTCTCGCCCGCGACCACGAAACCGGTCTTCTTGGACACCGAGGACGTCACCTTGCCGCCGGCCTGCCGGACCGCCTCGGCGGCCTCCTCGCGGCTGAAGCCGTCCAGCGTGCCGGTGATCACCACGGCCACGCCCGCCAGCAGGCGGCCCGCGGCCCGCGAGGGGTCGAAGCCCTCGTCGGCCAGGCGCACCCCGGCGTCACGCCATTTCGAGACGATGGCCCGGTGCCAGTCCACGGTGAACCAGTCGCGGACCGACGCGGCGATCGTCGGCCCGACCCCGTCCACCGCGGCCAGCGCGTCGACGTTAGCCGCCTCTATCGCCTCGAGCGAGCCGAACTCGGCGGCCAGCGCCCGGGCCGCGGTCGGGCCGACGTGCCGGATGGACAGCGCCACCAGGATCCGCCACAGCGGCCTGGTCCGCGCCTGCTCCAGGTTGGCCAGCAGCCGGGTGGCGTTGGCGCTCAGCGTGCCCTGCTTGACCACGAAGAACGGGCACGTGCTCAGCCGCTCGGCGGTCAGCGCGAACAGGTCACCCTCGTCGGCGACCAGACCACCGTCGAGCAGGGCGCTGACCGCCTCGTAGCCGAGCACCTCGATGTCGAAAGCGCCCCGCCCGGCCAGGTGAAACAGCCGCTCGCGGAGCTGCGCCTGGCAGGACCTTGTGTTCGGGCAGCGCCAGTCGACCTCGTCCTCCTCGCGGGCCAGCTCCGTGCCGCAGGACGGGCAGTGGGTGGGGTACTCGTATGCGCGCTCGTCCCCGGTGCGCAGGTCGGCCACCGGCCCGAGCACCTCGGGGATCACGTCGCCGGCCTTGCGCAGGATGACCATGTCGCCGATCAGCACGCCCTTGCGCTTGATCTCGTCGGCGTTGTGCAAGGTGGCCCGGTCCACCGTGGAGCCGCTCACCTTGACCGGCTCCATCACGGCGAACGGGGTGACCCGGCCGGTGCGCCCGACATTCACCCGGATATCGAGCAGCCTGGTGGTGACCTCCTCCGGCGGGTACTTGAAGGCGATGGCCCACCGCGGCGCCCGGCTGGTCGAGCCGAGCTTTTGCTGCAGGGCGATCTGGTCGAGCTTGACCACCACCCCGTCGATCTCGTACGGCGGGGTACGCCCGCACGCCGTCCATGTCCGGCACCACCTGGTACAGGCCGCTGACCGGCAGCCCCCAGTCGCGCAGCCGCTCGTACCAGCCCGACTGCGTGTCCGGCGCCCCCTCAAGGTGCCCTTCTTCGCCCGGGCCGGCCGCCGCGCCGCTGATGTCCGCTTCGTCCGCCGAACCCTCGACCCGGCCGATGCCATGGATGATGGCGTCAAGCGCCCGGCTCGCGGTGATCCGCGGATCCTTCTGCCGCAGCGATCCGGCGGCCGAGTTCCGCGGGTTGACGAAGGCCGGCTTGCCCGCCTCGAGCAGGGATTCGTTCAGCCGCTCGAACGCCTCGACCGGCAGGAAGACCTCGCCCCTGACCTCGAGCGTGTCCGGATACCCCGACCCGGTGAGCCGGGCGGGGATGGAGGCAATCGTCCGGATGTTCGGCGTGACGTCCTCGCCGGTGCGCCCGTCACCCCGGGTGGCCGCCTTGACCAGCGCGCCGTCGCGGTAGACCAGGTCGATCGCGAGGCCGTCGATCTTCAGCTCGCACAGGTAAGGGCCGCCTCCGCCGAGCCGGGTGGCCCGGTCGGCCCAGCCGCCCAGGTCCTCGTCGGTGAAGACGTTATCCAGGCTGAGCAGCCGCTCCAGGTGCTCCACCGGGGTGAATTGCGTCGAGATCGAGCCGTGCACGGTTTGCGTCGGCGAGTCCGGCGTGCGCAGCTCGGGGTACTGCTCCTCCAGCGCCCGCAGCTCGCGCATCTTGGTGTCGTAGTCGATGTCGGAGATGGTCGGCGCGTCGAGCACGTAGTACCTGTGATCGGCCTCGGTGATGTCCAGGCTCAGGTCGGCGTGGCGCCGCCTGGCCTGCGCGGGCGCGGCCGCAGGCTCGGTATCTGTGTCGCGCTCGGTCACCTGGGCTCGCCCCCTGTGTCTTCGATCAGCTCGGGCAGCATGGCCGCCGCCTGCTGGCACCGGGCCAGCGCGACGCGCGCCTGGACCGCGGTCGCCCCGGCCAGCCCGCAGGACGGGGTGATCACCGTTTGCGCACCGCACGTCGCCAGCGGCAGGCCCAGCCGCTGGTAAAGCCGGATGACCCGCTCGGCCGTCTCGCGCGCCTCGGCGGAACCGCCACCCGGGCCTGCCCGGCCGGGCCCGGCGGCACCCCGGCCCGCCCGGCCCCCGTCAGGCACCCCCGCCGCGACCTGCTCGGGCCGGGCGGGAACCGCGCCGGTCAGCAGCCCCATCCCGGCCTCCGCGGTCTCGGCGACCGCATCCTCTTCACCTCGCCGTAGCTGGCCGAGGTCGAAGGAGACCGCATTCGCCCCCGCCGCCCTGATGATGCCGAACGGGACCGTGGCGGCACAGCAGTGCACCACCGTATAGCCGCGGACGGCCGCGAGCACCAGGGCCAGCGTGCCCCGCAGCGTGTCCGGCTCGACCGCGGCGAACCGCGAAAGCCCGCTCGCGGTCGGTATCGCGCCCTCCGCCACCGCGGGCAGCGAAGGCTCGTCGAACTGGACCACGAGCCGCGCCCCCGGCACCCGCTTGAGCACCTCGGCCACGTGCGCGGCCGCGCCCTCGGCCAGCGAGACGGTCAGGTCGGCGACCGCGCCAGGATCGGACAGCGCCGCGTTCAGCGTGCGCGGCCGCTCAAGCGCCGCGGCCAGCGTCCACGGCCCGCACAGCTGGATCTTGACCAGGCCCTGGTAGCCGTCGAGCACCTCGGCCAT
>JBEKGC010000250.1:0-9892 GCA_050013055.1 Streptosporangiaceae bacterium
CATGGCGTCCGAGCCGTCCCGGTCGAAGACCTCGTTCACGTCCGGGTAGTTGCGCAGGCTCTTGGACATCTTCTGGCCGTCGTCGCCGAGCACGATGCCGTGGCTGACGCAGGCCAGGAAGGAGGGGCGGTCGAAAAGCGCGGTGGCCAGCACGTGCAGGGTGTAGAACCAGCCGCGGGTCTGGCCGATGTACTCGACGATGAAGTCGCCCGGGTAGTGCGAATCGAACCACTCGCGGTTCTCGAACGGGTAGTGCACCTGGGCGAACGGCATCGACCCTGACTCGAACCAGCAGTCAAGCACCTCAGGTACCCGGCGCATGGTGGACCGCCCGGTGGGGTCGTCCGGGTTCGGCCGGGTCAGCTCGTCGATGGCCGGGCGGTGCAGGTCGTCCGGGCGGACGCCGAAGTCACGTTCGAGTTCGTCCAGCGAGCCGTACACGTCGGTGCGCGGGTAGTCAGGGTCGTCGCTCTGCCAGACCGGGATCGGCGAGCCCCAGAACCGGTTCCGGCTGATCGACCAGTCCCGCGCGCCCGCCAGCCACTTGCCGAACTGCCCGTCCTTGACGTGCGCAGGCACCCAGGTGATCTGCTCGTTCAGCTCGACCATCCGGTCGCGGAAGCTGGACACCGCCACGAACCAGCTGGACAGCGCCTTGTAGATCAGCGGGTTACGGCACCGCCAGCAGTGCGGGTAGGAGTGGGTGTAGGTCGCCAACCGGACCAGGTCGCCCTGCGCGCGCAGCTTGGCCACGATCCCGGCGTTCGCGTCGAATACGTGCTGGCCCTCGAAGTCGGGCACCACGGAGGTGAACCGGGCCCCGTCGTCCACGGTCAGCACGGTCGGGATGCCGGCCGCGGCGCAGGCGTCGGCGTCGGACTCGCCGTAGGCCGGGGCCATGTGCACCACGCCGGTGCCGTCCTCGGTGGTGACGTCGGCGGAGGTGATGACCAGGAACGCGCCGCCTGTGCCGAACTTCTCCGCGTCGGCCAGGTACGGCAGCAGCGGGGTGTACCGCCGGCCGGCCAGTTCCGCACCGGTCAGCGTGCCGACTTCTGTGGCGCCTTCAAGCTCGGCTTCGTAGGCGGCCTGCCGGTCCCTGGCCAGGATGTACCGTTCGCCGTCCTTCGCCAGCACCACGTAGCTGATGTCCGCGCCGACCGCGCAGGCCAGGTTGGATGGCAGCGTCCACGGGGTGGTGGTCCAGGCCAGCAGCCACTCCCCGGTCTCCAGCTTGAACCGGACCGTGACCGAGGGGTCCTGCCGGTCACGGTAGGTGTCCTCGTCCATCCGCAGCTCGTGGTTGGACAACGGGGTCTCGCACCGCCAGCAGTAGGGCAGCACCTTGAACCCCTGGTACACCAGGCCCTTGTCCCACAGCTGCTTGAACGCCCACATGACGCTTTCCATGTAGGTGACGTCCAGCGTCTTGTAGTCGTGGTCGAAGTCGACCCAGCGGGCCTGCCGCTGCACGTAGTCGCGCCATTCGCGGGTGTAGCGCAGCACGGACTCGCGGCAGGCCTGGTTGAACTTCTCCACCCCCATGGCGAGGATCTCGGCCTTGCCGGTGATGCCGAGCAGCCGTTCGGCCTCCACCTCGGCGGGCAGCCCGTGGCAGTCCCAGCCGAACCGGCGCTCCACCCGGTGCCCCTGCATGGTCTGGAACCTGGGCACCACGTCCTTGACGTAGCCGGTGATCAGGTGACCGTAGTGCGGCAGCCCGTTGGCGAACGGCGGCCCGTCGTAGAAGACGAACTCGTCGTCGGCCGGGCGCTGCCGCACCGAGGCGCGGAAGGTGTCCTGCGCCTGCCAGTACCCGAGCACGTCGCGCTCGAGGGCGGGAAAGTCCGGCTGGGCAGGCACGCCGGGGGCGGTGCCAGCGCCTGGGGCGGTGCCAGCGCCTGGGGCGGTGCCAGCGCCTGGGGCGGTGCCAGCGCCGGGGGCGGTACCAGCGTCGGCTCCGGGGGTGATGGAGCGCGGATAGACAGCCATGGGTGGTTCCTCGCGGTGCGGTGCTCGGCTAGGCCGCGAGGACGATAGGCCCGCTCCTGCGCGGGCATACCGCGGTACCACCTCGCTTGCCGCCGTCCAGGTTGTTGCCCCTGAGCCGCGACCGCTCGTCAACCGCCTGTAACGGGCCGGACCCGCCCGGTTCTACTCAGGCCAACCGCGGCCCTTTCTTCCGGAAGCTCCCCGGTGATAGCCGGATCAACGCCGTATGTGGTGAAGCTTATCCGCTGCCCCACTATTCCGCGCCCCGATATCCCCGCCCCGCCCCGCCCCGCCCCGCCCCGCGCCCCGCCGTCTCCGCGCCGGGCGTTTCCATGATCGCGAAGACTTTTTACCCGCCGGCGGGGGAAAAGTCTTCGCGATCATGGCGGGGTGGCGGGCTGGCGAGCCAGGTGTCGATGCCGGTGAGCATGGTGGTGCGGAGGGGTTCGGGGGCGACGGAAGACAGCACGGAGGAGCGGGCCAGGTCGGCGAGTTCGGCGTCCGTGAACCCGTGCGCGTGTCTGGCGATCTCGTACTGCGCGGCCAGCCGCGGGCCGAACAGCAGCGGGTCGTCGGCGCCGAGCGCGATCGGTACCCCGGCCTCGAACAGGTAGCGGAGTGGCACCTGGGACGGGGCCGCCGCGATGCCGAGCGCGACGTTGGAGGACGGGCAGACCTCGCAGGTGATGCCCTCCGCGGCCAGCCGCTTGACCACGGCCGGGTCCTCGGCGGCCCGGATGCCGTGGCCGATGCGGTTCGCGTGCAGGTCGTCCAGGCAGGCCGTCACGCTGGCCGGGCCGGCCAGCTCGCCGCCGTGCGGCACGAGCAGCAGCCCGGCCCGCTCCGCGATGCGGAACGCCGCGGCGAAGTCGTGCGCGGGCCCGCGCCGCTCGTCATCGGACAGGCCGAACCCGGTCACCCCGTGCCCGGCATACTGCGCGGCGAGCCGGGCCAAGGTCCTGGCCTCCAGCGGATGCTTGGTCCGGTTGGCCGCCACGATGACGCCGATCCCGACCCCGGAGGTCCCCGTCGCCGCGGCGGCCGCGTCGAGCACAAGCTCGATCATGGCCGTGATCCCGCCGAACCTTCCGGCGAAGCCGGACGGATCGATCTGGATCTCCAGCCAGGCCGAACCTTCCGCCCGCTCGTCCTGCGCCGTCTCGGTCAGCAGCCGCCGCACGTCCGCCGGGGTGCGCAGCACCGCCCGGGCGGTGTCGTACAGCCGCTGGAACCGGAACCAGCCGCGTTCGTCGGTGCCGCTCAGCCGCGGCGGCCAGTCGTCGGTGAGCGCGGCCGGCAGCCTGATGCCCCGGCCGACGGCGAGCTCGATCAGCGTCGGGTGCCTCATCGCCGCGGTGAAGTGCAGGTGCAGGTGCGCCTTGGGCAGGGTGGCGATCGGCCTCAAGCGAGTCTCCGGGGCGTCCGCAGGCGTCCCGGAGGCGACCGGGGTACAGAACATCCGCCCAGTGTGCCGTGCCTACCTGGCGTCCGCGAGCAGCTTGGCCATCCGCCCGATGCCTTCTTCGAGGTCGGCGTCGCCGAGCGCGCAGGAAAGGCGGAAATATCCGGGCGTACCGAACGCCTCGCCGGGAACCACGGCTACTTCGGCCTCGTCCAGGATGAGGCCCGCCAGTTCCGCCGACGTCTGCGGACGGCGCCCGGCCAGCTGGCGGCCGAGCAGGCCCTTGACGCTCGGGTAGCAGTAGAACGCCCCCTGCGGCTCCGGGCAGATCACGCCGTCGATCTCGTTCAGCATCCTGGTCATGGTCTGCCTGCGCCGGTCGAACGCGGTGCGCATGACGGCGACAGCGGCCAGGTCCCCGGAGACGGCGGCGAGCGCGGCCGCCTGGGCCACGTTGCAGACGTTGGAGGTCGCGTGGCTCTGCAGGTTCGCCGCCGCGCTGATCACGTCCCGCGGCCCGATCATCCAGCCCACCCGCCAGCCGGTCATCGCGTAGGTCTTGGCCACGCCGTTGAGCACCACGCAGGTGCCGGCCAGTTCCGGCGTCTGGACCGGGATCGAGGAGAACACCGCGTCGCCGTACACCAGGTGCTCGTAGATCTCGTCGGTGACCACCCACAGGCCGTTGGCCGCCGCCCAGCGGCCGATCTCGGCCACCAAGGCCGGCGGGTACACCGCTCCGGTCGGGTTCGACGGTGACACGAAGAGCAGCACCTTGGTGCGCGGCGTGCGCGCCGCCTCCAGGTCGGCGACCGAGGCCAGGTAGCCGGAGTTCTCGTCGGTGAGCACCGGCCGCATCACCCCGCCGGCCAGCGCGATGGCCTCGGGGTAGGTGGTCCAGTAGGGCGCGGGCACGATGACCTCGTCGCCGGGATCGAGCAGCGTGGCGAACGTCTGGTAGACCGCCTGCTTGCCGCCGTTGGTGACAAGCACCTGGCTCGGTTCGACCTGATAGCCGGAATCCCTGGCCGTCTTGGCCGCGATCGCCTGCCTGAGCTCGGGCAGGCCAGCGGCCGGGGTGTACTTGTGAAACCGCGGCTCGGCGCAAGCCCGCTGGGCGGCTTCGACGATGTAGTCGGGGGTCGGGAAATCCGGCTCGCCCGCGCCGAAGCCGATGACCGGCCTGCCCGCCGCCTTGAGCGCCTTGGCCTTGGCGTCCACGGCCAGCGTGGCCGATTCGGAGATAGCGGAAATGCGTGCGGAGACTCTGGTTGACATGTGCCTCATTCTCCCACCGATTTGCCCCGGGGAGCTCGCGGTTCGACGGACGGGCGGTTCAGACGTACACTGCATGGACCGACAGCGGTCCTGTCGCTGCGGCAGCGTGCCCGGGTGCTAGTGGCGGGCGTTAGCTGAGGCAGCGGAGGAAAGCCAAGGGCAGTAGCTCAATTGGCCAGAGTCCCGGTCTCCAAAACCGGTGGTTGGGGGTTCGAGTCCCTCCTGCCCTGCGAGTGCGATCCGGCGAACCCGCCAGAGCCGGCGGACCATTAGGTGAGGATATGGCAACTCAGACACGCGGTGAGGCCCCGGAGAAAAGGGGCGGAGCCGGAGGCGCGGCCAAGCGCCAGCGAACGACCCCCGCCCTGTTCTTCCGGCAGATGGTCGGCGAACTTCGCAAGGTGATCTGGCCGACCCGCAAGGAGCTTGTCACCTATACGGTGGTCTGCCTGACCTTCGTCATCTTCATGGTCATCGTGGTGACGAGCCTGGACTACGGGTTCACCAAGCTGGTGTTCGAGGTGTTCGGCTAGCGCAAACCCGGTGGGTCTTGGGGGTTTTGAGGGTTCGTTCCCCGGGAGAGCAGAGCCCGGGGGCGCCGCCACTGGCCGTGCGCACGCCAGGCACGGCGCCGTGACCGGACTAACGGTCATGGCTTGACGAAAGAGAGAGCAATCGTGTCCGAGACCCAACTGGATTCCGTGGCGACGGGCGCGACAGAACCCGACGCGGAAACCGGGGAGGCCGATGACGTGACCGAATATAGCGAAGAAGAAGCCGACGGGCGGGGCGCCGAGACTGACGCGGACGAGAGTTTCCCGGCTGTCGAGGCTGAGGCCGTCGAGGCTGAGGCTGACGACGCCGCTGCCCCGGCCGATGACGAGTCCGCCAAGGACGATTCGCCGGACGGCGTGCGGGAGGAGTTCCAGCGGGAACTGCGCATGCTGCCTGGCGACTGGTACGTGGTGCACTCGTACGCGGGCTACGAAAACCGGGTGAAGACCAACCTGGAAAGCCGCATCCAGTCGCTGAACATGGAGGACTTCATCTACCAGATCGAGGTCCCCGTGCACATGGTGACCGAGATCAAGGGCGGCAAGCGGCAGCAGGTCTCGGAGAAGGTGCTGCCCGGCTACATCCTGGTGCGGATGGAGCTGACCGACGAGTCGTGGGCCGTGGTCCGCAACACCCCCGGCGTGACCGGCTTCGTCGGTCTGTCAAGCCGGCCGTCGCCGCTGCAGCTCGGCGAGGTGGCGAACCTGCTCGCGCCGGAGCCCGAGCCGGGCACCAAGCAGGCCGAGGCGGCCCGGACGTCCACGGTGGAATTCGAGGTCGGCGAGTCGGTTACCGTTATGGACGGCCCGTTCGCGACGCTTCCCGCCACCGTGAACGAGATCAACCCGGACACCGCCAAGCTCAAGGTGCTGGTGTCCATCTTCGGCCGCGAGACCCCGGTGGAACTGTCGTTCGACCAGGTCACGAAGATTTAGAACCCAAGGCACAAGTAAGGAAACACTGCCATGCCGCCAAGAAGGAAGAAGCTCGCCGCCGTCGTCAAGGTGCAGCTGCCGGCCGGCCAGGCCACGCCGGCACCGCCCGTTGGTACCGCGCTGGGCCCGCACGGCGTGAACATCATGGACTTCGTCAAGCAGTACAACGCGGCGACGGAAAGCCAGCGAGGCAACATCATCCCGGTCGAGATCTCGATTTTCGAGGACCGGTCGTTCACCTTCATCACCAAGACACCGCCGGCCGCCGAGCTGATCAAGAAGGCCGCCAGCGTGGACAAGGGCAGCGCCGAGCCGCACAAGACCAAGGTCGGCAGCATCACCGCCGCCCAGGTCCGCGACATCGCGCAGACCAAGATGCCGGACCTGAACGCGACCACGATCGAGGCCGCCGAGAAGATCATCGCGGGCACCGCCCGGTCGATGGGCATCAAGGTCGACCGCTGACCAGCAGTTCGTACCCGACTGTGGCAGGGCCCGGCGCGGGCCCGCTGACCACGACCTCCAGACATGGGAGATAGCCATGAAGCGCAGTAAGTCCTACCGTCAGGCCGACGAGCAGATCGACCACTCGCGGCTCTACACCCCGGCCGAGGCGGTCACGATCGCCAAGTCCGGCCAGGTGACCAAGTTCGACCCCACCGTCGAGGTGGCGCTGCGGCTCGGCGTCGACCCGCGTAAGCAGGACCAGATGGTGCGCGGCACCGTCAACCTGCCGAACGGCACAGGCAAGACCGCCCGCGTGCTCGTCTTCGCTACCGGCGACCGGGCCGAGGAAGCTCGCGCGGCGGGCGCCGACTTCGTCGGCTCCGACGACATGATCGAGCGCATCCAGGGCGGCTTCCTCGACTTCGACGCGGTGGTCGCGACCCCCGACCTGATGGGCAAGGTCGGCCGTCTGGGCCGGGTGCTCGGCCCGCGCGGCCTGATGCCGAACCCCAAGACCGGCACCGTGACCCCCGATGTCGCCAGGGCGGTGACCGAGATCAAGGGCGGCAAGATCGAGTTCAGGACGGACAGGCACGGCAACCTGCACTTCATTATCGGCAAGGCGTCGTTCCCGTCGGTGTCCCTGCTGGAGAACTACGCCGCCGCGCTCGACGAGGTGATCAGGCTGAAGCCCGCCGCGGCCAAGGGCAGGTACGTGCGGAAGGTCACCTTCACCACCACGATGGGTCCCGGCATCCCGGTCGACCCGAACAAGACCCGCGGCTTCACCGACGAGCTCGCCGAAGCCACCGCCTAACCCGCACCCGCGGCGTGGCACCCGGGGCCGGGGGCTGGGTGCGGCGATTTGAACCGTTGACCTTTGGCACGTAGTGTGTAGGTACCGAAGACCGCTGGATGCCGTCGCGCGCGAGCGCGTCGGCCGAAGGCTCCGGCCGGGAGTTCGCTCCCGGGCCGGACATCCCGCGCAGGTGAACTGAGCTGTAGTGGTCAGCCTGTGACCTTTGCCGCCCCGTGCGCCTCGCGCCGGGGCGTTTTTGCTGTCTTCGTCAGACATGCTCAGACATGCTTCGACGTTCATGGAGAGGAGGCACATGGCTAACGCCGAGAAGGTAGCCGCGGTCGCCGAGCTCACCGGCCGGTTCAAGGATTCGTCCGGTGCGGTGCTGACCGAGTACCGGGGACTCACCGTGGCTCAGCTCGCCGAGCTGCGCCGGTCGCTCGCGGACCACGCCACGTTCACCGTGGTGAAGAACACCCTGACCAAGCGCGCGGTGACCGAGGCCGGGCTGGCCGATCAGCTGGCATCGCTGCTGGCCGGCCCGTCCGCCGTCGCGTTCGTCGACGGCGACGTGGTCGAGGCGGCCAAGAACCTGCGCGATTTCGCCCGGGCGAACCCGCTGCTTGTGATCAAGGGCGGGGTGCTCGACGGCAAGGCGATCACGCCTGCCGAGATCATCCAGCTGGCCGACCTGGAGCCGCGTGAGGTCCTGCTGGCCAAGCTGGCCGGGGCCATGAAGGCCTCGCTGGCCGGGGCGGCCGCGACGTTCAACGCGCTGCCGGTGCAGCTGGCCCAGCTCGTGGAGGCCCTGCGGGTCAAGCGCGAGGCTGCGGAAGGCGCCACCGCGACACCGGAGGCGGCCACGGAGCCAGCCACGGAGCCAGCCACCGCGCCGGCCGCCGCAGCAGAGCAAGCCGACGCGCCTGACTCAGGCGCGGAAGGCTGACCGGACCACGCACGTTAAGTATTTTTTCACCGACCGAGGGACATCACATGGCAAAGATCAGTAGCGGCGACCTGCTCGAGGCGTTCAAGGAGATGACCCTCCTTGAGCTGTCGGAGTTCGTGAAGCAGTTCGAGGAGACGTTCGACGTGAAGGCGGCCGCTCCGGTGGCGGTAGCCGCCGCGGCGGGCGGCGGCGCGGGCGCCGAGGCGGAAGCACCCGAGGAGCAGGACGAGTTCGACATCATCCTCGAGGCCGCGGGCGACAAGAAGATCCAGGTCATCAAGGAGGTGCGCAGCCTGACCAGCCTGGGCCTGAAGGAGGCCAAGGACCTGGTTGACGGTGCGCCCAAGCTGGTGCTCGAGAAGGTCAACAAGGAAGCCGCGGAGAAGGGGAAGGCGGCCCTGGAGGGCGCAGGCGCCACCGTCACCATGAAGTAGCCTAAGCGGGCCCTACCGCGACCAGACCCGGGCTTCGCGTCACCACGGTGGCGTGGGGCCCGGGTCTTCGGTGCCCGGGCCGGGCGTCCGGAGGTGGCCGCCGCAATTTCTATCCAGGGCAGGAATAACGTCATACCCTGGCGTGTTACTGCGTACACATAACACTGCATGTGGCATCCGTCACCTGGCAAACTGCCCGGAGTGTCCGGTTTGGACTTGACTCTTGGTCGCTAAAGAGCGATGCTGCGGAGCAACCGTGAATCTCATAGTGGCGTACAGTTGACCAGCGGTGTGGCCATCGGCTACACTGCTAGTTTGCGCTGCACTCTGACGTCCTCGGTCTCTCCCCCCTCGCGCCTACGGGGTTTGCCGCGGGGCGTTTGGCGTGCGTGCGGTGATATTTCCGTGACAAAGTTCGGAAGGACCCCTGTTGGCAGCATCGCGCAGCGCCTCCGCAACGACTACCTCCGCAACGAATCCCGGTTCACGCCGCGTGTCATTCGCGCGTATCCAGGAGCCGCTCAAGGTACCCGACCTACTCGCCCTGCAGACCGAGTCGTTTGACTGGCTGCTAGGCAACGAGAGGTGGCAGGCTCGCACCACTGAAGCAAAGGACGCCGGACGTAAGGACCTGTCCGAGCAGTCCGGCCTCGAGGAGATCTTCGAAGAGATCAGCCCGATCGAAGACTTCTCAGGCACCATGTCCCTGTCGTTCCGTGATCACCGGTTCGAGCCGCCGAAGTACTCCGCCGAGGAGTGCAAGGACAAGGACATGACGTTCTCCGCTCCCATGTTCGTGACGGCGGAGTTCATCAACAACACCACGGGCGAGATCAAGAGCCAGACGGTCTTCATGGGCGATTTCCCGCTTATGTCGGCCAAGGGCACCTTCATCATCAACGGCACCGAGCGTGTCGTGGTCAGCCAGCTGGTGCGCTCACCCGGCGTGTACTTCGACCGCCAGGTGGACAAGACGAGCGACAAGGACATCTACTCCTGCAAGGTGATCCCGAGCAGGGGTGCCTGGCTCGAGTTCGAGATCGACAAGCGGGACAGCGTCGGCGTCCGCATCGACCGCAAGCGCAAGCAGAGCGTGACCGT